>JAWLCO010000046.1:0-29232 GCA_041687075.1 Hyphomicrobiaceae bacterium | reverse complement strand
TCGCAGGACGCAATCGTGCTGGACGAGGGGCCGCTGCGTCCCGCCGTCGCCGCCAGCATCGCTATTCCAGTCCTCTTCTCGCCGGTCGTCATCGACGGCCGGACGCTTGTCGACGGCGGCCTCGCCAATCCGCTGCCGTTCGACCTGATCGACGGTGCGGCCGACATTACGGTCGCCATAGACGTCAACGCCAAGACGGCGGAAGCCGACATCGGGCCTCGGCCGACTGCTGTCGAGGTCATCGTGCAGTCGATCCAGATCCTGCAGAAATCCGTCACGCGCGAGCGCCTGCGCCACCGCCGGCCGGACATTCTCATCCAGGTGGCTGTCGACCAGTTCGGCGTGCTGGAGTTCACGCGGCCTCACGAGATCCTCGAGGCAGCCCAGCCCGCCAAAGCGGCGCTGAGAAAGGAGCTTCAGCGGGTCCTCGGAACGGAGCACGGCTTGCGCCCACTCGAGCCCACGCCAGAGCCGCCGATGCCTGCCGTGCCCGCACCGGCTCCGGGTTTGAAGTCGCTGGTCAAGAGCCGCAGATCCAGGCGGAAGTGACGCTTTACTCCGTCCCGCGGCGCGCCTCGAAGAATTCCTTGAGCAGCCGGGACGCCTCGGCCTCCCCGATGCCGGAATAGATTTCCGGCACGTGATGGCAGGTCGGCTGCGCAAAGATGCGGGGCCCGTACTCGACACCGCCGCCCTTCGGATCGCTGGCGCCGTAGTAGAGGCGCCGGATGCGCGCAAACGAAATGGCCGTCGCGCACATGGGGCATGGCTCCAGCGTCACGTAAAGGCTGAAGCCGGTGAGCCGCTCCGATCCTGTCGCGCGGCATGCCTCGCGGATGACCAGCATTTCTGCATGCGCCGTCGGGTCCGCCAGCGCGCGCGTCCGATTGCCCGCGCGGGCGACAACCGTGCCATCGGGCGCGACCACCACAGCGCCGACAGGCACCTCGCCGCGATCTGCCGCACGCCGGGCCTCGTCCAGCGCGAGCGCCATATGGCTTCCTGTCGAGCGCGGTGCCATAAAGGCCCTCACCAAACCGATCGAACAATCATCCTGATCATGCGCAAAACCCGAGCGGGTCAACCGAAACGTCCCACAGCGGCCGATCGCACCAGGCACGCAGACCGGCGCCCGCCGCCCAAGCGCCGGGTGCAAGCCCGGCCGAAGCCCGAGCACCAGGCGGCCTCCGAGAAGGCGCGGCGCCGCGAAGAACCTGCCGCGGCCGGCCATCTACCGCAGACCATGCGCATCGCGAAGGCCATGGCCCGCGCCGGCCTCTGCTCCCGTCGCGATGCCGAACGCTGGATCGCCGAAGGCCGCGTTACCGTCAATGGCGCGGTGCTGAAAAGCCCGGCCCGGGACGTGGGACCCGGGGACGTCGTGCTGGTCGACGGCAAGCCCCTGCCCGGCATCGAGCCCGTTCAGGTCTGGCGGTACTACAAACCGCGTGGCCTCGTCACCACCCATCGCGATCCGCAGGGCCGGCCGACCGTGTTCGAGAAGCTCCCGGAGGACATGCCGAGGGTCATTTCTGTCGGCCGGCTCGACTTCAATACCGAGGGCCTGCTGCTGCTGACCACTGATGGCGCGCTGGCACGGCACCTGGAGCTGCCGGCGACGGGTTGGCTCAGGCGCTATCGCGTACGCGCCCACGGCACGATTACTCAAGCCGAGCTCGACAGGTTGAAGGACGGCATCGAGGTCGAGGGTGTCCGCTATGGCCCGATCGAAGCCACGCTCGATCGTTTGCAGGGCAGCAACGTCTGGCTCACCATCGGCCTGCGCGAGGGCAAGAACCGCGAGGTCCGCAAGGTGCTCGGCGCACTGGATCTGGAGGTGAACCGCCTGATCCGCATCTCCTTCGGTCCGTTTCAGCTTCTCGATCTCGATCCGGGCCAGGTGGAGCCAGTGCGCCGGCGCGTGCTGATCGATCAGCTTGGGCCTCGGATCTCCCGCGAGCTCGGCCTCACCCTCGCAAGCGACGAGGAGAAGGCGCGCCGCCAGCGGCAGAAGGCCGAACGCGCCAAGACCAGACCGGATGTGCCGAAGCCCGAGGACGACAGGCGATGAGAGTTGTTGCAGGCCGGCTCCGCGGGCGGCCGCTTGCTTCCCCGAAAGATCCCAATGACCAGCGGCTGCGGCCCACGTCGGACCGCGTACGCGAGGCCGTGTTCAACGTTCTCGCCCACGGTATCCCGGACTTCACGCTGGAAGGCGCCAAGGTGCTCGACCTGTTCGCCGGCACCGGCGCGCTCGGCGTGGAGGCCCTTTCCCGCGGCGCAAGCCTCTGCCTGTTCGTGGAGCAGGATGCGGAGGCGCGAGGGCTCATCCGGCGCAACATCGAAGCGTTCGGGCTGACCGGCATCACGAGGATCTTTCGCCGCGATGCAACCGACCTCGGCCCGGCGGGAAACCGCGACGACTTCTCTTTGCTTTTCGCCGATCCGCCCTACGGCCAGGGCCTCGCAGAGAAGGCGCTCTCTTCGGCCGCGTCAGGCGGCTGGCTTGCCGATGGGGCGATCGCGGTGATCGAGGAGGCGGACCGAACCGGGCTTGCGTTGCCTGCGGAGTTCACAGAGATCGATCGACGCGTCTGGGGAAGCACGCAGGTCGTGTTCGCTCGCTATTCGCCCCAATCCTGCGCCGCCGCGCCATGAACGACAGACCATCCATGCAAAATCCCTCACCCCCGCAGCAGCCGGCTCGCCCCACGGAACGCATCAGTGGCTGGATCGAGGCTGGGCTTTACGTGCTCGCCATCGCCATCCTGAGCGTCATGAATGCGTTCGCGATTTCCAAGGGCGCCCACCCCATCGTCTTCATTCTCTATTCGCTGCTGATCTCGGCGGCGGGCATGCTGACCGTCACGGGGCTCGGGAACGAGCCGTTCCGGGTGATGATGTCCCCCATGAGCTGGCTGGTCGGGCTCGGCGCCATCACGGTCGAAGTCAGTTTCTGCCTCGTCCTAGTCACACTCTCGCCGGCCGAAGGCAACCTCATCTTGCGCCTGTCGATCCCGCTGGCGCTGCTGCTTGGCTGGGTGACCTTTCGCCGGAGCCCGGGGGCGGGCGCGTGGTTCGGTGCCGCCATCATCAGCATAGGCATTGGAACGCTGGCCTTCACGCTCGATCTCTCGTCGCAGGTCATCGGCGTCTTCTACGGCATCATCGCCGCGGCAGCCATCTGCCTGCGCGGATTCGCGAGCGAGTTCCACCCGTGGAACCGCGCCGCCCGGAACGTCTTCGAGAAGATGCGCGTCACCGGACTCGTGGTCCTGGTGACCGGCTTCGCCAGCCTGTTTCTCGTCGGCTTGGCCGCGACACTCGTCGGCAGCGGCTTTGCTGAACGGAGTGATCTGCTGCCGGCGCCATCCGACCTGTGGCATTGGCCGACGATGGTGATGGCTCTCGTCCTCGGCGGCGTCATCTTCACGGCGATGAGCTATCTGCAGTTCTCCTCGGTCGTGAAGATCCAGACCGAAAACTTCATCGCCACCAGTGCCTTCATGCCGCTGACGACGCTGTTCGTGCAGAGCCTGGCGGTAACGTTCGGAATCATCGATGCCGCCGTGTTCGACTGGCGGCTCCTGCCGGGAATTCTGCTCGTGATTGCAGGCGTGATGGTGCTGATCGCGACGCGGCGCAGGTAGCTGCTTCAGCGGCGGCCGAACAGCCGTTCGATATCGTTGAGGGCCAGCTCGACATAGGTGGGGCGGCCATGGTTGCACTGGCCGGCCAGCGGCGTTGCCTCCATCTCCCGCAGGAGTGCATTCATCTCGGCCGCGGTGAGCCGCCGCCCGGCCCGCACGCTGCCGTGGCAGGCCATGGTGGCACAGACGGCTTCCAGCCGTTCCTTCAGCGCCAGCCGCTCGCCATCGCGCAGGATATCGGCGGCGAGATCGCGGACGAGCCCCTGCGCGTCGGTCTGGCCGAGGAGCGCAGGTGTCTCCCGGACGGCCACGGCACCGGGACCGAACCGCTCCAGCACGAGACCCAACTCGGCCAGCTCCTCCGCGTGCTCGGCGAGGGCCTCTGCCTCGTCCTCTCCGACATCGACGATCTCGGGGATGAGCAGCCCCTGCCGCGCGACGCCTCCATCGGCGAGCATCGCCTTCATCCGCTCATAGACGAGCCGTTCGTGCGCCGCGTGCTGATCCACGATCACCATCGAGTTGCGCGTCTGCGCGATGATGTAGGTCTCGTGGATCTGGCAACGGGCGGCGCCGAGAGGGTGATCCAGCAGATCGGGTGCCGGTGCCACCGCCTCATCATAGGATTCAGCGCTCGGCTCATCCATGTCGGCGAGCGGCGCCTGCATCGCTTCCGCCAAGCCCGGCGTGCTTGAGAGAGCGCCGAAGCTCCGCATGGACTCGAACCGCTGCGCGAGGAATATCGGCGGGGTTGGAGACACATCGGCCCTGCGCTCCGAAAGCACCTCGACGGCCGCAGTGCCACCCGAAGCGGAGGCCCGGTGCCCCGCCTGCCGCAGCGCGTGCCCGAGCGCACCGACGAGCAGAGAACGCACTGCAGCGGAGTTGCGGAATCGCACTTCCACCTTCGCCGGATGCACGTTCACATCCACCTCCCGCGGATCGAGGTCGACGAAAATGGCGAGCAGCGGCTGCCGGCCGCGGGGAATGAGGTCGGAGTAGGCCGCCCGCACCGCGCCGACGAGCAGCTTGTCGCGCACGGGCCGGCCGTTCACAAACAGGAACTGCTGGCTCGAATCCGGCCGATGCAGTGTCGGCAGGCCGGCGAAGCCGGAGAGGCGAATGCCTTCCCGTTCACCCGCGATCTCGAGTGCGTCGTCTACGAAAGCGCGGCCCATCACATGCCCTAGGCGCTGCAGCATGCCCGCCGGACTGGTGTCTGTCGCCGGCAGCCGCAGGGGCGTCCGCTCGCCCGTCACCAGCACGAAGCCGACCTCCGGGTGCGCCATCGCCAGCCGCTTCACGACATCGGCGATGGCCATGTTCTCGGAGCGCTCGGACTTCAGGAATTTCAGCCGCGCCGGTGTGGCCGAGAAAAGATCACGCACCTCGACCCGCGTGCCGGAATTACCAGCCGCCGGCATCAGAGAGCCCTTCCGGCCCCGCTCCACCTTCAGCGAGAAGGCCTCGTCCGCCCCGCGCAGACGCGAAACGATGGTCAGCTCGGCTACGGAGCCAATGGACGGCAGCGCCTCGCCGCGAAAACCCAGCGTTCGGATATCGAGCAGATCGTCACCGTTGAGCTTGGACGTGGCGTGCCGCTCGACGGACAGCGCCAGGTCTTGTGCGCCCATCCCGCCGCCGTCGTCAGTCACGCGGATGAGCGAAACACCGCCGCCCGAGGCCACCACCTCGATCTCGCGCGCTCCCGCGTCGACGGCGTTCTCGACGAGCTCCTTGACGACGCTCGCCGGGCGCTCGATCACCTCGCCCGCGGCAATGCGGTTGACGGTTTCCGGTGAAAGCTGCCGGATGGCCACGGGTCCCCTCCCCGCAAGGTGCACCGGTTCAGGTGCCCTGCTGTAGCCGCTCGCGCGAGAGCTTCTTTCCGAGCTCGACGGCGGGCTGGTCGAATGGATCGACGCCGAGCAGCCGGCCGGCGAGGATCGTCTCCAGCATGAAATGCATCAGCAGCGCGCCGAGCGTGAATTCGTCGAGACGGTCGAGATCGAAAATGCGGACGGGCCGCCCGGCCTGGGCCAGCGCCTGCGGCACACCATGGGTCTGAGCCGCGACGAGATCGCCGACGTGACGGCCAGCCATCTCATCGAGACCCGCCATGGCAGCAAGTTCGGGATCGATGCGCGGACCGGTGCCTGACGTTGCCAGCCGCAGCACGGAGATCAGGTGCTCGCGGGGACCATCCATGAAGAGCTGAAGCTGGCTGTGCTGATCCAGCGGGCCGAGGCAGGCGACCGGTGAGGTGCCTTCACCGTTCTTGCCCAGACTTTCGGCCCAGAGCTGCACGTACCAGTGGGCGAAACGGGCGAGGCGGTCGGCATAAGGCATCATTACGCCGATGCGTACGCCGCGCTCCCTGGCGAGTGCTATGTTGACCGCAGCGCCGATTGCGGCCGGGACATCGGCCGGCCGGGCGGCAGAGCGCATGTTGGCGATGACGCCCGCCGCACCCGCCCGCAAGGCGCGTACGTCGAGCCCGCGTGCGATGGCCGGCAATAAGCCCACGTTCGTCAGCACGGAGTAGCGTCCGCCGATGCCCGTATGATGATCGAGCAGCGGAATGCCGTGCGCCTCGAAGAGCCGACGCAGCCCGTTCTTGCGGCCTGAAGCGGCGGGCTCGGTCAGACCCAGGAAGAGGCGCGGGATGTCCTTCGAGAGACCTGCGGCCTTGACTGCGTCCAGAGCCGCCAGGGCCTGGACCAGCGTCTCAGGCGTGTTGCCCGACTTCGAAGTCACAACGAAGCGGGTTGCAGCCAGATCGAAGCTCGCCAGAGACCGCCCCAGCGTGTCGGCGTCCAGATTGTCATAGAAGCGTGTGCGAGGACGGCGCTTCTGCGCTTCGTCAGCCGCGCCAGGGATGTGCCAGCCGGCAAGCTGCGCAAGCGTCTGCCCGCCGAGGCTCGATCCGCCGGTGCCGAAGAAGACGATCACTTCGGCACCGGCGGACAGTTTCGCCATGGCCGCCTCGGCAGCGTCGATATCGGACGTTTCCTCGGGAATGCGCAGCAGCGGCAGGCTAGCCGTTTCCCAGTCCCGCCGCAGCCCTTCGAGCGCCGGTTCGAGTCTCGCAACCCAGCGCTGCAGGTCGGCCTCGCTCAGGCCATGACGGCCGATCGCGCGATCGAGAAGACCATCGATGTTTTGCCGGTATGGGAGGACGCCTGCTGCAGGCTGGGCGCGCGCCGACTCGACCATGCCGTCACCAATCTCCTTTGGCCAATACGCGGTCGGGACCCAGTTAGACCTGAGTCCCTTATCCGTGCCAAGCCTCGGAAGGCGTGGCGGGATGGAGCGTCAGATGCGTTCCTTCAGGTTCTTCGGCTGGCCGACAACCGTCATGATGAGGTTGTCCGTCTCGAGGATTCGCTTCGCAGCCCGTCTCACGTCCTCCAGCGTCACGGCCTCGATCAGCGAATTCCGCTTCTCGACGTAGTCCTTGCCGAGCCCGTCCTGCATGATGCCCAGAAGCTGGTTGGCGATTTTCGCGTTCGTGTCGAACCGGAGCGGATAGGAGCCAACGAGATAGCTCTTGGCGTTCTGGAGCTCGTCCGGGGTCGGGCCCTCGGTCGCCATCCGAGCGAGCTCGGCGCGGATCACATCGAGTGACTGGCCGATCTCTTCATTCTTCGTGGCGACGCCGCCGGCGAAAATGGCCGTGTGCTGATAGGGCTGCAGATAGCTGTAGACCGAGTAGGCAAGGCCGCGCTTTTCCCGCACCTCCTCCATGAGCCGCGAGGAGAACCCGCCGCCGCCCAGAATGTGGTTCATGACGAACGCGGGGATGAAGTCCGGATCCTTGCGGGGAATGCCCGCGAGGCCGAACGTGGCGACCGACTGCGGAACAGGCATCTCGACCACGCGCAGGTTGCCGCCCTTCTTGGGCTCGATGAATGGCACAGGGTCGAGCTCTGCCTTCTCCGGCAGATCGCCGAAGACCCTGTCGAGGACCTTGCCGAGCGTCTCCGCATCGATATCGCCAACCACGGCCACTTTCAGCGTGTTCTTGGCGAACACCCGCTTGCGGTAGGTCACCAGATCGTCTCGCGTGATCCTGGCGAGGCTCTCCACCGTGCCCATCGCCGGCCGGCCGTAGGGATGATCCGGGAAGGCGGCGGCAAACCACTCGCGCGCGGCGACCCGATCCGGGTCCTTGGCGGCGAAGGCAAGGCTGGTCACCAGCTGGCCGCGAATGCGCTCCATCGCGTCTGCATCGAACCGTGGCTGATTGATCGCAAGACGCAGCAGCTCGACCGCCTCGTCACGGTTCACAGTCAGCGTCTCGAAGCTGCCGTAAAGCGAATCGCGGCTGTCCTCGAAGCCCATGCGCAAGGCGAGCTCTTCCATGCGCTCCTGGAACTGGATCGCGGTGAGGTCACCGGCGCCCTCGTCCATCATGGCCGTGAGGAAGTTGGCGACGCCTTCCTTGCCGGTCTGATCCTGCGAGTTGCCGCCCTCGAAGGCGAAGCGCATCGCCATCAGCGGCACGCTGTGCTCCTCGACCAACCAGGCCTCGATGCCCCCCGGGCTCTTTACCGTTTGAATCTTCATTGCGGATGCTGATGTCGCGTACGTTGCACTCATTCCAAAGAGAAACGCCAAGACGAGCGCAACGACCGGAAGTTGCCTGAAAAAGGAGCCGGACCCGCCCAGCCACTGAATGCCAGCCATGACCTGAACTCCTTCACGAGCGGCGCTGACGTGCGTCGGCACCGGTCTGCCGAACGACGTCGGGCGCGACGGGCAGCAGCCTGCCCGTGACCGACCGGCGCGGATCGAGATAGCGCGCAGCGACCTTCTTCACATCGTCGAGCGTGACCTTGGAAATCCGCTCCGGCCAGGATTCGATGTCCTCGACCGTGCGGCCGACCACCAGCCCCCAGCCATAGCGGCGGGCCAGCGTCGCCTGATTGTCACTCTCGTAGATATACTCGGCGAGATAGGCCTTCTTCGCGCGCTCCAGCTCGGCCTCGGTCACGCCGTTCTCGATGATGTCGGCGAGAACGGCGTCGATGGCGCTCTCGACGGTGTCGAGCGAGGCGCCCTCGGCCGGGATCGCGTAGACGGCGATCTTGCCGAAATCCATGCTCGAGCCGCCGTACCAGCCGCCGGCCGCGGATGCGATCTTCTCGCTGACGACGAGCTTCTGATAGAGCCTGCTGGTCGCGCCGGAGCCGGCGATCTTCATCAGCAGATCGAGTGCCTCTGCCTCGCCGGGCTGTGCCGTCACGTAGCTCGGCGTCACATAATACCGCTGCACGGAGGGCTTGCCGGCGCGCGGATCCTTGATCTCGAGGCGGCGGGCGGCCCGCTGCTCAGGGTCCATGGGACGCTTGCGCGCCCTGATCTCCGAGTTGGCCGGAATCGTCCCGTAGCTCTCTTCGGCGAGACGGCGAACCTCCTCCGGCGTCACGTCGCCCGAAACGACCAGGATGGCATTGTTCGGGGCGTAATGGCGCTTGTAGAAGCTCAGCGCATCCTCGCGGGTGAGCCGCGCGATCTCGTGCTCCCATCCGATGACCGGAATGCCGTAGGTATGCGAGTAGTAAAGGACCGCGTTCATCTGCTCGTCGAGCACGGCCTGGGGATTGTTCTCAACGCGTGAGCGGCGCTCTTCGAGAATGACGTCCCGCTCGGTCAGCACCTCGGCCTCGGTCAGGCGCAGGTTGACCATGCGGTCCGCCTCCATCTTCATCACCTGCCCCAGCCGATCCTTGTGGATGCGCTGGAAATACGCGGTCGCATCCTGACTGGTGAAAGCGTTGTCCTGGCCGCCCATGCGCGAGACGATGCGCGAGAACTCGCCCGAGGCGATCTTCTCGGTCGATTTGAACATCAGGTGCTCGAGGAAGTGGGCGATGCCCGACACGCCCGGGGGCTCGTCGGCTGCGCCGACGCGGTACCACACCATGTGCGTCACCACGGGCGCACGGTGGTCGGGAACGACAACCACCTGCATGCCGTTGGACAGTGTGAACTCCGTGGCGCGGCGGTCGTTGGTCTGCGCCTCGAGAGGATCTTGTGCAAAAGCAAGCATCATGGTGAACGCCAACAGGGTTGAAAGTGAGACCCGAACGCGTGTGAGCATACTCTGTCCCTTATGCACTGGCGCGGTCCCGGAATTGAACAAGTCAGCGGCAGATCTCGTGCCGGGGCGGGCACGTCGGCTTGGATGAACGCCCAATCGCCAATGGGTTATGTCGGGTTCGCGACCAGAGTTGTCAAACGGTGCAGACCGCGAAAAATCACGCGGAAGCTTTGAGATGCCGCAACCAGCACCGCTGAACCGACGAGATCTACACCCGAGATCTGCGGCGGCGGATGCAAAACATACCATGATTGCGGCTGATGCAAGAGCCGCAGTTGCATCTACTGCCGCGTCGTGATGTCCTTGCCGGTAATACTGCGCAGGATCGACGGGTTGCAGGAGCCCTTCGGGCCGGTGATCTGGGCGTCGGTCCGCCCGGCCGCGCGGGCCTTCCATAGGGCTTCGCGGCAGAACTCCTGATGCTGCCGCTCCAGCTCCTCGGCTGCGGCAACCTTGCGCTCCTCCGGATCGACCGGCCACGCCTCGCCCGGCGGCGGGGCTGCGACCTGGGTCGAGCCCGGTTCCGGCAGCTGCTCGGTATCCGGTGGCAGAACGATGCCGGCGCGCGGCGGCAGCTTCGGCTCTTCGCGCGGTCCGTTGTTGTTGAGCCCCATGGCCTCGAAGATGGCGCCATTGAACTCGACGTCGCCGAAGCCGCAGCCCGAAACCACCAGCGATGCCATGATGGCGCTCGCAGTCAGCGCAATCCGCTTCTGTCGACCCGTCCTGTTCATAAGCGGCCCCCGGATGCAGTCGCGACGGAGAGAATCGTTTCCCGTCGGACCTTTATGGACCATTTGCGGCGCGATTGCGACTCGGCCCGAGCGAGTCGTATAGCAATCCGGCCACACCTGCGACGATGGCCACGTCTGCGATGTTGAACACGTACCAGGACCATCCGTAGGCGTGGAGCAGAAAGAAATCCGCCACGCCGCCGAGATGGAGGCGGTCGATCGCGTTGCCGATCGCGCCGCCGATGAGCAAGCCGACGCTGACTGCCGTGAGGCGATTCATTTCACCGCGGGCCAGCCAGACGGTGAGGCCCAGCGCCGCAATCAGCGCAAATGCAGCGAGCGCCCCCTGTCCGATGACGCCCGCGCCCAGCCCGTAACTGATGCCGAGGTTCTTCACATAAACGAAATCGAGGAAGGGCAGCACGGACACGCGGCCCTTCTCCTCGATGCGATAGATGGCGAGCATCCACCACTTGTGCACCTGGTCGATGACCAGCGCGACAAGCGCGATGGACAGGCCCAGCCGCGAGTACGGTCCCCACAGCCAGCCCGGCTTCGCCTGAGACGGCGTGCGGCTCATTCGGCTGCCGCAGCGGCGACGTTGCGCTTGTCGAACTCGCGCACGGCGGCAGCATCACGGGCCGACAGCTCCGGATACTCCGGATCGGTGCCCACGTCCGGCACGATACGCCAGGACCGCGCGCACTTTTGGCCTTCGGCGCGCCGCGGTACGACGCCCACCCCCGGCACCTCCGGCAACGTGAAGGCACTCACTGGCGGCTCGCTGGGGACGACCTGAGCCGCACTGGTGATGGCGACCTCGGCCATGTCGATGTCCTCGAGGGCGTCGAGCAGCGCCTCGTCGGCGATGTAGACGTCGGGCGCCGCCTCGAGACTCGAGCCGATACGCTTCGCCGCCCGCTCGATCTCCAGCGCACCCGTGACCACGCGGCGCACGCGCCGGACCTTCTCCCACTTCTCGGCAAGGCCGTCATCGCGCCAGGCCTTCGGAACCTTGGGGAAGACCTGCAGGTGGACCGAGTTGTCCTCGGACGGATTGCGGGCAAGCCAAGCCTCCTCTGCAGTAAAGCAGATGATCGGCGCCAGCCACACCGTCAGGCAGTTGAAGATCTCATTCAGTGTCGTGAGACACGCGCGTCGCTTCTTGCTGGAATACGGCTCGCAATAAAGCGTGTCCTTGCGAATATCGAAGTAGAACGCCGACAGATCACTGACACAGAAATTCGACAGCGCATGGAAGACGCGCTTGAAGTCGTAGGTCTCGTAGCCCTGCCGCACCAGCACATCGAGCTCGGCGAGTCGATGCAGCATGTAGCGGTCGAGACCCGGCATCTCCCGCGGCCGCACCTTGAGCTTCTCGTCGTAGTGGGCGAGATTGCCAAGCATCCAGCGCAGCGTGTTGCGGATCTTTCGGTAGGCCTCGATGTTGGACTTCAGAATCTCGCGACCGATACGCAGGTCCTCGGAATAGTCCGCGCTCGCCACCCAGAGGCGCAGGATCTCCGCACCCGACTGACGAATGACATCCTGCGGCGCCACCACGTTGCCGAGAGATTTCGACATCTTGCGCCCGTCCTCGTCGACGACGAAGCCGTGCGTCAGCACGCCGTTGTAGGGTGCCCGTCCGCGCGTGCCGCAGCTTTCGAGCAGCGAGGAGTGGAACCAGCCACGATGCTGGTCGGACCCTTCGAGGTAAAGCGAGGCCGGCCAAGCGAGATCCTTGCGCTCCTCGAGCACGAACGCGTGCGTGGAGCCCGAATCGAACCAGACATCGAGAATGTCGCGGACCTGCTCCCATTCGTTGACGTCGTCGACGAGCCCCGCGAGGAACCGCTCCTTCGCGTTTTCGGCGAACCAGGCGTCCGCCCCTTCCGCCTTGAACGCCTCGACGATCCGCTTCGTCAGCTCGCGCGAGCGCTTCCATTGCCGGTTCGGAATGTACTGCTGCGTCGCCTTGTTCACGAAGACGGTGATCGGCACGCCCCAGGCACGCTGGCGCGAAATGACCCAGTCCGGCCGCTGCTCGATCATGCCGCGCAGCCGGTTCTGGCCGGTTGCAGGCACGAACTGGGTCTCGTCGATGGCCTTCAGCGCATACTCGCGGATCGAGCCCTTGCCCTTCTTGCCGGCCACCTCGATCGGCTTGTCGATGGCAATGAACCACTGCGGCGTGTTGCGGAAGATGACCGGCGCCTTCGACCGCCACGAGTGCGGGTAGGAGTGCTTGAGCCGGCCGCGAGCGATGAGTGCCCCGGCCTTGATCAGCTCCTGGATCACGGCCTCGTTGGCATCGCCGAACTTGCCCTTGTCGTCGATGACGCGCTTCGGGTGCTCGCCGCCGAACAGGGGTACGTGGCGGAAGTAGTAGCCGTCCTCGCCCACGGTGTGCGGGACTTCCGGAATGCCCGCCTCGGCAAAGGCGGCGCGGTGCTCTTCGAAGACCGAGTAGTCCTCGGCGCCGTGGCCCGGCGCGGTGTGCACGAAGCCCGTGCCAGCGTCGTCCGTGACGTGGTCGCCGTGATAGAGGCGGACCTGGAACTCATACCCCTGGCCATGGAAGGGGTGATGACAGATCATCGCCTCGAGGGTCGCCTCAGAAACGTCACCCAGCCGCCGCCAGCCGTTGATCCGGGCAGCAAGGCGCACGCTGTCGGCGAGCTTGTCGGCGATGATGAGCCGTTCGCCGGGCTTCGCCCAGTTGTCGGCCGGCGCGTCGGTGACCTCGTACAGGCCGTACTGGATGGTGCGGTTGAAGGAGATCGCCCGGTTGCCGGGGATGGTCCACGGCGTCGTCGTCCAGATGACCACCGCCGCCTGGCTGACGTTGTCGATCTCCGTCAGCCCCTTGCTGAGCTGGCGCTGCGTCACCTGCACCTCGGACACGGGGAAACGCACCCAGATGGTCGGGCTGGTGACCTCGTGATACTCCACCTCCGCCTCGGCCAGCGCCGTGCGCTCCACTACCGACCACATGACCGGCTTGGAGCCGCGGTAGAGCGAGCCGTTCATGGCGAACTTGATGAGCTCGCTCGCGATCTTGGCCTCCGCATCGAAGCTCATCGTCGAATAGGGATGATCCCAGTCGCCCTCGACGCCGAGGCGCTTGAACTCCTCGCGCTGGATGTCGATCCACTTCTCCGCGAAGGCGCGGCAGTCCCGCCGCAGCTCCGTTATGGGCACCGAATCCTTGGTCTTGCCCTTGGCCCGGTACTCCTCCTCGATCTTCCATTCGATCGGCAGGCCGTGGCAGTCCCAGCCGGGCACATAGTTGGCGTCGCGGCCCATCATCTGCTGGGAGCGGGCGACAATATCCTTGAGGATCTTGTTGAGGCCGGTGCCGATATGGATATGCCCGTTCGCGTAGGGCGGACCGTCGTGCAGAATGAACTTCTTGCGGCCCTTGGCGGCCTCGCGCAGGCGGCGGTACATGCCGAGCTCCTGCCAGCGCTGGATGAGACGCGGCTCGAGTTCAGGCAGGCCCGCCTTCATCGGAAACGCCGTACGTGGCAGAAAGAGAGTCTGGCTCCAGTCGCGGCCCTGCGGGCCCGGCTTTCCGTTGTCCTTGGGCATGGGCTGTCTTTCGGATTTCGGGGTCAACGGCGTTCTAGCAACCTCCGCTCGCGAAACACAAGTGGAAGCTCGGGTGGTGCGGGTTTTCAAGCCTCAGCAAGCGGGAACCCGGCAAGCGGCGAGTTCGCATCCACAGCCTCGATGATTTCACGCGCGCGGGCACAATCCGCTTCCATTTGAGAGACGAGCGACCGGACATCGGGAAAGCGCTGGTCCTCCCGGATGAAGTCGAGGAATTCGACCTCGATCTCCCTGCCGTATAGGTCTCCATCGAAGTCGAACAGGAACACCTCCAGCACCGGCGCGCCATGGTCGAAGGTCGGGCGCGTGCCGATGTAGGCAGCGCCGCTGTAGCGCTCTCCGCCGATGAAAACCCGGACCGCATAGATGCCGTGCGCCAGTGCCGTGCCCTTGGGTAGCGAGATATTGGCCGTCGGGAAACCCAGTCCTGTCCCGCGTTTGGCCCCGCCGGTGACGACCCCGGCGACGCGCCACCAATGACCGAGGTCGAGGGCGGCGCCTCCGACATCACCGGCGGACAGCTTCGCCCGGATGCCGCTCGATGAAAATACCTCGCCCGCCTCGGCCACCGGCGCAATGACGGTGACCTCGAACCCGTGCTCCCGCCCGGCGGCCCGCATCACCTCCGGGTTGCCGCCGCGGCCCTTGCCGAAGAAGAAGTCGTAGCCGATCACCACATGGCTGACGCGGAGGGCGTCGACGAGCACCTCGTTGATGAAGCGCGACGCAGGCTGCCCCGCCAGGTCTGCATCGAAAGTGAGCACGATGGCGAAGTCGAGCCCCAGACGCTCGACCAGCCGCAGCTTCCCATCCAGCGTGGTCAGCCGGAAATGCGGCTCGTCTGGCCGGAAGAACTCCCGCGGGTGCGGCTCGAAAACCATGACGCCGGCCGGCCTGCCGCTTGCCCGAGCCTCATTCAGCGCCGCCAGCAGCAGCGCCTGATGGCCGCGATGCACGCCATCGAAGTTGCCGATGGCAAGGGCCGCCCCCTGAATCTCCGGCGGAACCTGCTGATAGCCATGAACAATGCGCATGCGTTAAGGCGCTCGCGACCTGACCTCATCAGCCGCATGGAATAGCCGCCGGTGAAGTGGATGAGAAGGGTCAGTCTGACGCGATCGGCTGACGAGATAAGGTAAGCTCAGGCTGGACGGGCCGGAACCATCAACATGGCTTCGCCCTCGAGAACGGTCTTGCCGTCTGCCGTGCAGATGCACTCGAAGCGCGCGCGGCGCTTGGCGGGAAACAGCTCGACGACCTTCACTTTGGCGGTAACCGTCTGCCCGATCTTGACCGGTGCCCGGAAGTTGAGGGTCTGGGAAACATAGATCACGCCGGGACCCGGCATCTCCATGCCAAACACGGCCGAGATGTAGCTCGCCGTCAGCATCCCGTGGGCGATCCGCTCCTTGAAGATGGTCTTGGCGGCATAGTCGGCATCAAGATGAACGGGATTCTTGTCACCGGTCACCTCGGCAAAAGCATTGATGTCGGCTTCCGTCACGAGCTTCTGGAAGCTGGCCTCCATGCCGAGCTCCAGATCCTCGAAATAATAGGTTTTCCGTGTGATCACGGTCATCAAGTTGCTCTCCTCGCGCCCCGCAAAGAAAAGGGCGTTGCCCCCCGAGCCCTGGTCCGGGGACAGTAGTCCAGCCGATGTTTGCACCGCAATAACGAATGAGCCCCGCGCATTTCCGGTGTGAAACAGTGTCGCCGCAGCGCCGGGCCGCAGCCCTCGCTGGCTGGCCTCAACCGTTGCGCGACGAGGAGGTGCCCTATATAAGCAAGGGATTCCCCGAATTTTTACCGAATAGACAGGTCTTCGCGGACGGCCGCGGAGGCAGGAGGAAGACCTTTATGAGCGATCGCAGACCCTTGATGCCGAAATCCACGGCAGTGTGGCTGGTTGAAAACACTTCGCTCACATTCGAACAGATCGCCGAGTTCTGCGGCATGCACCTGCTCGAGGTCAAAGGCATTGCCGATGGTGATGTCGCGGCCGGTATCAAGGGCATGGATCCGATCGCGACCGGCCAGCTCACCCGCGAAGAGATCAAGCGCGGCGAGGCGGACCCGAGCTATCGGCTGAGGCTTGCCGAGCCCAAGCTCGAGATTCCGCAGGTCAAGACCAAGCGCGGGCCACGCTATACCCCGGTTTCCCGCCGTCACGACCGGCCGAACGCGGTTCTGTGGCTGCTGCGGAACCATCCGGAGCTGAGGGACAGTCAGATCATGCGGCTGGTCGGCACCACGAAGCCGACGATTCAGTCGATCCGCGACCGCACGCACTGGAACTCGCCGAACCTCGTGCCACAGGACCCTGTGACCCTCGGCCTGTGCTCGCAGACGGATCTCGATGCCGAGGTCGAAAGGGCGGCGAAGCGCGTCGAGAAGGAGCGTAAACTGGAGCAGGCGGAGCCGGGCGGCACGCTGCTGCCTGTCTCGGAAACGGTGAAACCCGCCGAAATCCTGCACGAGGAGCCCGAAGCTCCGCGCGAGGAGACGCCCGAGGAGGAAGAGGCCCGCATGCTGGCCAGCCTGCAGGGCATCGGCCGGGGGGCCGAGCCTCGCGAAGACGGCGAGGACGTCGAAGGCGAGGACGTCGAAGGCGAGGACGTCGAAGGCGAGGACGTCGAAGGCGAGGAAGCCGAAGGCGAACCCGAGAGTGCGGGCGCCGAGGACAGGAACGATTGATGCGACCGGCCGCCCTTCAGGCGGCCGTTTTCATTCGGGTACCGGCACGACGTAGTTGAGCGGCATGCGCCCGCCATCGGCGTAGACGGTGGTGCCGGTCACGTAGCTCGCCTGGTCGCTCGCCAGCCAGGCGACAACCGCTGCGATCTCCTCCGGCTTCCCGAGGCGCCCCAGCGGCGTACGAGACAGCACCTTCGTCCGGAACGCCTTGTCCTTGATCACCTCGTCCAGCATAGGCGTCATGATCGAGCCGGGGCCGACCGCATTGACGCGAATGCCATACGGCGCCAGCGCAATGGCCATCGCCTTGGTGAGCTGGGAGATACCGCCCTTTGAGACGGTATAAGCCACGTGGTCAGGCAGCCCGAACCAGGCATTCACCGAGCTCATGTTGATGATCGAGCCGGGAGACTCGTTCTCCCCACCTTCGGTGATCTGCTTCACGAGTTGCTTGGCCACCGCCTGAGCGCAAAGAAAGCTGCCCTTGATATTGGTCCGGATCACCCGGTCGAACTCCGCCTCCTCCAGGTCGAGAAACGGCTTGTCGTCGAGCACCGCTGCGTTGTTGACCAGAATGTCGACGCGTTCGTAGCGCTCCAGGGCCGCGGCGACCAGATTATGGACGTCGAGCCGCTCGGCGACGTCGCAGGCGTGGTAGGCCGCCTCGCGACCTGCCGACGTAATGGCCAACGCAGCCTTCTGGCCAAGCTCGTCATTGATGTCGGCGATCAGCACCTTGGCCCCCTCCTGCGCCAAACGCTCGGCGCAGGCGCGGCCGATGCCCTGGCTGGCGCCGGTGACGATTGCGACTTTGCCGTGGAGCAACATGCCAAGCCCTTTGCACTGGTGAAGCCTTTTGCGAACCCGCACGACCACTATGGCCAGCGGACAGCCACGACCACGGCGTCAGCCGTTGTCGCCTACAATCTCCGCAAACGCTGCAGCAGCTCCGAGGTCGGGTAGGCATCCGCCGGCAGCCCGAACCTGATTTGAGCCTCCTTCACGGCCGCACGCGTCCCGGCGCCCATGATCCCGTCGATCTCCGCCTCGTATAAACCCACGCGGCTGAGAAGCCGTTGCAATTCCTTTGTCTCGGCCAGTCCGAACAACTCGACCGGCCCGCGGCCCTTGCCCATCGGCGGCGCACCGTCGAGCCGCGTGGCAAGATAGGCGGCCGTGGTTGCATAGTAGAGAGACTGGTTCCACTGCAGGTAAACCTGCGTGAAGTTGTGATAGGCGAGGAACGCAGGTCCGTTACGGCCCATCGGCAGGTGCAACGATGCCGGCATGCTGTCCCGCGGCAGCGGCTTGCCGTTAGCGTAGGTGATGCCCCATTTCGCCCATTGCGCCCGCGGATGCGTGATCGCGATGTCGGCCTCCTTCCAGGGCAGGTCTCTCGTGACCCTCACCTCCTGCAGCCACGGCTCACCGCGCCTCCAGCCGAGATGCTGAATGAACGCTGCCGTGGAGCCGATAACGTCGGCGGGGCTGCGCAACAGATCGCGCCGGCCATCGCCGTCATAGTCGACCGCGTGCCTGTAGTAATGCGATGGCAGGAACTGCGTCTGGCCGAGCTCACCCGCCCATGAACCGATCATCTGACCGGCGCGAAGATCACCACGATCGATGATGCGTAGCGCGTCCATCAGCTCGCCGCGGAACATTTCACCGCGGCGGCAGTCGTAGGCCAGCGTTGCGAGCGAGCGCAGCACCGGCAGTTTGCCCATGCCGACCCCGAAATCGCTTTCAAGCGCCCAGAACGCCGTTATCACCGGCGCCGGCACGCCGTACTCCCGCTCTGCGCGGCGAAAGATCGCAGCGTGGCGCTGCATGGCCTGGTTACCGGTCCGGATGCGATGGCTGGTGGCGAGCTTCCGAACAACGTCGAGGAACGATTGGGCGAAAAAGGTCTGCCGCCGATCGCGGGCGATGATGCCGCGATCGAGCGTCATGCCGTCGAGGGCAGCGGAAAGGGTCGCGCGAGAGATTCCGGCCGCTGCGGCTTCCCGCCGGAAGCCGGCGAGCCAGGCGGAGAAGCTGCCGCTGTTCTGGCAACTCGTCGTGGCCGCCGAGGCGACACCGGGTACGGTGGTGATACCGGCCAGAATCACGGCCGCCGCCAACGTGCGTAAGGCACCCCTGCGCATCAATCGCCTTCCTCACAGAATCGGTGAAACCCGTTTTGTGAGTGTATCAGGCAAATGTGACGCGGCGAGTGCCCGCACCGCAAAAGACCGGCGCAGATCTCCGCAATGACGGACCGGCTTCAAGTCCCGGCCAGAGCCTTGGGACACTTCTCCTCGATGAACTCGTTGATTTCCGAGAGCATATCGGAGTGGAAGAGTCCGAAGTTGTCCTCGAGCTGAGCTGCCGTCCAGATGGCGCCCTTGACGACGGCAGGCGCCTCGATGGAGGTCACGTTCAGCCAGGCCTCCTCGGCCTTTCCGTTCTTGAAGGTGATCTTCGGCGCCAGCGTGATGTTGATCGGCGTGACCTCGCTCTCGCGCTCGACCTCGCACTTGACCGTGTGCGGCGTAAGCTCCAACGCGTGCTCGGGCTTTGTCACGGCACTGAGAATCACGTCGCGCTTTGCCGTCAGGTTGACGCTGCAGCGGGCATCACCGAAACCCCAGGAAAGGCTCCGCTTTTCGATTCCGCCCTTGATGCTCGACTGCGCCCAGGTCTTGGACAGCGGGCAGACGAGATCATCGCCGGCGGGTTCCTTCTTGACGATGATTTCGCAGAGCCGCCTCTCGCAGGCCTTGAGAACTTCCCTCTCGTTCTCCGGCTTCTCCAGTGCCTGCGTCGGCGGGACGCCCAGAATTGCAATCGCAACGCCCCCCACGAGCACGGCCGCCGCAAAGCCCGCGCAAAACTCAAGCCTGTAGTTCCGCATGCAATGCCCCCTACCGGTGACTGGCCTCGTCAATCAGGCACGTGTCGTGCCATGCCCCGCATGCTGAATTCTTAATGCCTGAGTTCACCGGCGGCGAGCCGGTTTGTCGCCCCTGTGCACAACCAATCTCCCAAACGGGAATGAGCCGCCAATCACAGACAGATACGGGGGTGCAGCCATATGCGGGCTTGAAGCCGGTGGCAGGCTGCGATACGTGCAGTGTGCGACAGTCCAGGCGTTCGGGGTGGCGTGTGCGCGCCGCTGAGCGCTGGTTCAGGCATGATGGTGGAGGGGTGCAGTGAGCATCGATACTTCGGGCGGCAGCCCGGCCATGGACTACCATGAGCACAACAGAACCTACAGCGGCTTCCTCAAAGGCGCGAAGTACCTGGTCGGACTCGTTGTGTTGACGCTCGTCCTGATGGCGATCTTCCTGCTCTGATCCCAGCGCCGCTCGCGCGGCCCTGCATGCCGTGCCGCCTCGACTGCGGCACGCAGTTCCCAGTCTGTGCGCCAGGGGGGGATGCAATCTCTCGCCTTGGCGTTCCCCGGCGCAGCCACGTTACGGTGCCCCTGATGGTCGATATTGCCGTTACGGCGGAGACAGCAGACGAGCCGCGAGTCGCGATCTCCCCCGACACAGTGAAGCGGCTGGCGAATGCCGGCTGCAACGTGAAGGTCGAGAGCGGCGCCGGGCTGCGCTCGCGTTTCGCCGACGATCTCTATGAGGCCCAGGGCGCCCACATCGCCCGCTCGCGTGAGGATGCGCTTTCCGGGACAGACATTCTGCTCAAGGTGCGCCGGCCATCAATCGACGAGGTCAAGGCTCTGAAGCCCGGGGCCATCGTCGCCGCGATGCTCGACCCCTACTCGGACCGCTCCGGCCTCGAGGCTCTCGCTGCAACCGGCGCAACGCTCTTCTCGATGGAGTTCATGCCGCGCATATCGCGCGCGCAGTCCATGGACGTGCTGTCGAGCCAGGCCAACCTTGCCGGCTACAAGGCAGTCGTGAATGCAGCTGCCATGTTCGATCAGGCGATGCCGATGATGATGACCGCCGCCGGCACCGTGCCCGCGGCACGGGTGTTCATCATGGGCGTCGGCGTCGCCGGTCTGCAGGCCATCGCGACGGCGCGCCGGATGGGCGCGGTGGTCACGGCCACCGACGTGCGCCCGGCCACCAAGGAGCAGGTGCTGTCCCTCGGCGCCAAGTTCATCGCCGTCGAGGACGAGGAGTTCAAGCAGGCCGAAACGCAGGCGGGCTACGCCAAGCCGATGTCGGCCGAGTACCAGAAGAAGCAGGCGGAGCTCATCGCCAGCCATATCCGCACGCAGGACGTGGTCATCACCACGGCCCTCATCCCGGGCCGCCCGGCGCCACGGCTGATTTCGGCCACCATGGTCGAGAGCATGAAGCCGGGTGCGGTCATCATCGACCTTGCGGCTGAGCGCGGCGGCAACTGCGAGCTGACCAAGCCGGGCGAGGTCGTCGAGGTGAACGGTGTCAGGATTTCCGGGCCGCTCAACCTCGCCGGCGAGGTTCCTGTCAATGCTTCGAGCCTCTATGCCCGCAACCTCTACGCCTTCCTGGAGCTGATGATCGACAAGAAGGAGCGGGCGCTCAAAGTCGACTGGGAAGACGAGATCATCAAGGGCACGCTCGTCGCCCGCGACGGGAAAATCGTGCATCCCAACCTGCAGCAGCTGAGCGTATGACCATGGCAAAGAGAACGGCTGGATATTCCCTTCTCCCACTCGGTCGGCGTGCAGGCGGGCTGATTCAGGGCGCTATCGCGCTCCTCCTGGCCGTGTTGATGATGCCCACGGCCGCTCTCGCCGCAACCGGCGCCGGCACGGACGTCGATCCGTTCGTCTACCAGCTCATGGTCTTCGTGATCGCGATATTCGTCGGCTACTACGTCGTATGGAGCGTCACGCCCGCCCTGCACACGCCGCTGATGTCGGTGACGAACGCGATCTCCTCCGTGATCGTCGTGGGTGCGCTGCTGGCAGTCGGGGTCAACCTGATCGTCTCCGGAGCCGCGCTCGCCAAGTTCTTCGGCTTCCTCGCCCTGGTCATGGCCTCCGTGAACATTTTCGGCGGCTTCCTCGTCACCCAGCGCATGCTGGCCATGTACAAGAAGAAAGACGGCAAGCAGCGCTAGAGGCATCCCTCATGTCGGCCAATCTCGTCGCACTCCTATACCTTCTGTCGGGCATCCTCTTCATTCTCGCGCTGCGCGGTCTGTCGAGCCCGGAAACCTCGCGCCAGGGCAATATCTTCGGCATGGTCGGCATGACCATCGCCGTCGTCACGACCCTGATGCAGGTCTCCGCACCCGACTCGGTGCTCACCTGGGTTCTCATCATCGGCGGCATCGCGATCGGCGGCGGCATCGGCGCCTACATTGCGCGCTCGATTCCCATGACGGCGATGCCGGAGCTGGTCGCGGCCTTCCACTCGCTGGTCGGCCTGGCGGCGGTGTTCGTGGCTGCAGCCGCGCTCTATGCGCCTGAAGCCTTCGGCATTGCGGATGCGTTCGGTCAGCTCCGAATGGGCAGCCTCATCGAGATGTCGCTCGGCACAGCCATCGGCGCCATCACCTTCACGGGCAGCGTCATTGCCTTCGCCAAGCTGTCCGGCCGCATGTCCGGCAAGCCGATCCTGCTTCCGGCGCGGCATGCCATCAATCTCGGCCTCGGTGTGCTGCTGATCGTGCTGATCGTCGGCTTTGCGCAGTCCGGCGGCTCGGCGTGGCTGTTCTGGCTCATCGCCATCGCCGCGCTGGTGTTTGGCATATTGATCATCATTCCGATCGGCGGGGCGGACATGCCCGTCGTCGTGTCGATGCTGAACTCCTACTCCGGCTGGGCGGCCGCAGGCATCGGCTTCACGCTCGGCAATATCGCGCTGATCATCACCGGCGCGCTGGTCGGCTCCTCGGGCGCGATCCTGTCCTACATCATGTGCAAGGGCATGAACCGCTCGTTCATCTCGGTCATCCTCGGCGGGTTCGGCGGCGAGGTCGCGGGTCCGGCCGGTGCCGCCGAACAGCGTCCGGTGAAGCAGGGCTCCGCGGAAGACGCGGCCTTCATGCTCAAGAACGCGAGCAAGGTCATCATCGTGCCCGGCTACGGCATGGCCGTGGCCCAGGCTCAGCACGCACTGCGGGAAATGGCCGACGCCCTGAAGAAGGCAGGCGTCGAGGTGAAGTACGCCATTCACCCGGTGGCCGGCCGCATGCCGGGGCACATGAACGTGCTGCTGGCCGAAGCCAATGTGCCTTATGACGAGGTCTTCGAGCTGGAGGACATCAACCACGAGTTCACCCAGGCCGATGTCGCCTACGTGATCGGCGCCAACGACGTCACCAACCCGGCCGCCAAGGAGGATCCGACCTCGCCGATCTACGGCATGCCGGTGCTCGAGGTGTGGAAGGCCGGCACCGTCATGTTCAACAAGCGCTCCATGTCGTCGGGCTACGCCGGGATCGATAATACGCTGTTCTATCGCGACAATACGATGATGCTGTTCGGCGACGCGAAAAAGATGACCGAGGAGATCGTCAAGGCGCTGGAGCACTGACGGGGCTGCTGCCAGGATTAAAGCTTTTCCGCCTTCAGACTGAAGCACGCCAAGCTCGCACCCAAGCTCCCCCTCCCCGGCGGGAGAGCCTGTGCCGTCCACCGGCAGGCACGCCAAACGCATTCGCACCTTCGATTTCAGGCAGGTCGGCGGTGCGCGTGAACAATTCTGCGAGCTCATGCGTTGTGGACCACCACGGCGCGGCTAAATCGCAAGAGGCGAAAGACGAGCGCGTTCAGCGGTTTCCTCGTTGGCCATCATCAATGCGGCCGCCGTCCGGCAAAGGTTGCCGATTGCAATGAGTGGTCGCGCAGAGAGCCATTGAGCTCTCAAAGAAACCGATCGCGAGGCCGTCATGACCCAACTCGATCAGGCACGCGAATTCACGGTCGAGGTCGGCAGCCACCACCTGGAAGGAATCCTCAGAATTCCGGAGGAGGCGATCGGCCTTGTTATTTTCGCCCACGGCAGCGGGTCGAGCCGCCTCAGTCCGCGCAATACGCACGTCGCGCATGAGCTCAACAGGCGCGGCCTCGCCACGCTGTTGTTCGATTTGCTTACGGAGCAGGAGGCCGCCTACCGCGCCAACGTGTTCGACATCCCCCTGCTCGGCACCCGGGTCGCAGAAGCCGTCCGCTGGGCGGGGGCGAGCGAGGACACGGCAGCCTTCCGCATCGGCCTGTTCGGCAGCAGCACCGGCGCCGCGGCCGCGCTCGTCGCCGCGGCGCAGGCGCCGAATGAGGTGCATGCCGTGGTTTCACGCGGCGGCCGGCCGGATCTTGCCGGCGACTGGCTGCCGAGCGTCCGCGCGCCGGCACTGTTCATCGTCGGCGGTGCGGATTACGGCGTGATCGAGCTGAACGAGCAGGCGCTCGCGCTGCTCACCAGCGAAAAGCGTCTCGAAATCATTCCCGAAGCGACGCACCTTTTCGAGGAGCCCGGCACGCTGGATCAGGTCGTCGACCTGGCGGGCCGCTGGTTCCAAACGCATCTGGGGAGCGCACTGCAATGAAATCGTCCAACCCGTTCCGGAACCGCAGAAGCGCCGGCAGCCTCCTCGCGAAGCGCCTGCAGGATCTCGCGCCGGCTGATCCGGTCGTGCTCGCCATGCCGCGGGGCGGCGTGCCCGTCGCCGTAGAGGTCGCAAAGGCTCTCGACGCGCCACTCGACCTGGTGCTCGTGCGGAAAATCGGCGTGCCCTATCAGCCCGAGCTGGCCGCGGCGGCTGTCGTGGATGGCGGCGCGCCGGAAATCGTCACCAACGACGAGGTCGTGAAGGCGTCCGGGATCACCAGGGACTATATCGACGAGCAGGCCAAAAAGGAGCTGGCCGAGATCGAGCGGCGGCGGCACGTCTACCTCGAAGGGCGGCCGCGCGTGGCGCTGGAAGGCCGTACGCTCATCCTCATCGATGACGGCATCGCGACGGGCGCGAGCATCCGGGCCGCCATCGCCGCGCTGAAGCGCAAGAGCCCGCAACGGCTGATCCTCGCCGTGCCGGTCGCCCCGGCGGACACCATCGAGATGCTGAGGAGTGAAGTCGACGACGTGGTCTGCCTCGACACGCCGGAGCCCTTCTACGCGATCGGCATGCACTACGATGACTTCCACCAGGTGCCCGATGAAGAGGTGGTTCGCCTGATGAACGAGGCGGCCACAGCCGAGCAGGAGCATGTCGGCACAGAGCATCGGCCCTGACGTGGCACGCACGGCCGCATCGCCATGACGGGTGGATGTAATGGCGGCAGCGCCAGCCACCGCACGGACGATTCTCGTGACGGGCGCGCTGGGCCAAATCGGAATAGAGCTGGTCCCTGCGCTGCGCCACCGCTGCTGCAGCGATCGTGTCATCGCCTCCGACCTGCGGCTGGAGCCGTTCGGCGACCCCATCGGCGGACCCAGCGAGCACCTCGATTGCACGGATATCTCGCAGCTCCAGGATATCAGATGTTGGCACCACCTATCATCTCGCTGCGCTCACGCCGCGCGCGAGGACTGGGGCTGGCGGCCAGAACTCACGCTGAGACAATGGTGGAGGACATGCTGGCGCGGCTGGGAGAAAGGCTGCATCCTGCCGAAGCGCCCCAGTGAGACGCGGGAGGATCGCAAATGCGCGCGGTACGGCTGGAGAAAAAGCTCGAGGAGCGTCTGGCGGACCTCGGCCATAGCGGGCGGCTGAAGGGCGACGAAACGGTCATCACCGGCGTTATTCCGCCAACCGAGGGAAAAGGGCCGCGGTTTCTGCTCGAAGGCTATGGCGCGCAACCGTTCCTGCGTATGAACTCCAACAGCTATCTCGGTCTGTCGCTCGACACCGAGGTAAAGGCCGCAGAGGACGAGGCGGTTTCCCGCTATGGCGCCGGGCCGGGCGCCGTGCGCTTCATCAGCGGCACGTGGGCGCCGCACGTGGAGCTGGAGCGCCGGCTTGCCGCCTTTCATGGCCGCGAGGCTGCGATGCTGTTCAGCTCCGCTTACGCCACTGTCATGGGCCTGCTGCCGCAGCTCATCACCGACCGGACGGCGGTCATCAGCGACGAGCTCAACCATAACTGCATCATCAACGCCATCGCGCTCGCCCGGCCGGCTGCGAAGCGCATCTGGCGGCATCTCGATCTGGATGATCTGGACCGTCACCTGAAGGAAACCGCGGCCATTTGCGATCGCGCGATCGTCGTCACCGACGGCGTCTTCAGCATGCGTGGAGACCACGCGCCCCTTGATGCCGTCCGCAAGATCATCGACGACCACGATGCAGACTTCGCGGAGAACGCCATTCTGGTCGTCGACGACTCCCATGGCGTCGGCGCTTTCGGGCGTACGGGCCGGGGCACGGAGGAGGTGACGCAAGCCAGGGCCGAACTGCTCGTCGGCACGTTGGGCAAGGCCTTCGGCGTCAACGGCGGCTATGTGACCGGCAGCGCGACGGTGATCCGTTATCTGCGCGAAACCTCACCGTTCTACATCTACTCGAACCCCATCACGCCGACGGAAGCTGCTGCCGCCTGCAAAGCGGTCGATATCGTCGACAGCCCGCGCGGTGAGCAGATGCTCGATCACCTTCGCGAAATGACGGCTCGTTTCCGTCATGGCCTGACCGTTCTGGGCCTCGAAACGCTGCCGGGCGAGCATCCGGTCGTGCCGCTGATGGTCCGTGACACGACGCGAACGGCTACCTTGGTGGTGCACCTGCGAAATGCGGGCATCCTGGCTACGGGTCTCAACTACCCCGTCGTGCCGAAGGGCGATGAGGAAATCCGCTTCCAGATCAGCGCCGACCATACCCCTGCCGACATCGACGAAGCCCTCGCTGCTCTCGGGGCATTCGCCGGGGACTGACCGGACTTTTGTGCTAATCACGAAGCAGCTTGAACGCACCGATTCGGGGGGAGTTGATGGAGGACGCGGACCAGATCATCGAGCTGCTGGGGCTCGAGCCGCATCCGGAGGGCGGGTATTTCCGTGAGACGTTTCGGGATGCGCGAACCATCGACGGCCGGGCCTGTTCGACCGCCATCTACTTCCTGCTGAAAGAAGGCCAGACATCCCACTGGCACCGAGTCGACGCGACGGAAGTCTGGCACTGGTACGCAGGCGCGCCACTCGAGCTCGGCATGTCTCCGGCAGGCGGCCCCGAAAGTGTCGTGCGGCTCGGCACGGCCTTGTTCGAAGGCGAACGCCCGCAGGCCATCGTGCCCGCCGGTTACTGGCAGCGCGCCAGAAGCCTGGGGCCGTGGACCCTCGTCGGCTGCACAGTGGCCCCGGGCTTCGTCTTCTCGGGATTCGAACTCGCCGCCCCAGGATTCGATCCTGTGGCTGACGATGGGTCCGCACCAAATTCTCGCTGATACGCAATCGGGAGATTCGGCAGTACGCGCAATGCCGAAACGACTGGCGCTCGAAATCGTAACAGGCCAGCCGAAACAACGGCAGATAAATCAAGCTCAGGCAGACCTTCTCATGGCAACTGGCCGGTCATCCCGCTGATGGATTACTGCTTGTAACTGCTCTCGTAGTCGAACTGGGCGAGATCTTCGATGGTCTTTCGGAACTCCCGATCCTCCGTCGCCGACCGGAGACCGGACGTGTGCCTGGCCACGACCTGAGCCATTTCCGCCATCATCCGGGCACGCGCAACACTTCCCATCGCCAAAACCGTCAGAATTTCCGAGATGAACCGCTCTTCATTGGCAGCTTCTTCCCGGTAATCTTGTAGCACTGACTCAATTCGGCTGCGTAGCTCGCGCATGTTTGATCCCCTCAAAGCCCGAGACCTGCCCATCTTTTCCCGTCATTCAGTCCCGGCTCGGGAAGATAGTTGCCCGATTCGTCCTGATTTATCTATCGATTAGCCGTTTCGACTGGTCTGCCAGGGGCTATTTCTTCGCAAAACGATTATTTATCCAATCGTTTTGAAGATTACTTGCTCCGGATTCGTAAATTTTCGAAGCACCTGCGCCGTCCCGCTGCCCACCTCCGGCCGGTCCGTCGGCTTCGGCCGCTCGCGACACCGCCAAGGCCTTGCTCAGTTGCGCGGCATCTGCATTCCCGGCATGCTGGCTGGCGAAAGCAGTCCCATGCATGAGCCAAGTTCCACCGGAGGATATCGCCATGGCCGAGAACGGCACCGACTCGCCCAGTCTGCCGAAGAGCCTCGAGGGACACACGATCCCGCAGGAGAGGCTCGACATCATTCTCCCGTTCGTGAACGCACTTTCGGAGACGGCTGTCAGGATCGGCGATACGCTGCCGCTCGAAGCCGATCCTGCCGATTTCATCCGTGTGCTCGAAAGCGAGGGGAAGTAACGCCATGGATCTCAAGTCTCTCTCCGCCGTCGAGCTCGCCGAGGCGATCCGCTCCAAAAAGGTGTCCAGCACTGAAGCCGTCCGGAACGCGCTGGATCGGCTGAAGGCTGTCCACGAAACCTGTAACGCCGTCGTGTCCACTGACGCAGAAGAAGCACTGGCCGCCGCCGAGGAGACGGACGCTGCCATCGCCAAGGGCGCCGGGGTCGGCCCGCTCGCCGGAGTGCCGCTCGCGCACAAGGACATGCTCGACCGCGCGGGCAAGATCCCGAGCTGGGGCGCCCGCATTCGCCGCGAGAAGCCGTCTACGGAGGACAACCCGCTGCTCGCGCGCCTGAAGGCGGCCGGCAGCATCCAGATCGCGGCGCTGCATATGACCGAGTTCGCGTTCGGACCGACGGGGCACAACTACGTCATCGGCCACGCCCGCAATCCGTGGGACCCGGCGCGCATCCCGGGCGGCTCCTCGAGCGGCTCGGCGATCTGCGTGGCGACGGGCGTCGTGCCCGCCGCGCTCGGCTCCGACACTGCCGGCTCGCTGCGCCTGCCGGCTGCGGCCTGCAACGTCGCCTCCCTCAAGGGCACCTGGACGCGCGTGTCGCGGGCGGGCGCCATGCCGCTGTCGCCCTCGCTCGATTGCGTGGGTCCGATCGCGCGCGACGTGCGCGATCTCGCGCTGCTGTTTGGACTGATCGCCGGGCATGATCCGCGCGATGGCTCGAGCTCCCGCCGTTCGGTGCCCGATTACCTCGGTCTCATCGACCAGCCCGTGGACGGCGTCCGCATCGGCGTCGACGAGCGGCTCATCGGCGAGGCGCACCCGGAGGTGCAGCAGCGGCTCGAAGGCGTGATGAAGATTCTGGAGCGCGCGGGCGCGAAGCGCATTGCCGTGCGCTTCCAGGACTGGAAGGCGCTCGACCATCTCGGGCAGATCCTGCAGCTCTGCGAGGTTGCCTCCGAGCACGGACCATACTTGCGCAAGCGCGGCGCCGACTATGGCCCGCAGGTCCGCGCGCGCATGGAGTTCGGCCACTTCATTCCGGGCTCGGATTACGTGACGGCCCTGCGCGCCCGCGGCACCATTCTCGCCAAGGTGCTGACGGAGACCTTCGGCAATTGCGACATGGTCATTCTGCCGACCCTCGCCGATC
>JAWLCO010000045.1:0-29383 GCA_041687075.1 Hyphomicrobiaceae bacterium | reverse complement strand
TGCCTTCTGCCGATCCGAAGCGACGAAGACCCTCGCACCCCTGGGCAGCAGAAGCTTCTGCCCCGGCCGCAGCACCGGACTGCTCAGCCCGTTGATGTTCATGAGCTCGCTGATCGAAACGTTGTGGCGATCGGCAAGGCCGATCAGGGTATCGCCGGGCTGCACCTCGACCAGACGCGGGTTGCTGGACGGACTCGGGCGAGTGGCGGCCGGCCGAGGCGCGCTCCGCGCAGGTGCGGTCGTGGTTCTCGCCGGCGATGGTGATGTCAGCGTTCTATAGGGCTGGCGTGCAGTCGAGGGTGGCAGAGCAGCAGCCCTGGTCTGTGGCTCCGGACGCGTTTGAGAAGGGTAAGGAGGCGACTGCCGCCGGGAGGCAGCCGGCGGCTGATACGTCGGCGCGGACGGAGCCTGATAGGCAGGTTGATAGGCCCGGTCAGTGCCATAACCGGGCTCGGCGGTCGCGACGCGCCGGTTGGCGTCATGGTTTCCGCCATGGCTCGGCGGGTATCCGGAACCTTGCCGCCCGTAGGACGTCGGCGCGGATGCATATGTCCTGCGCGGCGCCGGACGATACCCACTGTCGTATGGCGTGGAATCCGAAAGCTGAGAGCCGCTGTTCCCCAGCATACCTTCCGGCGGAATGGGAGCAGATGAAAGCCTGGGACTGCTGGTGGTCAGGCCGAATGTCGGAGGATCGAACCGGGTGATGTCCCCGCTGCAGGCGGCCACCGCGAGACCGAGGCCGATAACGAGCAGTTTGGGAGGGAGCGCATGGAAAGCTTCAGCCCCGCTGGGCCGGCACTCGGGACGCAACATGAAACACACCTCTTTTACCTACTCCCTCTTAACCATGCCTGGGTTAATGGAGGATTAACGAGGTGCTTGCGCCCGCGAAAAATGTCCCGGATCGGAGCTTGGGTGAACCGTTCCTTGTTACTGAGAATGCCGCGAGTGAACCAGGCCTTCAGGCGTGTGCCAAAAGTCAGCAGCGGGCCTAGAACAGCGGCTCCTCGTAGACGAGTGTCCCGTCGATCTTCAGGCCCTTGATGGCGGAGTTGCCGTCCCGGTCGACGGCGATGACCGCCGCCAGCTTCTGCTCGCCAGCCATTTTCTCGAGCTCCAGGCCTTTCCCTTCCGGCACGAAATAGCTTTCGATGCCGTATCGCACGAAGAGGTCGCCCGAGCCGAGGCGGTTGCTTCTCGCATCGTGCTGAACCCGGCCCCGAAGCACGATCCTGTCCGGCGCAGCTACGCCCGGGTGAGACCGGCTGACTGCGACGGGCGCATAGGCCCCGTCGGGCTGGCGTTCGACGGTGACGTAAACGGGCTTGCCCTTGGCGATTGCGCCTTCCAGCAGGTGCCCCGGCACGCGCGTCACCCGATAGGAGAGCCGTACATAATCGCCACGGAAGAGGCTGCGCGGGTCGACAGGCACGATCGGCAGGACGACCTCCTGCCCTTGCTTCAGAAGCGTGATGCGCTCGACCACCATCCAGCCGAGCACGGCCGTCTGCAACGCTGATACGGCCGCGATCGCCGGCCACACCTTGCCCCAGAGAAGCTTCATGGCAACGCCTCCCGCGTCTCCGGTTGCTGGATGTGCAAGCGATACGCAAGCCACGCCAGCCCGATGACGATGAGGCCGGTCACCAGGAAGAACAGCGAGGTGCCGAGCAGCGTGCCAATGGTTACAAAGTAGAGCGCCAGCACCTCGGCCGAGAACCCTACGTAGCCGAGCCACAGCACCGGCTTGTGGTCTCCCCGCCAGCCCCAGATGACTGCGGCGAGCAGCAGCGCCATCGTCACCACTGACAGCAGCGTCAGCGTGCCAGCATCGCGTATCTCGAGAAACTTGAACGCGAACAGCCCGCCGTAGGCGATCACCATGCCATAGCAGAGAACGGCCGGCGCAATGCGCCGCCAGACCCCCGGGAGCTGATCGGCGGCGATGGCGACGCCGCAAATCCCCAATCCGATCAGGGCCACGGCCCAGTGGGCATGACGATCGAAGAGCAGATAGCCGAGCGCGATGATCCAAACCGTCATCACGATTGCAGACAGGTGCAGACCCGGCCGCCAGCGTCGCCAGAGGAAGGCCGCCGAGACTGCGCCCCACCCGATCAGGAATGGCCAGTGGACAGCTTCCGTCAGGCCGGTCTGCCAGGCGCTCCAGAGCCCTACGAGCAGCATGGCCAATGCCAGCGCCGGGTTCGAGCGCAAAAGCACGCCGGCCAGCAGAGCGCCGACAGCCCAGGTAAGCACCGCATCGGGTGGATTGCCGTCGATGTGGTACATCTGGGCGATCAGCATGATGCTCGCCCCGAACACGCCGACACCCGCCAGCACCGCCGCGTGCGCGAAGTTTTCGAGCCCTCGCGAGAAGAGTGCGCCGGCAAGGCCGTAAGAGCCCCAGAGCGCGATCAGAAGCAGCCCGAGACGGGCGATGCGCGGCATGTCCTGCCAGTTTGCCGCGACGAAGCTCATTGCCGCGAAACCGATCAGCACCGCGCCGAGTATGGCGAGCGTCGTCGACAGGCCGATGCCTCGCCCCCGCTCAGCCAGATCAGCCCGGATGCCATTGAGGCCGGTGTCATCGATCCAGCCCTGCTCGCGCCATCGCGCAAGGTCCCGTTCCAGACGGGCCCGATAGCTCCACATCCGCTCGCGCCTCCCGATGGCTACGGGGTATAGCCCGCCGGCAATGTCCGTCGCCGGAGATTTACAGCCCTTCGGGCCCGCGCGCCATGGCTGCGATGCCGGTCCGGGAAACTTCTACAAGTCCCAGCTCGGTCATGATCTGGATGAACTGCTCGATCTTGCTCGTGCGGCCCGTCAGCTCGAAGACGAAGTGTTCCGTGGAGGCATCAATGACGGCCGCCCGGAAGATCTCGGCCAGCCGCAGCGCTTCGATGCGCTTCTCGCCCCTGCCCGACACCTTGATGAGCGCCAGCTCGCGCTCGAGCGGTGGCTCGCCGGCGACGGTGAGGTCCGTAACGCGATGCACCGGCACCATGCGTTCGAGCTGATGCTTTATCTGCTCGATGACGGCCGGGGTTCCCTTGGTCACGATGGTGAAACGCGACAGGTGTTTGGCGTGCTCCGTCTCGGTAACCGTCAGCGAGTCGATGTTGTAGCCGCGCCCGGAAAACAGCCCCGCAATACGTGACAGTACGCCCGGCTCGTTGTCGACCAGCACCGAGAGCGTGCGCGAGACGACCTCCTCCTTGTTGGCGGGATCGGGATAATGGCTCTGCTTCTGGGTCTGGGGCATGGCTTGCTTCCTGTACGGCCTGCAGTGGTTCAGCTCTGCGGGCGATGAAATATTTCGACCGGCGTTTCGCCTTCCTCGTAATGCGGCAAGTGCCAGGGCTCCTGCAGCGCCGCCTGCCGCCATGCTACGAATGCGGGATGGGACAGGACCGAGTCCATGTAAGCGCGTGTGTCTCCGTCGAGGTCGAATTGGTAGGTGTCGAGACGGGTCACCACCGGAGCAAACATCGCGTCCGCTGCCGAGAAATGGCCGTAAAGGTAAGGCCCGTCACTTCCGTAAGCACGACGCGCCTCCTTCCACACGGCCGATACCCGGGCGACGTCGACGGCAACTTCAGGGCCGCGGTCCTTCCTGGCAAATCGCTTGCCGAGGTTCATCGGACATGAGCTGCGGAGCGCCTGAAATCCGGCATGCATTTCGCTCGCAGCGGCCCGCGCATGCGCCCGCGCCTTCGGATCGCGTGGCCAGATCGGCTTCTCGGGGAACGTCTCGGCGAGATACTCGATGATCGCCAGGCTCTCCCAGACTTTCACGTCGCCGTCCGTGAGGCAGGGCACCTTGCCTGTCGGGGATGCCTCCAGGATTCGGGCCTTGGAATCCACTTGGTAGAGCGGGATCACCGTCTCCTCGAAGGGGATATCGAAGGCTTTCATCACCAGCCAGGGCCTGGCGGACCAGGAGGAATAGAGCTTATTGGCGATGGTAAGGTGCATGTGAGGCCCTTGAGAATTGCGCCGTCGAATCTACATTGATATCAATGGACTCCGGATGTGATATCACAAGAGGTGGACCCCGTCATGGCCGATATTCTCATCAGACGTTTGGATGGCGAGACCAAAGCTCGCCTGCAGCGTCGGGCGCGGCGCCACGGGCGAAGCCTCGAAGCAGAGGCACGCAAGATCCTGCAGGACGCCGTCATCGAAGAACGCCCTTCAGAAAAGCCCGCGTCGAGAAGGGGTCTGGGCACGCTGTTGATGGAAGAGCTTGGGAAGACCCCCCTCCCTCCGGAAGATTGGGAGGAATTCGACAAAAGCCTCCAAGAGGCCCGTCGCTTGGCCAGGCCGCGTGAGGTGGACTTTGGGCCGTGATCCTGCTCGACACGGATGTCGTTTCGGCAATGTTCAGACTCGAGCTCGAGCCGGACGTTAGAGCATGGTTCGACTCCCGGCAGCTCGATGAGCTCTTCACATCGACCATCACCATCTACGAGATCCAGCGCGGCATCGAGAGGATGACGCGAGGGCGCCGCCGTCAGAGGCTTGAAGAGCAATTCGCAATACTGCTGAACCACGTCTTCAAAGGACGACTGCTTCCGTTCGATCGCGATGCAGCGTCTGCTACCGCACGATATCAGACTGCGCGCGAAAAGAGGGGCCGGGCCATCGACATGGCCGATGCAATGATCGCTGGCATCAGCCTTAGCCGAGGCGCAGCCCTTGCGACCCGGAACGTACGCCATTTTGCCGGCCCCGAAATCGAGCTGATCAATCCCTGGTCAAGTCCCCGGTAAACTCACACGAGCTAAACCAGCATCTTCCCCTTCTCGCCGATCGCCTTCCCGATCTCCTCGTCCGAAACTTCTTCGCCCAGCAGCATCTCGTTGTGCGCCTTGCCGGAGGGGATCATCGGGAAGCAGTTGGCGAGCGCGGCGACGCGGCAGTCGAACAGCACGGGCTTCGGCGTGCCGATCATCTCCAGAATCGCATCATCGAGATCGGCCGGCTTGTCGCAGCGGATGCCGACGCCGCCATAGGCTTCTGCGAGCTTGACGAAGTCCGGCAGCGCCTCGGTGTAGCTCTCGCTGAGCCGGTTTCCGTGCAGGAGCTGCTGCCACTGGCGCACCATGCCCATGTACTGGTTGTTCAGAATGAACACCTTCACGGGCAGCCGGTACTGGATGGCCGTCGACATCTCCTGAATGTTCATCAGAATCGAGGCATCGCCAGCAATATCGACGACGAGCGCGTTCGGATGCGCGATCTGCGCTCCGATAGCCGCGGGCAGGCCGTAGCCCATGGTACCGAGGCCTCCGCTCGTCATCCAGCGGTTCGGCTCCTCGAACCGGAAGAATTGGGCCGCCCACATCTGATGCTGGCCGACCTCGGTGCTGATGTAGACGTCGCGGTCCTTGGTCAGCGCGTAAAGCCGCTCGATGGCGTACTGCGGCATGATGACGTCGCTCAATCCCTTGTACTTCAGCGAGTTACGCGTCCGCCACTGATCGATCTGCTTCCACCAGGCCTTGTGCGCGGCCTTGTCGAGCTGCGGCGCGCGCGCCTTCCACGCTGCGATCATGTCCTCGAGGACGTAGGCGACGTCTCCGATGATCGGCACGTGCGCATGCACGTTCTTGTTGATCGAGGACGGATCGATGTCGATGTGAATCTTCTTGGAGTTCGGCGAAAAGCCATCGAGGCGACCGGTGATGCGGTCGTCGAAACGAGCACCGATGGCGATCATCACGTCGCAGTCATGCATCGCCATGTTCGACTCGTAGGTCCCGTGCATGCCGAGCATGCCGAGCCACTGCTTGTCGGACGCCGGATAGGCGCCGAGGCCCATCAGCGTCGAGGTGATCGGGAAGCCGCTCAACCGGACGAGCTCACGAAGGAGCTGGCTTGCCTTCGGGCCAGAGTTGATGACGCCGCCGCCGGTGTAGAAGACCGGCCTCTTGGCCGAAGCCATCAGCTCCACGGCCTCGCGCACACCTTCGATCTCCGGCTTGAAGCGCGGCCTGTAGGTCTTGTGCGCGATGTTCGAGGGCCCGACGTAGTTGCCGGTCGCGAACTGCACGTCCTTGGGGATGTCGATGACGACAGGGCCGGGCCGGCCCGTTTTCGCGACGTAAAAGGCCTCGTGCATTATGCGGGCAAGGTCGTTGACGTCCTTCACCAGCCAGTTGTGCTTCGTGCACGACCGGGTGATCCCGACCGTATCGCATTCCTGGAACGCGTCCGATCCGATGAGGTGCGTCGGCACCTGGCCCGTGATGCAGACGACGGGAATGGAATCCATCAGCGCATCGGTGAGACCGGTGACGGCATTGGTCGCGCCAGGCCCCGATGTGACCAGAACCACGCCGACGCGGCCCGTGGACCGGGCATAGCCCTCCGCGGCATGCACGGCACCGCCCTCCTGGCGGACGAGCACGTGCTTCACCTTATCCTGCTGGAAGATCTCGTCGTAGATTGGAAGTACGGCGCCGCCCGGATAGCCGAAAACGAACTCAACTCCCTGGTCCTGTAGCGCCGTGATGACCATTTCGGCGCCCGTCATCGGGCGTGCCATGCCTCTTTACTCCGCTGAAGTGTCTGGTGGTGTCGTGAAAACGGCGGCCGGAAGGATTGCCCCCTTGCGCCAGCGCCGAAACTAGCTGCCGCCAATCTGGCGGTCAATGATCAAGCCTTCACTAATCTGTCTAATTCCGATTGCATTCTTTTCATTTGTTGCGCATTGACGTGCGTCCAAGACTGCATATTGCGCCTAAGCCACGTGAACTGCCGCTTGGCATAATGCCGCGTATCCTGCTTCGCGCGAGCTGCGGCGGTCTCGAGATCGAGGGCGCCCGCCAATGCGGCCATGAGATGCGGCACGCCGTGCGCGGTCATCACCGGCAGGCCGGGGTCGAGTTGCAGATCCTTGAGTAGCGCCACCTCTTCCAGCGCCCCTTCCCGCAGCATGGCCTCGAATCGCTCCTCGCAGCGGCGGTAGAGGGTGGCTCGGTCCGGTAGCAGGACGAGACGGATGGTCTCCTCTTCTCGAAGCACGCCCTGGCCGGGCAAGGCTTGCCACTCCGCAAGCGACCGGCCGGTCGCCTCCAGCACCTCGAGCGCACGGACGATCCGTTGCGGATCGCTCGGCCGCAGGCGCGCGGCCATCTCCGGGTCGCGCCCCTGCAGCACCCGATGGAGGGCTGCCGCTCCGATACGCTGCGCTTCTGCGCGCCAGTGCGCACGGATCTCGCCTGGAATGGACGGGATGGGCGACAGGCCCTCCAGCAAGGCCTTGAAGTAAAGCCCGGTGCCGCCGACGAAAATCGCCAGCCGCCCCTGCGCTTGCGCCTCCGCCAGGGCGCGCTCGGCATCGCTCACGTAACGCCCGGCCGAATAAGCCTCGCGCGCCGGCACGAAGCCGTAAAGTGCATGCGGTACCCGCGCCTCCTCATCCGCAGTCGGCCGCGCAGTCAGGACGCGCAGCTCGCGGTAGACCTGCATGCTGTCGGTGTTGATGACGATGCCGCCATACCGTTCGGCGAGCTCCAACGCCAAGGCGGACTTGCCGCTCGCAGTCGGTCCGGCAATAAGGATGGCGCGGCAGGGTTTGCGAAAATCCATGATCTTTCAGCTCAATGCCCGGGTGCCAAGCGGCCAGCCCGGCAGTCAGGCAGATCCTAAATGACTAATAGCTACGCGCTCGTGCTCACCAGCTCTCCCGCGGCGCCCGCCATCAGCCGCAGTGTCGCAGACCGGGCGCTCGCGGCTATTCCCGAAGCCCTCCGGTCCGACCCCCAATGGCTTGCCGAAGGCGAGGCGTGGCAGGCGGTGTTCGCGAGCGGTGATCCGGACGAAACCGCCCGCGTGCATGCGGCAGTTGCTGCGGCTCTCTCCGGTCAGCCGATCGACGTCAATGTGGTGGCGGAGGACTCATCGCGGCGCAAGAAGCTGCTGGTCGCGGACATGGAATCCACCATCATCGAGCAGGAGTGCCTCGACGAGCTCGCCGATCATATGGGCCTTCGCGGCCGCATTTCCGGCATCACGGCGCGGGCCATGCGCGGCGAGATCGCATTCGAGACTGCGCTTGCAGAGCGTGTGGCACTGCTCAAGGGGCTTGAAGCGAGCGCGCTGGAGCGGCTCTACGATGAGCGGATTACTCTGGTGCCCGGAGCCCGGGAGTTGGTCGCTACCATGCGCCAGCACGGCGCCTACTGCGCCCTCGTCTCGGGCGGCTTTACGTACTTCACCGGGCGGATCGCGGCGCGGCTGGGCTTCGATACCCATCAGGCGAACCGTCTCGATATTGTCGACGGTCGGATCGCGGGCACGGTGACGCCCCCAATTCTCGGTCGTGAGGCAAAGCTTGCTGCGCTCGATCGGCTGCGCAGCGAACTTGGTCTGCAGGCTAAGGAAACACTGGCCGTCGGGGACGGCGCCAACGACCTCGACATGATCCGGGCCGCCGGCCTCGGCGTCGCTTTCCGGGCCAAACCGATCGTGGCTGCCGAAGCCAAGGCCTCCATTCGCCACGGCGATCTGACGGCCTTGCTCTACCTGCAGGGCTACCGGAAAGACCAGTTCACCACGGCTTCAGCTCCGAGTGCTTGAGCTCCTGCGAGCCTTGAAGAGAACTGATTGAAGCCCTCCTCCGAGCACCGCCTGCCTGCTCACGTGACCGGAGATGCTGCCTCTGCGCTGGCCCGCTCCGCCTCCTCCAGGCTGCGTGCCAGCTCCTCGCGCGCCTTCTCGGCCCTGAGCTGCCGGTTCCACATGCTGGCATAGAGGCCGCCCCTGGCAATGAGCTGGGCGTGCGTGCCCTGCTCCACGAGCCGGCCCTTCTCGAGCACGAGGATGTTGTCCGCGTGCACGATGGTCGACAGGCGGTGGGCGATGACCAGCGTCGTGCGGTTTCGTGAGACCCGATCGAGGGCGTCCTGGATTTCCTTCTCGGTGTGGCTGTCGAGCGCGCTGGTGGCCTCGTCGAGAAGGAGGATCGGTGGCTGCTTCAAGATCGTACGGGCGATGGCCACGCGCTGTTTCTCACCGCCGGAGAGCTTCAACCCGCGCTCGCCCACCATCGTCCGGTAGCCCGCCGGAAGCTGCCGGATGAAGCCGTCGATCTGCGCGAGCTTCGCCGCCTCGTAGATCTCCTCGTCCGTCGCGTCGGGGCGGCCGTACTTGATGTTGTAGAAGATCGTGTCGTTGAAGAGCACCGTATCCTGCGGCACCACGCCGATGGCAGCCCGCAGGCTCTTCTGGGTCACGTCGCGAATGTCCTGGCCATCGATGGTCACACGGCCGCCCGAGATGTCGTAGAAGCGGAACAGGATACGGCCGATGGTCGACTTGCCCGCCCCGGATGGCCCGACGATCGCCACCATCCCGCCAGCCGGCACCTCGAACGAGATATCCTTCAGGATCGGCCGGTCGGGATCATAGGAGAACGAGACGTTCTCGAACCGGATCGTGCCGCCCTCCGTCCGCAGCGGTTTGGCGCCCGGCTTGTCGACCACCTCGGGGTTCTCTCTGAGCAGCGAGAACATGTTCTCGAGATCGACGAGTCCCTGCTTGATCTCGCGGTAGACCATGCCCATGAAGTTCAGCGGCATGTAGAGCTGGATCAGGATGGAGTTGACCAGCACGAAATCGCCGATGGAGTTCTCGCCAGCCATGATGCCGCGCGCCGTGAGCAGCATCACTGCCGTCATGCCGATCGTGAAGATCAGCGCCTGGCCCGAGTTGAGGATGCCGAGCGAATAGTACGTCCGGACCGCCGCGCTCTCGTAGCGGGCCATGGAGGAATCGAACCGCCGCGCCTCGAGCTCCTCATTTCCGAAGTACTTCACGGTCTCGAAGTTGAGCAGGCTGTCGATGGCCTTGGTATTGGCCTCCGTATCGCTGTCGTTCATCTCACGACGGATGGCCATGCGCCACTCGCTGGCCGCGAAGGTGAACCACATGTAGCCGGCTACCGTGGCCAGCACGATCAGGACATAGATCCAGTCGAAATAGTAGAGCAGCACGCCGCAGATCAGCAGCAGCTCGAGCGCTGTCGGCACGACGTTGAGGATGCCCATGCGGATGATGAGCTCGATGGCGCGCGTGGCCCGTTCGATGACGCGGCTGAGCCCGCCCGTGCGCCGCTCGAGGTGAAACCGCAGTGACAGGCGGTGCAGATGCCGGAAGGTGCGGTTGTTGAGCTGGCGCACCGCATGCTGACCGACCTTGGTGAAGAACACATCGCGGATCTGGTTCAGCACCAGCATGAGGACGCGGCCAGTGCCATAGGCCAGGATCAAGGCACCAGCGCCCAGTCCGAGCCCTTGCCCGACGGTCAACGCTGCTTCTCCCGGCGCGACTGCCGCGAGGGCGTCGGTGGCCTGCTTGAAGAAGACCGGGACAGCAACCGTAACCAGCTTGGCGAGCACGAGAACGGCGAATGCCAACACCACTCTCAGTCTCAGGTCCGGACGCCCCTTGGGCCATACGAATGGCAGTAGCCCGCGCAGCACGGTCCAGTGGTCCGCGCGGCCATCGTGGCCCTCTTGCCCGGCGGCGCGCATCTGTGGCCTTGTGGCTTTGATCGATTCCTGAATGGTCATCCTTCGTCCTATCCGGCCGAGCCCTTGCGTCTCGCGCCGCACCGGTTCCCCCAGTATTGGGAACTCCCCCTTGCGTCATCCGCACTCGCAGACTCGCGGCGGACGATGTCCCACGCCCAGCGCGCAGCATGGCCCTCGTTCCCCTGCGATCGGGTCGCGCGCAGCCGTAAGCGATGCCCTCCGATGCGCGTCCTCAACGCGCATATATGGGGGGCCGGAGAGACTTGGCGAACCTCCGGGCTCCAACCTCTGCTCTGACGTTCAACAATTCTCGTGCCGGGAACCGCCAGGAGATCGCGCGGGTTGTCATACCCCGGGTGGCTCAAGCCGGCAAATTCTCGTCCAGACCGCTTCTCTGCACCCCCGATGCGCTCGCCTGAGAGCGTGCGGGGAAAGGCGGGCTCGTCTTTCACGGACAGGCATGCTGCCGGGCGCCGCAATTCGGTCCGGCTCCGGGCTTACACGTTGGAGTAGAAAGAACAATATGTAGAGAGGTGACGTTGAAGCACTACGGTGAGGAAACGAAGAAACTTGCAGGCGTAAAAATGCAAAAAGTAATCAGTCAGGGCCCCATGAGCGGAGTCCGGAATATTTGTGTGTATTGCGGGTCTGGCGTCGGTGGCAAGCCGGTGTACAGGGATGCCGCCCAGACCCTCGGGAGATCGCTCGCAGAAGCGGGCATCGGCCTCGTCTACGGCGGCGGCAGCCTGGGTCTCATGGGCGAGGTGGCTCGCTCCACGCTGGCCGCGGGCGGCCGCGTGACGGGGATCATCCCCGCCTTCCTTTCAGAGCGCGAGCAGATGCTGCACGATGTCGACGAGCTGGTCGTGACGGAGGACATGCACCAGCGCAAGATGCTGATGTTTCAAAAGTCAGATGCGTTCGTGGCACTGCCCGGCGGCATCGGCACACTCGAGGAGCTGGTCGAGCAGCTCACATGGTCACAGCTCGGCCAGCACGAGAAGCCGATCATCATCGCCAATATCGACGGGTTCTGGACGCCGTTCCTGCGTCTGCTGGAGCACATGCGCTCCGACGAGTTCATCCGGAAGAGCCTCGATGTGAGATGCATTGTCGTCGACCAGGCCGAGGATATCGTGCCTGCGGTGGTGAAAACGGCACCGGGCGAACCACAGGAGACGGGCGACAAAGCCCTGATCTCCCGCATGTAGCGGAATTTCGTCGGGCGAGACCATTGATCTCGCCCGTGCCGCCAGCCGCCTGATGGAGTAATTTTGGACAGGCCGAATCGGCGCGGCGAGGAAGGGTCCCAGCCTCTTGCACCACCTGCTCGACGAGAACACGCGGCGCGCGCACAAGCTGCGCAACAGCCTGCATTCGATGCTGCTGCTGCTCGGCATCGGCGCCGTTCTGGGTCTGTCGGCCATCCTGGTCTGGGGCTGGGCCGGCCTCTTCTGGGCGCTGCTGGCCGTCGTACTGCTCGTCTTCTTTGCACCGCGGGTGCCGCCCGAGGCCATCATGCGGATGTATCAGGCGCGCGAGGTCGATCCGCGCTTCAGCGGCCGGGTGGGGCGCGTGGTGGAGATCCTCGCCGAGCGGGCCGGTCTCGCAGAGGCACCCCGGCTGTATCTGGTGCCGAGCTCGACGCTCAACGCATTCGCCATCGGCAGCGACGGGAACGCGAGCATCGCTGTCACCGCCGGCCTGCTGCGCACGCTGAGCCTGCGGGAGCTCGCCGGCGTCCTGGCCCACGAGATGAGCCACATCCGCAACAACGACCTGCGGGTGATGGGGCTCGCGGACGCCATGAGCCGCTTTACGCAGGCCCTCTCCACGCTTGCCGTGCTGCTCGCGGCCTTCAATTTCATGGGCATGCTGGTCGGCGTCGTATTCGTGTCCTGGTGGGCGATTCTCGTGCTCTATCTCGCACCGCTCGTGTCGAGCCTGCTGCAGCTCGGGCTGTCCCGCGCCCGCGAGTACGACGCGGATCTCGAGGGCGCGCTGCTCACCGGCGACCCGGAGGGGCTCGTCTCGGCGCTCGCGAAGCTCGAGCGCTATACCGGGCGCTTCTGGGAGGATCTCATGTTCCCGGTTCCGGGCCGCCGCGTCCCTCAGCCGTCTCTCCTGCGCTCGCACCCGCGTACCGAGGACCGCATTGCCCGCCTGCGGGAGCTCGCCCCGAGGCCGAAGCCGCCACCGATCGTGGTAGAGGACGAGCCTTTCGACGTGCCCTCCCCATGGGATACGGCCATACTCGGGCCGCGCGTACGCTGGCCGGGCGTGTGGTATTAGCCCGGCAGACGCAGGGCCGCCCTCTCCCACGAGAAGCGTGAATAGCTGCGGCTCGCTGTGGTGATTTGAGCAAGAAAGATTTCGCCGGTCATGCCGCAAAGCCGTTCGGATCGCGATCAGACCACTTCGGTTCAGAAAGCCGGGCTGGCGCGTGAGCTTGCGGACCAGGTACGCGCCGGTGAACGGAGAGCGGTTGCGCGCGCACTCACCGAAGCGGAGCGGCAATCGCCGCTCTCTGCCGAGTTGCTGCGCGAATTGCAGAGCGGGCTCGGCCGCGCCCTCGTCATCGGTTTCACGGGTCCGCCCGGCGCCGGCAAGTCGACCCTCGTCGACGCTTGCCTGCGTGAGCTGCGGCGACAGGGCCGCACGGCCGGGGTGATTGCGGTCGACCCGTCGAGCCCCGTCTCGGGCGGCGCCATATTGGGCGATCGCGTACGCATGAGGGCCGGCCTCGAGGACGAAGGCGTGTTCGTCCGCTCGCTTGCCGCGCGTGGGCATCTGGGCGGACTCTCACCGGCAGCCGTGCGCATGATCGACGTGCTGGATGCCGCCGGGTTCGACTGCGTGCTCGTCGAGACGGTCGGCACGGGGCAATCGGAGATCGACATCGCCGAGGTGACCGATGTGCGTGTGGTGGTTTCAGCGCCAGGTCTCGGCGACGAAATCCAGGCCATGAAGTCCGGCCTGCTCGAGATCGCCGACATCCTGGTCGTCAACAAGGCCGATCGCGAGGGCGCCGACCGCACCAGGCATCAACTGAAGTCGGCGCTCGCCATGCGTGCCGGCGGACGCTCGGCAACGCCCGTACTGAAGACCACGGCCCTGACCGGCGATGGCGTGGCCGAACTCGTCCGAGCCGTCGACGAGGTTGGCGCGAAGCGGCTTGCGGTAGCGCCCCAGGCGCGCCGGCGGATGCGGGCACGCTACCTGATCGCGCGCGCTGCCGCCGACCTGATCGCAGCAGAAATCCGCCAGGCCGATACGGAGCGGATCGATACCCTTTCCGATGCCGTTCTGGAGGGGAGATTGTCAGCGGCTGACGCTGCTGTTCGCCTCATCTCGGGGAAGCTGTCGCGGCCCGCCTGAAGGCTTTTGGTAATTTGCCGTCCAAAGCCTTTGGGTGGCAAGCAATTGCGTGCGCGCCTGCTTGCCCGCCAGGCGTTATTTGCCCCGGGAACCAATAGACTGGCCGTCTGTTACTTTGGGTGAAGCGCTGGACATTCAGGTCTTCGCACGCCGGGATCGCTTTAATTCTCTCGCCTTCCTGCTTGGAGGCTTGGCGATCTTGTCGTTGGCGGGTTTTGCCTGAGTCCGACATCCGGCGCCAGCATTGGATCAAGCAGTGGAGTGACGGCCCAATGGCGAACGACCCCAATCGATCCGGACTAGGGCCGGAAGCTGAAGAGGCGAAGCACAGGATCGAGCGCGAAACCGAATCCGCGCGCCAGACTGCCCAGCACGTCAGCGAGAACGTTCAGCGCCAGGCCAAGGAAGTCACGTCGGATATCCAGGCCCAGGCCCAGCAGATGGTCTCCGAGCAGAAGGAGATGGCCAAGTCGGGCATGATGGACATCGTGTCCGCCATCCGGCGGGCTGCCGACGATCTGGAGGACCACCAGCAGACGCAGATCGCCACTATCGCCCGCAGTCTGGCCGGCGGGCTTGAAGATTTCTCGCAGGCGATCGGGCGGCGCAACTTCCAGGACATGCTGTCGGACGCGCAGCGGTTCGCCCGCGATCACCCCACCGCAGTGTTCGGCGGCGCGCTCCTGGCCGGTCTCGCACTGGCACGATTTGCAAAGAGTTCCAGCCAGCCGTCGCGCGAGCCTGCGAGAAGCACCGGCCACGCCACCGTTACGGAGGCGACCGGCATGCCGTATGCCGCTCAGCGGACGGGTCAAGGTGGCCAGCTCAGCGAGTACGCCCGGCACGAACGGGAGCAAGGCCGGGGCGTGGAATCGAGCGTGACGAGGTAAGCGCCATGGCAGAGGTCAGACACACCGATGTCCAAGCCCCGGACGTGCCGCACGCGGGCGATTCGGGCCACACCGCCGCCCGGACGACTCACACGCCGAAAGGCACCCATTCGTTCTCCGAGCTCGTCTCGGATCTGGGCCGCGATGTTTCCTCCCTCGTGGGCAAGGAAGCGGGGCTGTTACGTGCCGAGGTCAACGAGAAGTTCTCGATGCTTCAGACCGCCGGCGGCAGTCTTGCAGCTGCCGGCATCTGCCTGCTGGTCTCGCTGCTCATTCTGCTTCAGGCGCTGATAGTCGCCCTCACCAACCTGGGCCTCGGCGCCGGTTGGTCGTCGCTTCTGGTCGGCCTCGTCGTGGGTGCGCTGGGTGTTTACCTGCTGCAGCGGGGCCGCTCGGCAATGGGTGAAGGCATCATGCCGAAGCGCACGCAGTCCCAGGTCCAGCGTGATGCTGAAATGTTGAAGGAGCAGGTGAAGTGACCGAAACACCACGCCACGCGGAGCGAGAGGTCGAGCGTGCCCGCGCCGATCTCAGCGAGACGCTGGACGCCCTGAAGGACAAGCTCTCGTTCGGCGAGCTTTTCGACGAGGCTCGCAAGAATTTCATGACGACCGACGGGGGCGAGTTCTTCAAGAACCTCGGGCGGCAAGCGCGAGACAATCCCATGCCGGCGGTGCTTGCAGGCATGAGCCTCCTCTGGATGATGATGGGCGGCCGCGACCGGAAGCCGAAACCCCAATACGGCACGCGGACGATGTTTGCCACGGGCGACGGCAGCGGCCTCCGCACGGCCGCCGAATCGGCCCGGGAGACCGGCGCAGGCGCCATGGAGCGAGCGCGCTCCGCGGCATCGAGCGCCGGTGAGACTGCGCGCTCGGTAGCCGGTTCCGTCGGCCACACGATGAGTTCGGCCGGACACGCAGCGCGGTCAGCCGGTGAAGGCGCAGCAGAGTTTATGCAGTCGGCCATGGACACGGCACAAAGCGCCACCAGGAGCGCACGGCAGATGGGAAAGCGGACGACCCGTACGATCAGCGACATGGTGGAGCAGCAGCCGCTTCTCCTTGGAGCAGCCGGCATTGCGCTCGGCGCTCTCGTTGGCGCGATGCTGCCCAGGACACGCACGGAAGATGAGTATCTCGGGGAAACCAGCGACCAGCTCCGTGAAGCCATTTCCGAGCAAGGTGGCCAGCTCTATGAGCGCGGCAAGGTGACCGCGACCGAGGTCTACCGCGCCGCTGCCGAGGAGGCACGCGCACAGGGACTCGTTCCGGAAGAGAGCGGCGACAAGACGCTCGCGGAGAGGGCCGAGCAGGTCCTCAACAAGGCCGGCGAGGCGGCCAAGGAGGCCGGCCGGCGTGAGGCAGGCAGTGCAGGGCAGTCGGCAACAGGCTCCGCCAGCGAGACAGCGCGTTCTGCGGTTGAGAGCGCTTCGGGCCGGGCAACGGCTGGAGATGGGCAGCCGGGCAATGCTCCCATGACCGGCGGCCAGACACCCGGAAGCATTCAGCCGGGCCGCCCCGTGATGCCCGACCGCGAGAGGTGATCCCTACTGCATCCGGCAAACGGACAGGGCTGCCCATCTGCGGAGGTGGGCAGCCTTTTTTTGCTCGCTCAGGTACGGCCCTCAGAGGGCTTCCAGCCGGTCGAAGTCGATCGCCGCGACGTAAGCGGTCTTGTCCTCCAGCGAGGCTGAGCCTTCCACCATGACGAGGAAACGGTTGGCCACCACCATGATGACCTGACCGTCCTTGGTCTGGATCGCGCGGCGCGTACCGATCCTCGCCATCTTGCCGCCCATCGCCGCAGCCATCGCGGGGTTCGAGACCATCGGCATCCACGTGGCGAGCATCGGCGAATCCCCGACGATCTGCAAATGAACGCGGTCCTTGCCCTTGGTGTATTTCCGTGCAGCGCCGATGCCACCGAATATGACCGCGCCTGCTTTCTGTGTTTCCACATCCTCGGCTTTCCAGCCGTCGAGTGCATCGGGCAGCACGGCGCCGAGCCCTTCCGCGTTCCGTTGGGCAATGAGCTGAGACGCGTAGTCGAGCGCCTGCTTCGCCGCCGTAAGGTCGTTCTTGCCGTAAGCGGCCAGTGCTTCGTTGATCGAATCCTCGATCTCATCCGCCAGGACAGGCCCTGAGAGTGCCAGGCTCGCCGCGAGCAAGGCACCCATTGATGTGAGCCGCATCTGCCCCTCCCCATGTCTGGAATCGGTATGCAGCAAACCGTATAGCCGCCCACGCGCACAGCCAATGGCGGCGGGAATGGTATCAGTGGATACTGACGACCAACGACAGGCCTCGACACGCCTGCAGGTCCGGGCTCTGCAACCGCTGCGACCGGCATTCGCTGGACGATAGGCGCCCGGATGCTTAAGTCTCCGGCATGCCACAGGATCGCGCAGACGCTGCGCGGGAGCGGGTCGCGGCGGAGCAGGAGCATACGCCGGTTCGCACCGGTCCCGACGTCATCGCGTCATATCTGAAACATCTGCCCAGCTCGCCCGGCGTCTATCGCATGATGGATGCCAAGGGCGACGTGATCTATGTCGGCAAGGCACGCAGCCTGCGCGCCCGCGTGTCGAACTACGCGCGGATCGCCGGCCACAGCACCCGCATCGCCCGCATGATCTCGCAGACGGCGGCGATGGAGTTCGTCACGGTCGGCACCGAGGCCGAGGCGCTGCTGCTGGAAGCCAACCTCATCAAACGCTTCCGCCCGCGCTTCAACGTGCTGATGCGGGACGACAAGTCGTTCCCCTATATCCTCATCGCCCGCGACCATCGCGCACCGCAGATCCTGAAGCATCGCGGCGCCCGCAACCGGCGCGGAGAGTATTTCGGCCCGTTCGCGTCGGCTGGCGCCGTCAACCGCACCATCAACATGCTGCAGCGGGCGTTCCTTTTGCGCTCCTGCTCGGATGCGGTGTTCGAAACGCGCACACGACCCTGCCTGCTCTACCAGATCAAGCGCTGCTCGGCGCCCTGCACCGGCGAGATCAGCCTCGAGGACTACAACGGCCTCGTGGATGAGGCGACCCGGTTCCTCCGAGGCGAAAGCCAGAACGTACGCCGCCATTATCAGCGGCTGATGGAGGAAGCGGCCGAAGCGCTCGAGTTCGAGCGGGCGGCCGAGCTGCGCAACCGGCTCTGGGCGCTGGCCCACGTCACCGCCGACCAGGCGATCAATCCGGAAGGCGTCGAGGAGGCGGACGTCTTCGCCGCTGCTCAGGAAGGCGGCCAGACGTGCATCCAGGTGTTCTTCATCCGCAGCGGGCAGAACTGGGGGAACCGGGCGTATTTCCCGCGGGCCGACCGGTCCTTGGGCACGGCCGAGGTGCTGGAGAGCTTCATCGCCCAGTTCTACGACGACAAGCCCGTGCCGCGGCTGCTGTTGCTGTCGGAAAATCTCTCCGGCCGCGAGTTGCTCGCTGAAGCCCTGTCGAGCAAGGCCGACCGCCGCGTCGAGGTCCGTGTACCACAGCGGGGCAGCAAGATGGGTGTGGTCGAGCACGCGTTACGCAATGCCCGCGAGGCGCTGGCCCGGCGGCTTGCCGAAAGCTCATCCCAGCGCATCCTGCTCGAAGGGGTCGCGGAACGGTTCGGGCTGGCGCGCACGCCCCGGCGCATCGAGGTGTTCGATAACAGCCATATCATGGGCACCAACGCCGTGGGCGCAATGATCGTCGCCGGGCCGGACGGCTTCGTGAAGGGCCAGTATCGGAAGTTCAACATCAAGTCGGCCGACCTCACGCCCGGCGACGACTACGCCATGATGCGGGAGGTATTGACCCGCCGGTTCAAGCGTCTGGCAGCCAGCGGCACATCCGAGTCGCCTCCCGCAGGGCCGGTCCCGGTGACGGACCACATCGAGGAGCAACTCGCGGTGGATGAGTCATCATCGCGCATTTCGGCGCCTGAGCCAGAGCCGATCAACCGGAGGGGCGCCGACGGGATCCCGTTCGGCGTCCTGCGGGCGGAAGCTGTTTCAGAGGAAGGAATTTCGAACGAGAATGGCGCCCGCGCCGTCGGTGATTGCTCCCCTGCTCTCTTCGAGGAGACACTCGCCGGCGATGAGCCAGAGCCGGAGCAGGACGCGGAGGACTTTCCGGACCGTCCGGACCTCGTGCTGATCGATGGCGGTGGGGGGCAGCTCGCCGTCGCCTCGGAGGTTCTCGAACAGCTCGGAATCGAGGGCATTCCCGTCGTCGGGGTGGCCAAGGGGCCGGACCGGGATGCCGGCCGTGAGCACTTCTACATCCCCGGCCGGGGGAAGCCGTTCCTGCTCGAGCCGCGCGACCCGGTCCTCTACTTCGTCCAGCGGCTGCGGGACGAGGCGCACCGGTTCGCCATCGGCACCCACCGGGCCAAGCGCGCCAAGGCGATCGCGGCCAATCCACTTGATGAGATCCCAGGTATCGGCCCCACCCGCAAGCGGGCGCTGCTGCAGCATTTCGGATCGGCGAAGGCCGTCTCGCGAGCAGGCGTTGCCGATCTCAGGCAAGTGCCGGGCATATCCGCGCAGATGGCGCAGACCATCTACGACTTCTTTCACGAGCGTAGCGGGTAAGATCTGCAGCAATACTCGCGTGACGGGAAAAACGTCACGGCTGAGGCGCGGAAGCGCAACACCAATTCAGCGCGCTTCGGGTTTCTCCTTGGGCGCCTGAGTGCAATTGCCTGTTGAACTCATTCCGCCCTTGTAGCACGGTGGCGCTCCCACCCGCTCGACCGACCAGCAGCTTCCGAGAATATCACCAACTTGACCGGGACCATGCATGGCTGAACTGATCCTTCCACGCTCCGCCGAAATCACGGCGGCCCTTCTGTTCGCGTTGGCCGTGGTTCATACCTTCTCGACGGCTTACTTCGAGCATCTGGCCAAGGTTCAGCCGGGGCACGCGGGTCTATGGCACCTGCTCGGAGAAGTGGAAGCGGTGTTCGGCTTCTGGGCCATGGTCCTGCTGGTGTTCATGGCGATCCAGCTCGGTACCGACACGTCGATGCATTACCTTGAAAGCCGCAACTTCACCGAGCCGGCTTTCGTGTTCGTCATCATGGTGATCGCCGCGAGCCGGCCGATCATTGATTTCGCCGGCGTGCTGCTTGTCGGCATTTCGCGGATCCTGCCTCTGCCCGCGCCGACGGCTTACTATTTCACAGTGCTGTCCATCGGTCCCCTGCTCGGCTCGTTCATCACAGAGCCTGCGGCCATGACGCTTTCAGCGCTGCTGCTGCGCGAGCGGTTCATCAACAAGAACGCACCCAACACCTTCAAGTACGGGACGCTCGGGGTGCTGTTCGTCAATATCTCGATCGGCGGTGTGCTGACGCCCTTTGCGGCGCCGCCCGTGCTCATGGTGGCCGGCACCTGGGGCTGGGATATCGCCTTCATGATGACCAACTTCGGCTGGAAGGCGGCAATCGCCGTCTTCATCAATGCCGCTGCCGTGACATACCTTTTCCGCGCCCACCTCAAGGGCGTACACACGATGTCGGCCGGACTGGCACGGCTGGACGTGCCCGCCTGGGTCGTCGCCGTGCACATCGGGTTCCTCACCGGCGTCGTCGTCTTCAACCACCATCCGATCGTATTTGCGGCCTTCTTCCTGTTCTTCCTCGGCTTCACGGAGGCCTACCGCAAGTACCAGTCTCGGCTGCTCATCCGCGAGGGGCTGATGGTCGCCTTCTTCCTGGCCGGACTGGTGGTGCTCGGTGGATTGCAGAAATGGTGGTTGCAGCCGACGTTGGAGGGCATGTCGCCTGCGGTGCTCTATTGGGGCGCCACAGCCCTGACGGCCATCACGGATAATGCGGCGCTGACCTACCTGGGCTCGCTGGTCGAGGGCGTAACCGATGAGTTCAAGTACGCCCTGGTGGCAGGTGCCGTGACTGGCGGCGGCCTCACCGTCATCGCCAATGCGCCCAACCCGGCCGGCTTCGCTATCCTGAAAGGGAGCTTCGACGACGGCGCGATCAACCCGCTGGGTCTGCTCACGGCCGCGCTGGCGCCGACGCTCGTCGCAGCAGCGGCGTTCCTGCTGCTGCCTTGAGGAGGCCCAGGGGCCGCAGGTCTATGGGCCCGAACAGCGACGCCTTCGGCACGGTCGCGCGCTGGGCGGCCGACTGGCGTTCCTCGCTTGGCCGGGGGTGACGGACGCCTTGGCGCTCGGTTTCGTCATCCTCGACGGCTTTGCTCGGCTGCCAGCTTCGCGCCCGCCTGCGTCGATATGTTGCTGCCCTGCTACATGACGTCAAAATGCCTGTGAGCCGGCAGGTCAGCGGGCCATCCTTCGGCATTCTGAACATGGGCGATCGCCGGCGCTGCCGCTTCGGCCACATTGCCGGCCAACAGACGGTTCAGAGGTTAGCGCGTTCTGGAGAGAGTCGCAGGCCGCCGGAGGGCTCGTACAGCCGGTCGCCTGCCCTATATACTGCCTTCGAGCGACGGAGCTTGGAGACGAGACATGATCAACGGTCGCAAGATCATCGCAAGCATGCCGCTCATCGCACTGGCGGGGGCTTGCACCGCCGTGGGCGTGCTCGCCTGGACGGTGTTCAGGCCCGATGCGATTCTCGACCGAGGGGTCGAGGCGGCGCTCGCCGAGGCGGCACCCGGGCAGACGACCACAGCCCCGGCCAGGAGCCGGCAGCAAGCGCTGGTGGACAGTCCGAACTTCTGGCTCAGCCGTCTCGATGAGGGGCGACCACTTGGGCTTTCAAAGTCTGTCCAGGTCGGAGACCGCATCGACATCTCGGGGCGCACCGGGCGCCGGACGCTGGAGGTGATCGACATCCGCGAGATCGGCCCGAGCCTTACCCAAGTCGAGAATGCGCCGGGTCCGCGCTTCCTTCTGGTCACCACGCGCGAAGCCGGTCCAGGTCATCCACGGCTTGTGAGATTCATCATCGAAGCCGACGAGCTCAGCCCGGTGGGCATTGGCGAGCCGCATCGCACGCTGTAAAGAGGTGGGCTGACGTCTTCATGGGGGGCTTGCCATGCGTCTCAACCCGCCGACCATTGCGGTCTTCCTGATCTCGCTCGTGCTGGCGGCGCTCGCCGTAGCCACGAAGCTCGGCTTTCTGCACGTGCCGCGCTATCTTCCGCACCAGGAGTACTGGCTCGCCATCACGGCCTACATGGTGCTGATGGTCGGCAATCTCGTGCGCGGTCTCTAGGGCATCCTGCCGGCCGCGCCACGCCTGCCGCTCAAACCGAGCTCCAGACGGCCCAGGCTCCCGAAAGGAAGGAGACGGCCAGCACAGCGGCGCGAAACCACGCTTCGCTGAGCCATCGCGCCAGCCGGTCTCCCAGCAGCGTTCCGATGATGACGACGGGCGACAATACGCCGGCCATGGCCCAGGTGGCGGAGCTCATGCCGGTCCAGACGGCGTGGAGCAGCGTGACGGCGACGTAGCAAAAGGCAAAAAACGTCAGCGACAGCGCCCTGGTCTCCTCCTTGCCCAGCCGTCGCGCCGCGACATAGAGGATGAGTGGCGGCCCGGGCATGACCAGCACTGATGTCAACGCGCCGGCCGATGCGCCCACGCTTGCTGCTGCCGCCGGATGTGGTGGCCCGCTGGAGACAGACAGGCGGCTGAGCCAGCTATTGTCGCGCGCCACCAGCAATGCGGTGAAGACCAGCATGACAATTCCGACGGCCAGCTTCAGCGTGTCGAGGTCGAGCGCCAGAAAAATCGCGAGCCCCAGCGGGAAGCCGGCCAGGCTCCCGACCAGCATCGGCTGGAGCAGCTTCTTCGGCGCCTTGCGCCAAAGCCCTGGGACCAGCATCGCGCTCTGCACCACATGAATGGCGACCAGCACCTGCATGGCAGCGCCGGACTTCATGGCGGTGAGGAAAAGTGGCGCGGCTATCAGCGCAAATCCGAAGCCGACCGCCGACTGAACGAAGGCACCCGCGAACGCAGCTCCAATCAATAGGGCGAGGACGGAAAGCTCCGGCACGCCTCAAGCCCGCCCGGAGAAGATGAAACCGGCGCCGAGTGCGATCAGGGCGAAACCCGCCGCATGCCGCCAGGTCAGCGGCTCACCAAGGTAGAGCACGGAGAAGCCGGCAAAGATCACGAGCGTAATGACCTCCTGCATGGTTTTCAGCTCGGCCGCCGAATAGACCGCATGCCCGATTCGGTTTGCCGGCACCGCGAGGCAGTATTCCACGAAAGCGATCGCCCAGGAGCCGACGATGACGATCAGCAGTGGCGCGGTCTTGAACTTGAGGTGACCGTACCATGCAATCGTCATGAAGACGTTCGAGACAACAAGCAGGATGAGCGGCGCGACGTGAGGCCACGACAGGGAGCCGGCGGCGGGCATGGATGGTGACGTCCTGGGACAAGGGCCGCAAGCCATTAGGACGCGGCGAACCCCTTGTCCAGAGGTTGCATCAGCCTGATTGCGTCCGTGTTCCCTGGGACGGCAGCCATGCCCATTGCGCTGCGGTGACGGCTCAACTATCACCTCGCCCTCATGCGCCGCCTCAAAGCCGATCTCCTGTTGCTGCTTGCTGCCGCCGTCTGGGGCGTGGCGTTCTATTTCCAGAAGGCGGCGATGGAGCACATCGGCCCGTTCCTGTTCATCGCCGCGCGCGGCCTGATAGCGGCCGTCTGTCTGACGCCATTGGCCCTGCTGGAAGCACGCCGGGTCACGATTCCGTGGTCGATCGGCCTCATGCAGCTCGGATTGGCGGGCGGACTGGCATTTCTCGTGGCGGCGACGCTGCAGCAGACGGGCATCATCGATGCCACGGTCACCAACGCGGGCTTCCTGACCGGGCTCTATGTCGTCGCCACCCCGCTGATCGCCTGGGTAATCTTCGGGCAGCGGCCGGCAAGCTATGTCTGGGCGGCCGTCGCTTTGGCCTTTGGGGGCGTCTGGCTGCTTGGCGGCGGAACGGTCGGCGGCTTCTCGACCGGGGACGCATTGATTGCCATGTCCGCAGTGCTCTGGGCTTTGCACATGGTCATCACCAGCCGGGCGTCGGTCTACGGCCGGCCGGTGGCCTACACGGCCATGCAGTTCTCCCTGGTCGCTTTTGGCGGGGCCGTTCTGACCATGGCCATCGAAAACAACACGCTCGATGGGTTGTATAAGGCGCTGCCGGCGATCGCCTATGTCGGCGTCCTGTCCAGTGCGCTGACCTTCACGCTGCTGGCCATAGCACTGAAGGACACGCCTCCGGGCGAAGCCTCCATCCTGATGAGCATGGAAACGCTGTTCGCCGCCGCTGCCGGCGTGCTTTTGGCTGGCGAATGGCTGGCTCCGATCGGCTGGATCGGCGCGGGCCTGATGTTCTCCGCTACAATCCTGGTGCAAATCGGCCCGCTGCTGGAAAGCCGCCGGTCCAAGCCGCTTTGAATACGGACGAGTGGCTGCTACTCTCCCCGCATGGGGTGACCTGGAGACACGCTCCGTACGCTCGGCTCGCAGCCGTCGCCGTCGCGGCGGCCATCACACCCCTCTCGGCCCATGCTGAGCCCAGGCCCGGCGCCCCGGATCCGCGCATCACACCGGGACAGGTCATCGACGGCTGGACGGGCAAGCCGATCCCCTGCCGCTGCCGCTATGGCGGCCAAAATTACAAGCTGGGTGATGTCGTGTGCATGCGCACGCACCTCGGCACCGTGCTCACCCGCTGCGAGCTGTTCCTGAACAACACCTCGTGGATGCCGACGCGGGAGCCCTGCACAATCTCCGGCCTGACCTCCGGCACCTTTGCGGCTGCCGTGCCGGGGCTGCGTTAGCGACAGGTGAGCGTGCGCCGGGAATGGAACGCCCGAAGCGTCGCAATCGCAGACATGTATCGAGGAAAAATGGCGCGAGCGACGGGACTTGAACCCGCGGCCTCCGGCGTGACAGGCCGGCGCTCTAACCAACTGAGCTACGCCCGCTAAAGAGTTTGGCGAGCCGCGCCGGCCCGCCGTCACAGGCGATCCTTTACGTGAGACACCGAGGCGCGTCAAGCCAATGCAGTGCGGGTGCGGCGTGGCTCCCCAGCTCGCTCGTCTCTGCCGTCATTTCCGGTGCGTACGCCCCGCGTGTTCCCTCGGGAACAGCCGGTTTCGGGCGGGTGATCTACATCGGGGCACGAGGGCAGCAGAGCAGGCACTCTGCCGACGCCCCGAGATGCCGGACCCGAAAAGAATGATGGAGTGATCAGATGAGCACGACAATGGCACAGATGCCGTCCGCCATAACGACCACACTGGCCCCTGCCCGCCGTGGGCTGTTCGGATGGATGAAGGAACTGGTGCGGATCTACAGACGGTCCTGGGAGCGCCGGGCAGCCGTTACATCGCTCCGCACGCTCGACGCCCACCTCTTGAAGGACATTGGCATCGACCGGTCTGAGATCGTGTCGGTGGTCTATGGCAAGGCAGACGCAACCCGCCGAGGCCGCAGCTAAACATCGTCGGCTGTTTCGCCGCTGAGCGGCGGAAGGTGCAGCTGCCGGTCGAGGCGCTTGCGCATGTAGGCCACGGCCAGGTTCTGGCCCGGCGGCAGCGCACGTACGCCATGCGAGGATGTCTCGTAGCCGAGGCCGGCGAAAAACTCGGCGGCGTTGAGCGTCGCCTCGACCGCAAGCAGCTCGAAGCCGGCCCGCCGCGCCGCGGACTCGGCAACCCCGACGAGCCTCGTCCCAAGCCCCAGGCCCGTGAACAGCGGCCTCACGTGCACCCAGCGGATGCGGGCGGCGGAGATGTTTCCGTCGCCCGCCGTCCATCCCGCCGTACCGACGAGCTGCGCATCGAACCAGGCCCCCAGAAGCTGCCGCCGCCGGATCGCCTCCGACAGGGTTTCGGTATAGGCCATGCTGTAGACATGGTCCGTATAGGCCTCGATCTCTTCCTCGGTGAAGGTCTGGCTGGCCAGCGCCCGAAAAGAGATGGCATGCAGGGAGCGAACTTCGGCCAGGTCGTCAGGGCCAATCGGCCGGATGTCGGCGGCAGTGGCGATCTCGTTCGTCACAGCATGCGTCCCGGCGTTGCGGTCACATTGCCCCCTGATCGGCCGACTAGCTCATGATCGGACCCACCGGTCAAGGTGCATCATCTGGTGCGTTGAGGCTGTCCTGTGGGAACCTCGGCCCGCTTCTGCGGCTGATCGACTTCAGGATTGTACTCGGCCTGCTTGCAGGAGCAGCCCTCTATGTATTCCTTGCGGTAGCGGAACGCGGACTGCAGCGAAGTGTACGGCTGCCGAGTGCCATATGAGACTGCATCCTCCATGCTGCCACCGGGGTTCTGATGGTAGAAAAGTTCCGCCGGAGCAGCGCATTTCGACTGGCAGATCTGCGCGTCGCGATCGAAGTGGTTGGGCAGCGTCGAGAAGCTGACCGGGAAATAGTAGCCGTCGCACAACCGGACACAGACGGTCCGGAAGGTAGCGAACGGCAGGCTCTCATAGCGCCCGCCAAACGGCCCGCCACTGTCTTCGTCCTGCCAGATCGACGAGAATGGATTGAAGCGGCGCGCCTGCTGCTCGTAGGTGGCGCCGCAGTTGTTCCGCGCCAGCTCCTGGATGATGTCATCCTGGTAGGAGCGATTGCCCGAAGAGAGTATCTGCTGGCGCTGCGCCTCGAGCTCTGCCAGCCTGCTGCGCGCCTGCTCCACCTGCCTGTTCAGGTCCACGCACTGGCGCGTGCGGCGCAGTGATTTCGCAAACAGGAAGTATTCGAAACAGTTGTTCCGGTCGAGTTGGGCCTGACCGGACTGATATTCCCGGTCCGCAGCCCGCATATCCTGCTCGATCCTGGGTAGCAGCTCTCGGGACTGCGAGCCGCGATTGGCCTCCTGCGCCAGTCGCTGCTCGAGTTGCAGGCAAATGGCCGACCGATTGCTCGACTGCCACGACGGCTGCTGCTGTCGAGGCGGTGGCTCGCGGTAGACAGGCTCGCGCTGCCGCCGCGGCTCCTGCTGTCCCCAGCCCCAGTCCCAGGGCCAGCCCTGGGCCAGAACCGGACCGGCAGCAGCAATGAGCAGTGCGACCGCGCCGGCAAGCCCGGCGGCGCGGCGCTTCGACATCCCACCCGGAACGAGGCGCATCGTGAGAATCACACCCATGCAGCGCGGTCTGATCATCGCCCGCGCTGGTCTCCCGCATTCTTGGAGGACCCTCGCTAGTCGGTCAATGCAGCGTAAATGGGGCACAAGGATCACCTGCAACCAGCCCGATCCAAGCGAACGAATGCCGGGATTCGCAGTTGGGAGTCCATGGCAGGCCTGTTCCCAGTGAGGACGTTCAGTGCTTTTCGACAGCTGGTCAGGGCTAATCCGGGTGCTGGTGGTCGGCTCGCTCGCCTATGCCAGTCTGGTGCTGATGCTGCGCGTTTCCGGCAAGCGCACGCTGTCGAAGATGAACGCTTTCGACCTGGTGGTCACGGTGGCCCTCGGCTCGGTGCTGGCGACCGTGCTGTTGGCGAAGGACGTTGCGCTGGCCGAGGGCCTGCTGGCTTTTGGACTGCTCATTCTGCTTCAGTATCTGGTCGCCTGGCTGTCGGCCCGGTCACCCGGTTTCCGCAAGATCATCAAGGCTCAGCCGCGGCTTCTGCTGTCGGACGGAAAATATATCGAGGAAGCCCTGCTCGAGGAGCGTATTGCGCGGGGTGAGGTGATGGCAGCCATCCGCTCCAGCGGCTACGAGAGCCTGGATCAGGTCACCGCTGTCGTGCTGGAAACCGACGGCACCCTTAGCGTGATCGGAAACCCCGCGTCAGGCACCGCAACCGCCATGCGCAACGTAGGCGGGCGCGCGCCGGACCACGTAGTCGAGCATACGGCACATCTCGACCAGTCCGCTTGACGTCCCCCGCCGGGCTCACGCATAAGGAGAGCCATGAAGAGAGCCGCGACCATCTCTGCCGCCCGCTGCTGCGGCATCATTTGCTGCATTATTCCGAGCTAGCTCATCGCTGGCGCGCGGCCGCTCCTCTGCCCTCAATCATAAGAGCCACGCCCCGCCAGCAGGTCAGGGGACTACCGTGACGCTCACGCTTTACAATACGCTCACCCGCCGCAAGGAGCCGTTCCAGCCGCTCGATCCCAAGAACGTACGTATGTACGTGTGCGGGCCGACGGTCTACGACTATGCTCACATCGGCAATGCGCGCCCCGTGATCGTCTTTGACGTGCTGTTCCGGCTGCTGCGGCACATCTACGGGGCGGAGCACGTCACCTATGCCCGCAACATCACCGACGTCGACGACAAGATCAATGCGCGGGCCGCCGAGGAAGGTGTCTCTATCCGCGAGATCACCGAGCGCACGACGCGGCAGTTCCACGAGGACATCGCCGCCCTCGGTGTGCTGCCGCCGACCATCGAGCCGCGGGCGACCGACCATATCGAGGACATGAAGCGGCTGATCGAGGCGCTGGTCGCCAAGGGCTGCGCCTATGTCGCCCAGGACCACGTGCTGTTCGAAGTCGGTGCCATGCCGGACTACGGCCGCCTTGCCAACCGCAGTCTCGAGGAGATGGAGGCCGGCGCCCGCGTCGAGGTCGCCCCTTACAAGAAGGGGCCGATGGACTTCGTCTTGTGGAAACCCTCGAAGTCCGGCGAGCCCTCCTGGCCGAGCCCTTGCGGCATCGCCACGCCGGGCCGTCCCGGCTGGCACATCGAGTGCTCGGCGATGGCCGAACGGCACTTGGGCGACGTTTTCGACATCCACGGCGGCGGTATCGACCTCGTGTTTCCGCATCACGAGAACGAGCTCGCCCAATCCCGTTGCGCGCACGGCACGCCGCTCATGGCGCAGGTCTGGATGCACAACGGCTTCCTTCAGGTCGAGGGCGAGAAGATGTCCAAGAGCCTGGGGAATTTTGTGACAATTCACGAGCTGCTGGCGACGGACGAATTCGGCGGACGGCCGTGGCCGGGCGAGGTGCTGCGCTTCAACATGCTGCGTACGCACTATCGGCAGCCCATCGACTGGACAGCCGAGGGACTGGAGCAGAGCCTGGCGATCCTTGAGTCCTGGTTTCCGTTTGCGGCGGATTACGCGGAGAAGGACAAGGAGCAGGCGGCGCCGGTGATCGAGGCACTATCCGATGACCTCAATACACCGAAAGCCATTGCTGAGCTTCACCGCCTCAGCGATGCCGGCGAGCGCGGCGCCCTCGGCTTTGCGCTGTCGCTGCTCGGTTTCGACGGACGTTCGCTGAAGACGGAGCGCGAAGCAGCCGAAGCAAAGCGCCGCGAGCTTGCGGCAACCGTGGAGCCGCGCATCGCAGCACGTCTCGCCGCCCGCAAAGCCAGAAATTTCGCCGAAGCAGACCGCATCCGCGACGAGCTCGCGGCGATGGGCATTCAGCTCAAGGACTCCAAGGACCCCGCCACGGGCGAGATCGTGACGACCTGGGAGGTCAAGCGGTGACGCGGCAGTCCGGAACGACCAACTTCCCTCCTCGTTGCAGGGAGAGGTCGGGGGTGCCCTCGCGCATGCGCCTCGATCATGGCCCCACCCCACCCGCGCAGCTTCGCCGCGCCGCCCTCCCCGTCGAGGGGAGGGCTGAAGCGGTCCGTCTAGCTGCGAGCCCAGGCCCC
>JAWLCO010000044.1:0-29529 GCA_041687075.1 Hyphomicrobiaceae bacterium | reverse complement strand
ACCATTGCATGGTGCGGCGCATCCGGGATGACGGGGTGGGTGTGTTTCGGCAAGTCACGGCACAGACGGCGCCTTTCCCCCTCCCCCTTGCGGGGAGGGGTTTAGGGGTGGGGGTGCTCTGGCGCAAACGTCTCGGTCGTGGCCCCACCCCACCCGCGCGGCTCCGCCGCGCAGCCCTGCCCGTCGAGGGGAGGGCTGGGGTTGGCCGTATTGCAACGAACCCTGTCAACTCTCTACCTCACCCGTCATCCCGTGCGCGGTGCAGCGCCAAGCGGTGCACCGCAGACACGGGATCTTCCGGCTGGCGAGGTCGTGCCCGCGGCAAGATCCCGGATCAGCACTGCACCATGTCATGGTGCGGCGCATCCGGGATGACGGGTGGTTGTGTTTCGGGAAGTCACGGCAGAACCGGCGCCTTTCCCCCTCCCCCTTGCGGGGAGGGGTTTAGGGGTGGGGGTGCTCTGGCGCAAACGTCTCGATCGTGGCCCCACCCCACCCGCGCGGCTCCGCCGCGCAGCCCTCCCCGTCGAGGGGAGGGCTGGGGTCGGCCGTGTTGCAACGGACCCTGCCATCTCTCTACCTCACCCGTCATCAGCGGTGCGCCGCAGACACGGAATCTTGCGACTGGTGAGGCCGTACCTGTGGCAAGATCCCGGATCAGCGCCCAGAATTGCATGCTGCGTCGCGTCCGTGATGACGGGTGTGGTGATGGCGGTTGGTGCTAGTAAACCACCGCGCGCCAAATGCTCTTGCCGTAGGGCATCAGGTCGAAGCGTTCGTTGATGCGCTCGAGATGGGGACGGCGACGACCTCGCCATGTGCGACGGTCAGCGCGACCTCGCCACGCTTCACCTTCAGCGCGTCGGCGCCGAACAGCTCGCGCCGCCAGCCGCGCAACGCCGCAACATCCGGGTTCACCTCGGAGGCGATCCGTTCGAGGTCGCTCGTGTCGGCGATCAGCTTCGGTGCCACACGGTTGCGGGCGGCCGCTGCCTTGAGGAGCACGCGGAGCAGATCAACCAGGGCCGTGGCCTCCGCTGAAAGGACCTGGCCTGCCGGAATCTGTGGGAGTGTCTTCGGGTCGCGCTCCAGCCCACGCTTCACCGCTTCGACGATCTCCCGCGCCCGCGCGGAACGAGAGAAGCCTTCGCTCAACGTCCTGAGCTCACCGAGCTTCGCGGTGTCGGTCGGTGCCTGGTTGGCGATGTCGTAAAGCGCCTCGTCCCGCAGGATGCGCGCGCGCGGCACGTCCTGCGTCTGCGCCGCCCGCTCCCGCCAGGCCGCGAGCTCGATGAGCACGCCGAGGGAGCGGCGATTGCGGGTCCGCATCTTGAGCCGCAGCCACGCGTTTTCCGGCTTCGTCTCGTAAGTCGCGGGATCGGTGAGCGTCGCCATCTCCTCGTCGAGCCAGTGCTCCCGGCCCGTGCTCTCCAGCTCCGCCTTGAGCTTGATGTAGACGTCCCGCAAGTGGGTGACGTCGGCGAGCGCATACGTGAGCTGCTTCTGGGTCAGCGGCCGCCGGCTCCAGTCGGTGAAGCGCGAGGACTTGTCGACGTCCTTGTTGGTGAGCTTCTTGACGAGGTTCACGTAGCTGACCGATTCGCCAAAGCCGCACACCATCGCCGCCACCTGCGTGTCGAAGATCGGGTGCGGGATCAGGTTGGCTTTCGCGTAGACGATCTCGACGTCCTGCCGGCCGGCGTGGAAAACCTTCACCACGCGCTCGTTCGCCATCAGCTCGTAGAACGGCTTCAGGTCGAGGCCTGGGGCAAGCGGGTCGACAATACATTCGTCCTCGGGGCCTGCCATCTGGATGAGGCAGAGCACCGGCCAGAAGGTCTGCTCGCGCAGGAACTCGGTGTCGGTTGCAACGAACGGATGCCGTGCAAGCCGGGCACAAGCTTCGGCGAGGTCGGAATTTGTAGTAATGACGCGCATCGGTGGCGCGATATAACCCAGCACGCGGCGGTTGTCGCCTCCCTTGTGTGCCGCAGCCTGAACCGCGAAGAGCCTGACGGCATCCGCCCGGGGCGGAACCGCGGCGAGCTGGCTCCACGCTGCTCGCGACGCGCCGCATGCCGCCAGCTTGACAACCCCCCGGTCCCGTGCGCTTCTCCGCGCACTTCCTGAAATCGGCAGCGCAGGCAAGACGTTTCAAATGGCTGAGAACAAGGTGACGAGCCCTTCGGGCGCCGGATCGGCTGGCGGAGCCGCCGGGCACGAGAGTCCGGCTCACCGTTATCGCACACACACCTGCGGGGCGCTCCGCAGGCAGCAGATCGGCAGCACGGCGCGGCTGTCCGGCTGGGTGCATCGCGTGCGCGATCACGGCGGGGTGCTGTTCATCGACCTGCGCGATCACTATGGGCTGACCCAGGTGGTCGCCGACCCGGACAGCAAGGCGTTCAAGGCGGCCGAATCGGTCCGCTCCGAATGGGTTATCCGTGTCGATGGGCTGGTGCGCGAGCGGCCGGAGGGCACCGTCAATCCGGAGCTGCCGACCGGCGAAGTCGAAGTGTACGCCAGCGAGATCGAGGTGCTGTCGGAGGCCAAGGAGCTGCCGGTCCCCGTCTTCGGCGAGCCCGACTATCCGGAGGATCTGCGTCTCACCTACCGCTTTCTCGACCTCCGGCGCGAGACGCTGCACGGCATCATCATGAAGCGGCTCGCGATCACGCAGTCGATCCGGCGGCGCATGCACGAGGCAGGCTTCAACGAGTTCCCGACGCCGATTCTCACCGCCTCGAGCCCGGAGGGCGCGCGCGACTTCCTGGTGCCGAGCCGCATTCATCCCGGCAAATTCTACGCGCTACCGCAGGCGCCGCAGCAATATAAGCAGCTGCTGATGATCTCGGGCTTCGACCGCTACTTCCAGATCGCGCCCTGCTTCCGCGACGAGGACCCGCGCGCCGACCGCCTGCCCGGCGAGTTCTACCAGCTCGACGTCGAGATGAGCTTCGTCGAGCAGGAAGACGTGTTTCAGACGATGGAGCCCATCATCCGCGGCGTCTTCGAGGAGTTCGCGGACGGCAAGCCGGTCACGCCCGTGTTCCCGCGCATTCCCTACGACGAGGCGCTCGCCAAGTACGGGACCGACAAGCCCGACCTGCGCAACCCCATCGAGATGCAGGACGTGACCGAGCACTTCCGCGGCTCGGGGTTCAAGGTCTTCGCCGGCATGATCGACAAGGACCCGAAGGTCCGCATCTGGGCCCTGCCTGCTCCCGGCGGCGGCAGCCGCGCTTTCTGCGACCGCATGAACTCGTGGGCGCAGGGCGAGGGCCAGCCGGGCCTCGGCTACATCTTCTGGCGCGAGGGCGAGGAAGGCGGGGCCGGTCCCATCGCCAAGAACATCGGGCCGGAGCGCGCGGGCGGCATTCGCGAGCAGCTTGGCCTCAAGGAAGGCGATGCCTGCTTCTTCGTCGCTGGCGACCCGGCCCGCTTCCAGAGGTTTGCAGGCCTGGCCCGCGACAAGGTCGGCGAGGACCTGAAGCTCATTGACGAGGACCGGTTCGAGTTCGCCTGGATCGTCGATTTCCCATTCTACGAGTGGAACGAGGACGACAAGCGGGTCGAGTTCTCGCACAACCCGTTCTCGATGCCCCAGGGCGGCAGCGCAGCGCTCGACGCGGCTACGACCGTCGAGGATCAGCTCAAGATCAAGGCTTACCAGTACGATCTGGTCTGTAACGGCTACGAGCTCGCCTCCGGCGGCATCCGTAACCACCGGCCGGACACCATGGTGAAGGCATTCGGTATCGCGGGCCTCGGGGCCGAGGACGTCGAGCAGCGCTTCGGCGCCCTCTTCCGCGCCTTCCAGTACGGCGCCCCGCCGCACGGCGGCATGGCGGCTGGCCTCGAGCGGATGGTCATGCTGCTGACCGGCGTGAAGACGGTCCGCGACGTGGCCCTCTTCCCCATGAACCAGCAGGCCTCGGACCTGCTGATGGGCGCCCCTTCTGAGGCCACGCCGAAGCAGCTCAGGGAGTTGCATATCCGGCTGGCCGTGCCGGAGAAGAAGCCGTGAGATCGTGAGGTCGCCAAGTCGTGAGATCGTGATTCCTCGCGATTCACGAACACACGGGCATCCGCTGCCTTCGTAGCCCTGTCATACCGGGGGCTCGTCCCCGGTATCCATCTAGCCGCGAGCGCACGATACGTTGAGGGTTGGATCCCGGCGACGAGCGCCGGGATGACTCATGTATCAAGCGGGTCCTGAAGTGGTTCCGAGCATACGTGAGTACGTAAAACTGCGAGGTCCTGGCAGCGACAAGTCTTCGACTTCACGATTTCACGAATTCACGATATCACGGCCACGGAGCCAAAGGCCTGCGGTCACGTTACCTCGTGGCCACATTGTGCTAACCTCCTGCCATGAACGTGCACGCACCGCCACGCATGACCGTTGAGCAGTTCATCGACTGGGCCATGGCTCAGCCGCGGGGGAGGTTTGAGCTCTACGGGGGCCGGGTCGTCGAGATGTCGCCGGAAAGGGTGGAGCACATCGAGTCCAAGTTTCTTATTGCAGTCGCACTGACGAACGCGATCAAGGCGTCCGGCACGCCCTGCCATGTGCTGAGCGACGGCGCGACCGTCAAGATCAACGACCGGACTGCCTACGGGCCGGACGCCCTCGTTTACTGTGGGGAAAAGCTGGCGCGCGGCACGATCATCGTGCCGGAACCGGTGATCGTGGTCGAGGTCATTTCGCCGTCGTCGGAAGCGCGCGACGCCGGCGCCAAGCTGGCGGGCTATTTCCGCCTGCCGAGCCTTGTTCATTACCTCATTGCCGATCCCGATGACCGGCTGGTGATCCATCACTGCCGCAGCAAGGATGGCAGCATCGCCACCCGAATCATCGAGCATGGCGAGTTTGCCCTCGATCCACCCGGCATCACGATACGGCTCGCCGACCTGTTCCCAGCCGAGTGATCGAGGACGCAGCCGGTGTCCTGGGGTGATCAGGTATTCCGTTACTGCGAACGCGGATCGGACCCGTCGTTCTGGGCCGAGCCGTTTAATGCCGTCTCGAATGGGGCCTTCATCATCGCGGCGGTGGCTGCCGGTGCTTCGCTCTCGCGCCAGCCGCGGGCTGAGCCGGCCTCTGGGATCGCGGGGCTCGTCGCGCTGGTGTTCGTGATCGGCGTGGGCAGCTTCCTGTTCCACACCTTTGCGACGCGCTGGGCGGCGCAGGCGGACGTGATCCCCATCGGGATCTTTATGCTGGCCTATCTGGGTTATGCGCTCCGCGTCTACCTGAAGCTCGGGTGGATCGGGGTCGCTATCGGGCTTGCCGTGTTCGTCGGCGCGCTTCAGTTCGCCGGTGGTGTTGAATGCCGGCCCGGTCTCTTCAGCTCCGCATCAGCCCGTGGCCCTTGCCTCAACGGCACGGCCGGCTACGTGCCTGCTTTCCTGGCCATGCTCGGCATCGGCGCAGTGCTGCAGATGAAGGGCCATCCGGCTGCCCGATACCTGCTGGCAGCGAGCTTCGTCTTCCTGCTCTCGATGATTTTCCGCACCGTCGACCTCGAGCTATGCGCGCAAACGCGCCTTGCGGGCGGCGCCGCCGGCACCCACTTCATGTGGCATCTCCTCAACGCCACGACGCTGTACCTGCTGCTGATGGCGGCTGTGCGCAACAGCCCCCGCCCCTACACCTGAGAGTCACGATGAAGCCGTCCCCAACACCGTTGCGCGTCGGGGCGACTTGTGACACAGACCGTCATACGGCGTGCCCCGACGCTACGCGGGCGTGGCGGAATTGGTAGACGCAAGGGGCTTAAAACCCCTCGTCCGTCAAGGACTTACGGGTTCGAGTCCCGTCGCCCGCACCACTTCGGCTTGGACTCGAGGCCAGTCAGAAGTTCACCTGATCGCCGCCTTTGAGCTTAAGGATTTCGCGGGCGTCATCGGGAGTGGCGATCTCTAGCCCAAGCCCCTCGATGATCTGCCGGGCGAGCTTCACTTGCTGAGCGTTCGACTCCGCCAGCCGGCCCGGTCCGACCCAGAGCGAATCCTCCAGCCCGACGCGAACATTGCCGCCCATCGCCGCGGCCATCGCTGCGATCGGGAGCTGATTGCGCCCGGCGCCGAGCACAGACCAGTGGTACTGGTCCCCGAAAAGCCGGTCGGCCGTGCGCTTCATATGAGCCACATCCTCAGGATGCGGGCCGATGCCGCCCAGAATTCCGAATACGCTCTGCACGAAGAATGGCGGCTTGACCAGGCCGCGATCGGCGAAATGCGCCAGTGTATAGAGGTGGCCGATGTCGTAGCACTCGATTTCGAAACGCGTTCCGTTCTCGGCGCACGTGCTGAGGATGTATTCGATGTCCGCGAACGTGTTCCTGAAAATGCGCTCGCGCGAGCCCTCCAGATAGGGCCGCTCCCAGTCGTGCTTGAAGTCCTTGAACCGGTTCAGCATCGGGTAGAGCCCGAAATTCATGGAGCCCATGTTCAAAGAGGCGACCTCGGGCTTGAAAACCGCTGCGGGCCGCACGCGCTCCTCAACCAGCATGGTCGGCGCGCCACCGGTCGTAATGTTGATCACGCAGTTGGAACGCTGCTTGATCACTCGAAGGAACGGCGCGAAGGCGTCGGGGCTCTGATCCGGCTTCCCGTTCTGGGGATCGCGGGCATGGAGATGGACGATGGCCGCACCCGCCTCTGCCGCCCCGATCGCGGCCTCCGCGATGTCCTGCGGCGTGACCGGAAGATGCGGCGACATGGACGGGGTGTGAATCGCGCCTGTGACGGCGCAGGTGATGATGACCTTCCTTGGAGCCATGGCGATCTCAATCTCCGCTTCCAACTGCTACGACGGTGCCGCGATGCTCCAGCGACCGGGCGCTGAAGGCGGCGGAACTACTCCCGTGCACCTCGTCACAACCACAGCACTTTACGCCGCAAGTCGAGGTCATCGCGCAGGTCCTTCGAGGGACCGCTGTGGATGACACGGCCGCGCTCGAGGGCGATGGTGCGATCGGAGAGGGCGAGCGCCAGATCCAGGTGGTGGTCGACGATAATGATCGACACCTCGCGGCGCAGTTTGTCGAAGCTCTCGAAGAGCTGCTCGATGACGGCCGGCGCCAACCCTTCGAATGGCTCGTCGAGCAGCAGCACCCGGACGTCGCCGGACAGCGCGCGGGCCACTGCCACCATCTGCTGCTCACCGCCCGACAGGAAGTCGGCCGGCGTGTCGAGACGCTCGCGAATGCGCGGGAAATACTCGAACACGCGGTCGAGATCCCAACGCACCCCCTCGCCGGTCTGGCGGCGCAGCCGTCCAAGCTCCAGGTTCTGCGCCACGGTCAAACCGGCAAAAAGCCCCCTGCCCTGGGGCACATAGCCGATGCCGCGTTGAGCGATCGTCGCTGACGGCAGACCGGCGATCTCCATGCCGGCCAGCTGGATCGAGCCGGACTCTGGCGGCGCAATGCCGATGAGTGTCTTGAGGAGCGTCGACTTGCCGGCACCATTGCGGCCCAGAAGAGCGAGTATCTCGTGACGATTTACGGCGAAAGAAACGTCCGCAAGAATGTGGCTCTTGCCGTAGAAGGTGTTGACCGCTTGAACCGACAGCAGGGCCTCCGGCTTGGCGGCACTTTCGCGCGTTTTGGCGGCAACGCTCGCCGCGCCTGAGCCGATGTAGACCTCCTGCACCGTTGAGCTCGTGCGAGCGTCCTCTGCCGTGCCATCCACGAGCACCTTGCCCTCGTTCATCACCGTGACGGCGTCGGCAATCTGAAAGACGCGGTCGATGTCGTGCTCCACGAGGAGCACCGGGATATTGGCAGAGATACGCTTGATGATGTCGCCAATGCGCTCTCGCTCGGCCGCTGATAGCCCGGCAAGCGGCTCGTCGAGCAGGAGAAGCCGTGGCTTGGTGGCCAGGGCGAGGCCCATGTCGAGAAGGCGTTGCCCGCCATAGGAGAGCGCACCGGCTTCCGCCCGCTCCATGCCGGCGACGCCGAGATAGCGTGCGATCGCTTCGGTCTCCGCCTCGATCTCCGTGATGGATCGCGCCGCCGTCCAAGGATCGAACCTGCGCGAATGGCGGGCCTGGACGGCAAGCCGCAAATTCTCCTCCACCGAGAGACCCGGGAATAGATTCGTGATCTGGAAGGAGCGTCCAACCCCGGCCTGGGTGATCGCCTCCGGGGCAAACCCCGCAATCGATCGTTCGCGCAAGACCACATCGCCCGCATCCGGCGGAAACATTCCTGAAATCAGATTGAACGCTGTGGTCTTGCCGGCACCGTTCGGGCCAATGAGGGCGTGCAGGGAACGGTCGCGGACGCAGAAATCGACCCCCTGCACGGCGCGGATACCGCCGAAGCTCTTGGCAATGCCACGCACCTCCAGGATCGGACCCTCGAGGTAATCACGCGGATTCAGGAATGCCGGCAGCGGCTCGTCAGAGAGCGAGCGCCCGGCCATGGCGGCTTCCTCGACGATCCTCTTACGAAAGGGCGCAAGAAGACGTTCGGCGACGCCGACGAGTCCGGTCGGCGAAAACATTATGAATCCGACAAAGAGGATGCCGAACAGAAACAGCCAGTGCGGCGTCCAGATCGAAAGGAACTCCCGGAACAGGATGTAGAACAGCGCTCCGAGTGCCGGTCCCAGAAAGCTGCGCATTCCGCCTATGACGACCATGGCGATGAGCTCGCCCGAGAAGGCGACGGCCAGCGGCTCGGCGGACGCAAAACGATGGTTGAAGACGGACAGCACCCCGGCAACGCCTACGACGGTCGCCGAAATGACGAAACCAAAGAGCTTGTAGCGGTTCGTTGGATAACCGATGAAGCGGGCCCGCTCTTCGTTCTCGCGGATGGCCACCAGCACCGAGCCCATGGGAGACCTGTGGAAGCGCCAAAGCAGATAGCACACGCAGAGGCCGACGGCGGCGACAACTCCGTAGTAGGTCCAGTCGTTTTCAAGATCGAGGCCGAGCACTGTCGCCCGGGTCACGCCCCCAAGGCCGCTTTCTCCGCCGGTGAAGTCGGTCCAGCGATAGGCGACGGCAAACAGAAGTGCCGTCAGCGCCAGGGTGAGCAGCGAGAAGTAGACGCCGCGCCGCCGCAGAATGAGCGCTCCAAGCACGGCCGCCGCCACAGCAATAAACACCAGAGTAAAGAGTGCTGGTAGGATCACGCCTCCCGGGAACCAGTGCTTCTGGCTCAGCGCCGCCGCATAAGCAGCAAGGCCGAACCAGGCCCCATGCCCGAACGACACGAGCCCCGTGTACCCGATGAGAACGTTGAGGCCCATGCAGGCGATCGCGAAGACCACCACGTCGATAGACGAGCGGAGCGGCAGGCCGACGGCATCCAGGGCAAAAGGCAGCACGAGGAGCGCCGCTGCGGCGATGATCGGAGGCCAGCGATCGCTGCTCAGGGCATCACGGCTCATGGATCACTCGAATCTCTGAATGCGCTCGCCAAGCAGGCCCCGTGGCCGCAGCAGCAGAACCAGCGCCATGAGAAGGTACATCGAGGCCTCACCGGCGGGCGGAAAGAAGTAGATCGTGACGCCTCGAACCACGCCCACAAGGACGGCGGCGAGAATGACGCCCCAGAACGAGCCCAGGCCGCCGATGATGACAACAACGAAGGCAGCGACAAGCATTTCCGCACCCATCGCCGGATGAACGCCGGTAATCGGTGCAAGCAGCACGCCGGCAAGTCCGGCCAGCCCGAAGCCGAGTGCCGCGATGGCCGTCAAGTAGGGTTGCAGGGGAATGCCAAGCGCACCAACCATGTCCGGGTTCTGCACGCCAGCCCGGACGACTCGTCCAAAGGACGTCCGATAAACGAGGAACCACGTAGCCGCCACGGCCGCGATTGCCACTCCGAAGATGATGATCCTGTATCTTGGGTAGAGAAAATCGCCGACCAGGATCTGCCCCCTCAGGGCTGTCGGAATAGAGAAGGGAATCGGAGCGGCGCCATAAATCATGCGGAGCGACTGCTCGATGATCATCGCAAGCCCGAACGTGAGAAGCAGGCTCAGGATGGGGTCGGCGCGATAGAAGCGGCGGAAGAATAATCGTTCGACGACCACACCGATGAGGCCCACCAGTACGGGTGAGGCCACGAAAGCTCCGCCAAAGCCGAGATGCGGCGCGAGGGTGACGGCCAGATAGGCCCCGATCGCATAAAAGCCGCCGTGGGCCAGATTGACGATGCCACCAAGGGAAAAGATCAGCGAAAGCCCAAGCGCAATGAGCAGGTAATAGGCGCCGACGAGAGCCCCGTTCAGCACCTGTTCGAGGAGGAAGATGATTTCCACGGTTCCCTACTCGCCGCTACCTGCCCATGTTTTCGCCGGCCTTCAATCCCGGCTCATTGGGAGCAAGGCGCCCTCCGCCGCGAGGCCCCGGACCACGCCCGCTGCGGCGTGTCCGGGGATGATGATCAGAGCGATCATGCGCTCATCTTGCACGTGCCGTCCTTCGGCGGGGCAAGGATCTCGAGATCCTCGCCGGACGCTGGAACGCTACCCAGCGCATCGTAGATGTCCCATTTGTCCGCCATCTTGCCCGGGTCTTTGGCGCGGACGGCGTACATCTCCTGAACCATCTGATTATCGTAGTCGCGGAAATAACCTTCGCGGCCCTTCAGCACGTCGAACTTCGCGCCTTTGCGCAGGTGCTCGGCGAGCTTCTGCGGGTCGGCAGATTTCAACTCCTCGAACGACTGGGCGACGATCTTGAGCGAGTTGTAGTCGCCCCAGCTCTGGTTCTCCGGCGGCTTGCCATATTTCTTCGTGAACGCCGCGACGAAGCTCTTCGAGCTGGGGGTGTCGACCAGGTGATGCCAGATGAGCGGCCATATGCCGGAGAAATTGCCTTCGCCCGCGCCCCAGGCCACCGCCGTATCGAAACCAAAGCCGCAGATCGGGAACTGCAGGCCGTACTCAGCGTACTGCTTGATGAAGTTCGTTATCTGGTTGCCAGCGAGATTCGATGCGACCACATCGGGCCGGGCCTGCCGGATCTTGAGCAGATACGGGCTGAAGTCCGTGGCGTCGGTCGGCACGAGCTCCTCGCCGACGAACTCACCGCCATTCTCGCTGACGAACTGCTTGGCGACCCTGAAGAGATCGTGGCCGAACGCATAGTCGGCCGTGAGCGAGTACCATTTCTTGCCCTCGATCATCTTCTCGGACTTGAGGTACTGCCCGACCGCGCGCACCATCATCGAGTTCGCTGCCTCGATGTGGAACATGTACGGATTGCAGCTGGCGCCGCGCAGGGCATCCGAGTTGGCACCGGTGTTGATGAAAACCGTCTTGGTACGGTTCGCCACCTGACCGATGGCAAGCGCCGTCGCCGATGAGATCTCGCCGATGATCATGGCGACGTTATCTCGCTCGATCAGGCGCTCTGCCTTGGCTGAACCCGTCTGCGGATTGACCGAGTCCTCCATTACGAGCTCGATCTTGCGCCCGAGCACACCGCCGGCCGCATTGATTTCCTCAGCAGCGAGCTGAACTCCCATCTGGGCGAATTCGCCAAGGGGGCCAAGGAAACCGGTGACAGGCGTGAGATGCCCGATGCGGATAACGTCGCTCTGGGCACGCGAGATCGCCGGCATTCCGATCCCGGCAAGTGTTGCTGCCCCGGCAGCACCCTGCAGGAGTTTCCGGCGCGTAAGATACCTGTATCGACTCATCGTGGTTTCCTCCCTGCGTCGCGGCTTCAAGCGGCATCGCTTGCCGTGATCTGTGATCACAGTTAGGCTGGCTCAAAAGAGGCGTTTTGTCGAGTCCCCCGGAAACACGGATGGCTTCCGCGCTTGCAAGCATCGGTCGGATCGAACGGGTGACTCTCGGCGAGCGCGTTTATGCCGAGCTGCGCGAACTATTGATTGCAGGCGAACTCGCCCCCGGTGAAAGACTGTCGTTAAGGACCGCCGCTGAAACGCTCGGCACTTCGATGATGCCGGTGCGGGAGGCAGTCGCGCGGCTCGTTGCCGATGATGCGCTGGAGGTGACGCCGAACCGCTCTGTCCGGGTACCGCTGATGACAGTGGCCAAGCTCCGAGAGCTGACGGCGGTTCGCATTGCGGTTGAAGGGTTTGCAGCCGAGCAGGCGGCGCTCCAGCGAAACGAGCGCGACCTGGAGATCATGCGCCGCTTCGATAGCGCCTTTCGGCAAGAGGCGAGAAGCGCCCGCCCGAATGCGACACGGGCCGTGAGGGCCAACAAGGATCTCCATTTCGCGGTGTATCGCGCGGCCCGGCTGCCGACGCTCGTGGGCATTATCGAGGGCCTGTGGCTCAAGATCGGCCCCGTCATCAATCTCGACTTGAAGGAATCCTCGGAGCGCCTCACGACCGGGGACGCAGAGAGGCAACATGCCCATCTCGTGGCCGCCATCGAGCGGCAGGACGGCACCGCGGCCCGCGAGGCACTCGTGGCAGATATTCGATCCGCGGCCGCTTTCATAGAGGCAACTGGCCGGTTGCCGCAATAAGCATCGGGCTCGAGTTTTCTGCTTCCCGTGCCCGATAGGGTCCGGCGCCCAGCTCGCCGATCAGTACGGCACGAGGCCGAAGCTCAACGGCTGGGTTTTGTCCGAGTCCTGTTTCACGAGCGGAACGGCGTAGTCGAGGCGCAAGGGCCCCAGCGGAGAATCCCACACCACCCCTGCTCCGGTCGAAATTCGCGGTGCCGCCGAATTTCCAGCGAGCCCGGGAAGGCTTCCCGATGTCGAGTTGACACCCCACAACGAGCCTGCGTCCGCGAATACGGACGCCCGCAGCCCCGTCGTTTCCGTGACCCTAGGAATGTCGAACATGGCCTCTGCAGTGACCGCGTAATAGCTGCTGCCGCCCAGCGCGTCCCGGTTCCGGCTGTTTGTATCACGGGGGCCGATGCCCCTCGGGGCGAAGCCGCGCACCATGTCGCCGCCGCCGTAGAACATGTCGAGCAGGCCCACCTCGCTGCCGCCCCAGCCGACGATGGTTCCACCGCGCGCCCGCCCCATCAGCGTGACGCTGCTACCCAGCGGATAATAGCCGCGCACATCGGTGACTGATCGGACATACCGCACATCGCCTCCGAGGCCGGCAAAATCCTGCGCGAGGGCCGCGTATACCCCTGACCTCGGCAGCTTCTTCCGGTCGCGCGTGTCATAGCTGAGCGAGTAGCCGACGGAGGAGGTGTCGTAAGTGGCCGAGTCGCCGCCGGAAACGACCTCCTTAACGGCCGCGGATGCGTTCTCCCCGACATCGTAAATGGAATTGCGGCTGAAACTATAGTTCAGGCCCAGATCCATTTCATTGGTGACCGGAATGCCTACGCGCAGCCGGCCGCCCATTTTCCGCGCCTTGTAGGAGGACTCATCGGAATAATCGAGATCCTTGTAGAAGAGATCGAAGCCTGCCGCCATGCGGGTCCCGAGAAAACGCGGTTCCGTAAACCCGATATCGGCCTGGAGGCGTGTAAAGCTGCCGGCGAGCTTCAATTGAAGCCATTGGCCGTTACCGAGAAGATTGCGCTCGGTGACCGAGATATCGCCAATCACGCCTTCAGACGTCGAATACCCGGCACCGAACGACAGGTCGATCGTTTCTTCTTCCACAACCTCCACGGTCAGGATGAGCTTGTCCTCGGCCGACCCCTTCTTCTGCTTGATCTCGACGCTCTTGAAGAACCCAAGCGCCTTGATGCGAGCCGTCGCACGCCGCACCAGAAACGCATTCACGCCATCGCCCTCGTTGAGGCCGAGCTCGCGGCGGATCACACGATCTTTCGTCTTCGTGTTGCCGGCAATGTCGATGCGCTCGACAAGAATGCGCGGCCCCTCCTCGATCAGGAACTTGAGGCCGACGGTGCGGGCGGCTGGATCGCGCGAGGGAATGATCCGCAATTGCGCAAAAGGCTTCGACTGCTCACCAAGAGCGGCCATCATTTTTTCTTCTGACTTCTCGATGAGCTCCTGATTGTAGATGTCGCCCGAATTGACGAGCAGGGCCTCTTCGAGGGGCACCGTGTCGACGTCGGGCAAACCGGACTCGACCGAAATGACGCCGAAGCTGTACTGCTCCCCTTCATCAATCGTGAAGGAGATTGCGTAGGTCTTGTTCTGCGGATCGAACTCAGCCTGGTGCTGCGAAACCGTCACATCGGCATAGCCATTTTTGAGGTAGTGCCGCCGCAGCAGCTCGCGATCGATCAGCAGTCGCTCCTCGTCGAACGAAAGATTGGTCTTCAGAATGTCGAGCCAGCCGGACTGCGTGGTCGTGATGACATCCCGGAGCTGGCTGTCACTGAACGCGCGGTTCCCCGCAAAACTGATGCTGCGAACCTTGTTGAGATCACCTTCCCTGATCGTGAGCGTCACGTCCACGCGCCCTTCGCCCGCCGGGCTCGTGCGCGGCTCGACGATGGCCTGATTGTATCCCTGCTTGTGATAGTAATCCTGCAGCCGTCGCGCATCGGCCCGCGCTTTGGCGGGCGTGTACGGGGCGCCTTTTTTCAGTTTGAGCTGAGGCTCGAGCTTATCGGACGTAATGGTGCTGTTGCCCTCCAGCTTGACGCTCGCGACCACGGGGTTCTCGACCACCGTGACGACCAGCTTCCCCCTGCGCTCCTCGATGCGCACATCAGAGAATTGTCCTGTCGCGAACAGCTTTCTGACGGACTGATCGGCACGTGCCGGGTCATAGGGCTGCCCGGCGGCGAGAAGCAGGTGAGTGCGGATGGTTTCAGCAGAAATCCGCTGATTGCCTTCCACTTCCACTGCACTGATGGGGCTCGCCGCAATGGAGCTTGTCATTTGCGCAATGAAAAACAGGCTCGCGGCGATGGCCGTAATTCCGGCCCGCGGCCTGCTTCGCGGATGCCGCAAAGCGAGCCCTGCCCGCGCATTCAGGCGGCATCGAACGAGAAGCTTCGAGGTCAGCAGGGTTATGCCCCGTACGCAGTACAGCATTTTGGTCCAGGACGGCTTTCGTCCAAACACACCTCATCCGCCAGCCCGACCTCCCCGCAGCCGGCGACGCCTGCATCAATGGCTCGAGTTTTATGGCCAAATCGAGATGAGACGTAGGCATTCTATGAGCTTTCCTTGGCGCACGCACAGCCCTTGAGCACCGGCTGATGTCGTTCTCGCGCTGAGGAAGAAAGACGACAATTGCCTTCTTGCCCGTGCCGCCCGCCTGCACTAGCCTGAAAGCGGAAATTCCGTTTCGCGAATAATGATTGCGGACCGATCAATGGATCCGGAACGATACGGGAGGAAACAAATGCTCAAGTTGTTCAAAGCTGCTGCCTTGGCATGTCTCGGCGGCGGAATGCTCGCCGGACCGGCGTCCGCCGCGGAGCTCAAGCTTCCGAACCAGCTTGCCTGGACGGCCTACGACACGGGCTCGGCCGGTTACAATCAGGCCGTGGCCATCGGCTCGGCGCTGAAGGAAGTGCATGGCATCAACCTGCGGGTGCTGCCCGGCAAGAACGACGTGGCGCGCACCGAGCCTCTACGGCAGGGCAAGGTCGACTTCTCGGCGACGGGTGTCGGCGGCTCGTTCATGGCGCAGGAAGGCGCGTTCGAATTCGGCAACAAGAGGTGGGGTCCGCAGCCCGTGCGCGTGCTGCTGGCCAACAATGGCGGCGCCATCAATCTGGCGGTCGGTGTGGCAGGCGACATCGGCGTCAAGGAATTTTCCGATCTCAAGGGCAAGCGTGTTGCCTGGATCAAGGGCGCGCCTGCCCTCAACGTCAATACGACGGCATATCTCGCTTACGGCGGACTGACCTGGGACGACGTCGAAAAGGTTGAATTCGGCGGGTTCGGGGATTCCTGGAAAGCCCTGATCAACAATCAGGTGGACGCCGCGTTCGCCTCCACCAACTCCGGCATGGCCTATGAGGCCGCCGCATCGCCGCGCGGTCTGATCTGGCCGCCAGTCGACCCGAACAACAAGGACGGGATCGCCCGGATGCGCGGGATTGCGCCCTTCTTCGTGCCCAATAAAGCGTCGGTCGGCGCGAACATCGACGGCAAGGAGCCCTACCAGGGTGCGGGCTACGCCTATCCGGTGCTGATCGCGATGGACAGTCAGGATGCCGACTTTGTCTACAACATGACGAAAGCCATGGTCGAGTTGTTCGACACGTATAATGGCAAGGCCCCGGGCATCGGCGGCTGGGCTATGGAGAAACAGGATTTCGAGTGGGTCGTGCCCTACCACGAGGGCGCCATTCGATACTTCAAGGAAGTCGGCGTCTGGACTGACGCAGCACAGGCCAACAACGACAAGCTGGTCGCACGGCAAAAGGCGCTCGCCGCAGCCTGGAAGGAATTCGAGGCCAAGGGAGTTGCCGAGGACGAGTGGGACGAGACCTGGGCTGAGCACCGCCGCAAGGCGCTCAAGGATGGCGGCTTCAGCGTCGTATTCTGATGGACGCCCAGCTCGCATGCCGCGCCGCACTCTTCTCGTGGCGCGGCACTGCCGTGCTGCTTGAAGAGACTGTGGCGCACTCTCTCGCGGCAATCCGAACGCCGGCCTTCCCGGGTGCGGCTGCTGGGAGCGGGCGGTGACGAACAACTCAGCCGCTACAGAAAAACCCCGCGACCCGGAAGAAGCCGGCAACCGCCGCGACGTGGGCCCGGTCGCACGAACGATCATGGTCGCCGGGACGTTGATCGCGATTGCGATATCCGTTCATCAGCTCTTCAATCTTCAGCTTTTCGGAATCGTCGTTCTCGAAGGCAGATATCTTTATCTGCTGGCCGGAATCTTCCTGGCCCTGACGTTCTTATGCTTTCGCGGCACGCCCGGTGCGCGTTCTGGCGTACCCTGGTGGGATGCTGTCCTGGCAGCACTGACGATCGTGTGCGCCGGTTACTTTGCCTGGACCGCGGAAACCAGCCTCGAAGAAGGCTGGGAGTATGCCGCGCCGGAGGTGGCACGCTGGTTTTCGGTGCTGTTCTGGCTGCTGATCCTCGAAGGCACGCGGCGGGCCGGCGGCACGGCGATTTTTGTGATCGTGATCATATTCTCGCTTTATCCGACGTTCGCGGACAGGATGCCTGGGCCGATCTCCGCGTTCGCGCAGCCTTTCTGGGATGCGATCCCCTATCACATCATTTCTTCCGAAAGCTCGTTCGGCATACCGATGCGCGCCTTCGGAAGTCTCGTGATCGGCTTCATTCTTTTTGGTGCGGTCCTGCAGCACACGGGCGGCGGCCAGTTCTTCAATGATCTGGCGCTTGCCATGGTCGGCCGTTACCGTGGCGGTGCGGCCAAGGTCGCGGTTTTCGCCAGCGGTTTCATGGGCTCGATGTCCGGCTCGGTGATCTCGAACGTCCTCACGACCGGCGCTGTGTCGATCCCCGCGATGAAGCGGACCGGGTTCAGTTCACGCTGCGCGGCCGCGACTGAGGCCTGCGCCTCGACGGGTGCCGTGCTGATGCCGCCGGTCATGGGCGCCACGGCTTTCGTCATGGCCTCGTTCCTTTCCCGGCCCTATGTCGAGATCGCGCTTGCCGCCGCAATTCCATCACTGCTCTACTTCTTCGGTCTTTTCGTCCAGGCCGATGCCTACGCGGCACGTCGCAATCTCAAGGGCCTGGAAAAGAAGGATGTGCCCTCCCTCAAGAAGACCATGCGCGAGGGCTGGAGCTACCTGTTCGTCTTCACCCTGCTCATCTACATGATGGTGGCGTTGCGGCAGGACACATTGGCCCCGTTCTACGCAACGGGCCTGCTGCTTGTGATCAACCAGGTGCTGCCGAAACATCGGCTCACGTGGCGCCAGGCAGAGACTCTCGTCGTCAGTGCCGGCCGATCGCTGGCAGAACTCGTTGCGGTGCTTTTGGGTGTGGGGCTGATCGTCGGCGCATTCTCTGCCACCGGCCTCGCCGGAACGCTGGTCAACGATCTGATCTTCCTGGCAGGCGGGTCGACGTTCATGCTCCTGATCATGGGCGCGATCACGTCCTTCATCTTCGGGATGGGGATGACGGTAACGGCTTGCTATATCTTCCTGGCGGTCGTCCTGGCGCCCGCGCTCGAGCAGGCCGGTCTGAACGTCCTGTCGGTGCACCTGTTCATCCTCTACTGGGGCATGGTCAGCTACATCACGCCGCCGGTGGCGCTCGGTGCCTTCACCGCAGCGACCATGGCCAATACAAGCCCGCTGAAGACAGGTCTGGAAGCGATGCGGCTCGGTGGCGTCATCTATGTCATCCCTTTTTTCTTCGTGCTCAATCCGGCGCTGGTGGGCGAGGCGGGAGCAGTCGAGATCATCGTCGTTACCGGCACCGCCCTCCTGGGCATCTGGTTCATCGGCGCCGCATTGCAGGGCCATATCAGCCTGGTCGGCGGGTTCGGCGTAGGAATTCAGGCCTTCGCCATGCGCGCCCTCCTGTTCACCTCCGGCCTGTTCTTCGCGATGCCGGGCGGCGGGGAGATCGGGCTGTCTCACTGGACTCTGAGCGGGGCCGGACTGGCGCTTGCCGCCCTGCCTTTGCTCTACGCCGGGCGGCAGGGACGCGGCGAAGCCGGACCGGTCAAAGGAGCTTCTTGAGCCTGTGCTTCAGGAGCTTGCCGGTCGGTGCCGCGGGAAGCTCGCGCATGACACGGTAGTCCGTCGGCCGCTTGTAGGGCGCCAGCCGCTCGGCGGCGAGTGCGCGCACCGCAGCCAGATCGATGCTTCGCCCGGGCTTGGGCTGCAGAAACGCGACCACCTCCTCATTGCCGCTGCTTGTCTTGCGCCCAAGCACGGCAGCCACCGAGACATCCGGATGCAAGGCAAGCACACCCTCGACCTCCGGCGGGTAGACGTTGAAGCCGGAGCGGATGATCAGCTCTCTGGCCCGGCCGACGACATAGAGATGGCCGCGCGCATCGAGCTTGCCGAGATCACCCGTCCTGAGATAGCCGTCCCGGGTCATGACCGCGGCGGTTTCCTCCGGGGCCCGATAATAGCCCTTCATCACCAGCCGCCCGCGCACCTCGATTTCGCCGACCTCGCCGGTCGCTGCAGGACCGCCTTCCGGACCGGCAGTGCGGACCTCGACGTCCGGAACAGCCGGCCCCGTGCTGTCGTCCTCAGATGGCGCGTCGGTAAGCGTCGTGGACACGGTCGGCGATGTCTCCGTCAGGCCATAGCCGTTGTGCAGGGGCAGGCCCCACAGCGACTCGACGCGAGTCTTGAGACCGAGATCCAGCGGCGCGCCTCCCGATGAGATGTAGCGCATTCGTGGTGCCGGAAGTCCGCCCCGCGTCTCTGCAAGCGCCAGGAGCCTGGCGTACATCTGCGGCACGCCCTGGAACACCGTGATGCCATTCCCGGCGAAGGCACGCGCGGCCCCCTCGGCATCGAATCGTGGCACGAGGTCGAGGCGCGCGCCTTGGTAGAGCGAGCCGTTCAAGACCGAGGCAAGGCCGAACACATGGCTGACCGGCAGAACCGCATAGACCCGGTCCGACGGCCCGAGCCTGCGAAGCGCCGAACTGCGGCCGGCAATGAACATCAGGTTGTCGTGGGTCAGCATCACGCCCTTCGGCTGGCCCGTGGTGCCGGACGTGTAAATGAGTGCCGCAACCTGCACCTTCGGATCGTCCGAGCACGCCTCTGGCTCACCGGGAGCAGGACCATCCGCAAGCGAAGCACCGATGCTTTCGAAACCTCGAACCAAACGGGCACCGAGACGCGCACCGTGCGCTTTCGCATCGGGCGAGACGGCATCGGTGGTGATAGTAAGGCGGGGCTTGCAGTGGGCGATGACGGCATCCACCTCGCTCGCCGACAAGCGCGCATTGAGCGGCACAGCCCACGCGCGCAACTGTTGCGCCGCGAAGATCGCCACGGCCGCGGCGACGGAGTTCTCACACAGGATCAGAAGGCGATCCCCCGCCTGCGCGCCTTGCGCCGCCAGTTCCGCCGCCGCGTTGCCGATCGCGCTTTCGAGGTCGCGATAGCTCACCGCGATGCCGGTCGTATCGGCGACGGCGATCGCATCGGGCTGGCGCTCAGCCCAGAAACCGATGCTGTCGCCGCACCAGGCGAAAGCGTCGCTGGGCAGCGCTGCGGTCGAGGCTGATGAAATCTGATCCGCCAAACCAGACCCGTTGGGACTGCAAGCTCCGCAATAAGCGTATCACAGTTCTGCCGGAGTCAGCACCCGAGCTGCAGCGCTTGGAATGATACGACTGCCCTGATCTCCTCAGGGTTGTGCCTGAACGACTTTACGGCAGCTGCCGCGGCCGGCCTTGCCATGCCGCCTCTTTCTCTCCAGCTCGCGGTTGCAGCGCCGTCGTGCCCGGTTGCACGCCCAGCTCTTCTTCATGGCCCAGGCACTGCCCGTTGCCATCACCTTCCCAAACGGATCGTGCGCTATGTACGAGCAGAAGGGCCTCGCCGCTGCGGGTTGGCTCGTCACGAGGCTGGCAGCCACGAGCGACGCGAAACCAGCCGTGCTGAGTGTCAGTGTTTTCCAGAGCATGTCCATTTCCTCCACTTGGCTGAGTTTGACGACTTCAATGCTCTGTCGCGCCGGCTTCGGGAAAGGTTCACGACGCCATTGATCCACTCTGAAAATTGCGCCAAGCTCCCCGCCATAAAAGCAAAGGCTTCACACGAAGCTCGAGGAGGAAACATGCTCAAACGGACGACGGGCGCACTTGCGCTCGGGCTGGCCGCGTTGCTGGCCGCCAGCGGACCTGCGTCCGCCCAGAAGGAAATCAAGATCGGCGTGATCTACGACCTGACCGGCGCATACGCCGCCGGCGGATCGAAGGCTGCCGCCATCGGCACCCAGATCGCCATCGACATGATCAACGAGCGTGGCGGGGTCGAAGGATACAAGATCGTCCCGATCAACGCGGATGCCCAGTCCAAGACGGACGTGGCGATCAACGAGGCCGAACGGCTGCTCAACGACGAGAAGGTCGACATGCTGATGGGCATCTTTTCCAGCGCCCACTGCGTGCCGATGGCGGCCAAGGTCGATGCCGCGAAGAAGTTCATGTGGGCCAACGTCTGCGTCGCCTCCGCGGTCTTCAAGGACAAGAACCTGAAGTATATTTTCCGCGGCCAGGTCCACTCGGACCAGTTCGGTGAGGCGTCCTGCAAGTTCATTGCGGAAAGTGCCCAGGAGAAGCTGGGCAAGGACGTGAAGGACGTCCGCGTCGCCATCATCCATGAGGATGGGCCCTACGGCGCCGGTGTCGCAAAGGGCAACAAGGAGACGTGCTCGGCCCTCGGCATGAACATCGTGCATGAGGAAGGCTATGCCGCCACCTCGACCGACCTGTCGGCGCTCGTTACCAAGCTGCGCCGCGCCCGGCCCGACGTCATCCTGCATACGGGGTACAATCCGGATATCACGCTGTTTCTGAGACAGGCCAAGAACGCCGGCCTGAAGTGGAAGGCGCTGATCGGCCATGGCGCGGGCTTCGCCCAGATCGACAAGCTCCACGAGACCTTCGGCAAGGATGTGGACTATCTCTACAACGTCGATCCGGTTGCCGCTCAGCTGCTCGACCCCAAGACGCTGGCGCCCGGGCTCGGCGACATCACAGAGGAAATGGTGAAGCGCTACAAGGAACAGACGGGAGCCAGCGAGGTCCCGACCCACGCCTCGCAGGGCTTCAACCAGTCCTGGTACTTCTTCACCGACGTGTTGCCGCGCGCGATCAAGCAATATGGCGGCATCGACCCGGAAGCGCTGCGTCAGGCCGCGCTGGACACGGATATTCCCGAGGGCGGCACCGTTCAGGGCTATGGTGTGAAGTTCAACCCGCCCGGTCACCCGATGGCAGGCCAGAACGCGCGCTCGTTCCCCGTGGTCATGCAGTACATCGGCGGCGAGACGAAGATCGCCTGGCCGAAATCGATCCGGACCATCGATCCGGTTCTGCCTCTCCCGGAGGGCCATACCTACGCGCCTTGAGAGCGGGGAGCATGATGACCGACCGCCGCCGGCACCTGCGGCCGGCGGTGAACTGCAGGGTCTTCCATATGGGAGGCACCGGAGTGCACCCAATCTCCCTCTCCCCGGCGGGGAGAGGGGTGGGGTGAGGAGGTTCCGCCGATTGCTGATGGTGCAACCCCTCACCCGGCCCTTCAAGCCGACCTCTCCCCATGGGAGAGGTGATGGTTGCGTCGCCGAAAGGTCGTGGCTGGTGAATTCTGGAGCTTCCGTTCAAGCACGGAATGCGAACGGGCGATCTGCATGGCACTGCTGACGGTTCGGGGCCTGACGAAGACGTTCAACGGATTCACGGCCATCAAGGACGTCGCATTCGAGGTTGCTGAGGGCGAGATCCTGGGCCTGATCGGGCCCAACGGATCGGGAAAGAGCACGACGTTCAACTGCATCGCGGGCATGTATACGCCCACCGCCGGCAGCATCACGTTTGATGGCCGCGAGATCGCCGGCCTGCCGGCGAACCGCGTCTGCCATGCCGGCATCGGCCGCACATACCAGATCCCGCGGCCATTCCGGAACCTGACCATCCTCGAGAATGTCGCCCTGTCCGCCTGGTTCGGGCAGGACCGCAGCGCCTCCCGCGATGAATGCTGGCGCTTGGCGGCCGAGGCACTGGAGATCGTGGGGCTCCCGACCGATGCCAGGCTGACCACGGACGGACTCGGAGCAGCTGCCTTGAAGAAGCTCGAGCTGGCCCGCGCGCTCGCCACACAGCCGCGCCTGCTGCTCGCCGACGAGAGCCTCAACGGCCTCGATCACGCCGAGATGGAACAGGCTGCGGACATGCTGGAGCGCATCCGCAAGGAGCGCGGCATCACGATTGTCTGGGTGGAGCACATCATGGGTGTGCTGATGCGCGTGGTCGACCGCGTGGTCGTGCTCGACCACGGCGAGGTCATCTTCGACGGCAGCCCGCAGGGAGCGCAGAACGACCGGCGCGTGATCGAGGTCTACCTCGGCACCGAGGCGACGGCATGAGTGCGGCGATGCTTGAGCTCAAGACCATCAATGCCGGCTACGGCCACTTCCAGGCGCTGTTCAACGTCTCGATGCGCGTGGAAGCCGGTGAGGCCGTGGCGGTGATCGGCTCGAACGGCGCCGGCAAGACGACCCTGCTCCGCGTCATCTCCGGCCTGCTCCCCGCCGCATCGGGCTCGATGACCATGGAGGGCGTCGACCTTCGCCGCACGCCGCCGCACAAGATCATCGAGGCGGGCATCGCGCATGTTCCCGAAAGCCGGCGCCTCTTTCCTCGCCTCACGGTGGAAGAAAACCTGCGGATGGGGGCCTTCGTGAGATCGGCCCGGGCACACTTCTCCGAGCGGCTGGACTATGTCTACGGCCTGTTCCCCCGGCTCAAGGAGCGCCGGGATCAGCTCGCCGGCACCATGTCCGGCGGCGAGCAGCAGATGTGCGCCATCGGCCGGGCGCTGATGAGCAAGCCGAAGCTCATCCTGCTCGATGAACCCTCCATGGGGCTCGCGCCGGTGATCGTGTCCCAGGTGTTCGACCTCGTCCGCCGCATCCGCTCGGAGGGCTACACCGTGCTGATCGTCGAGCAGAACGTGGCGCAGGTGCTGAAGGTGGTGGATCGCGCCTACCTCATCGAGGTCGGCCGCGTCGAGAAAAGCGGACCGGCCGCCGAGATGCTGGCCAGCGACGATATCCGCAAGGCGTACATGGGAATTTGACGAGCCAGCCGGCGCACCGCTGAGGAAGGGATCAGGGAAACGGAATGGATTGCGCGCTCGACATCTTTTTCCTCGAAGCCGTGCTCAACGGCGTTCTGCTCGCGGGACTGCTCGCCCTGCTCGCCTTGGGGCTCAACCTGGTCTTCGGCGTCATCGACGTCGTCTGGATCTGCTACGCCGAGTTGGTGATGGTCGGCATGTACGCCATCTTCCACTTCCACAAGGTGGCCGGACTGCCGCTGCCGCTCGCGATGCTGATCGGCATCCTGATCGTCGCCATGGCCGGCATCATCCTGCACGTGGTGGTCATCCGGCCGGTGCTGGATACGCCGCCCATCAATCAGCTTCTCGTTACCGGCGGCGTTCTTTTCTTTCTGCAGGCGGCCGCCACGATGGCTTTCGGTGTCGAGTTCCGGAACATCGGCGTCCAGCTCGGGTCCGTGTCCTTCGCTGACATGTATTTCTCCTGGAACCGGATCATCACCTTTGTTGTGGCTCTCGGCATCATGTTCGCCCTCTGGCTGTTCCTCCGACGAACATTCATCGGAACGGCCATCCGCGCCGTCAGCCAGGACCGGCACATCATGCCGCTGATGGGCGTGGACACGCGGCAGATCTATCTCATCACCTCCGCCATCGGCGGCGGGCTTGCCGGGCTCGCGGCCTCGCTGATGGTGCTGCAGTTCGACATCTACCCGCAGATCGGGCTGCAGTTCGGCCCGCTGGTGTTCATGATCTGCGTGCTGGGCGGCCTCGGTAACATGGTCGGCGGGTTCGTCGCGGCTTTCATCATCGCCCAGTTCATCACCATCGGCGGCTCGTGCTTCGCGACCGAATGGGGCTACGCCATCGCCTTCCTGTTCTTCATGGTGATGATGTTCCTGCGCCCGCGCGGCCTGTTCGGGGGCAAGGCATGACCAAGCCTCGCCTCCATCCGGGCTATGTGGCCGGGCTCGCGGCCCTCGTCGCGTTGCCGTTCGTCATCACCGCGCTGTTTCCGTCCTCAGAGAAATATTACCTGCACCTCGCCATCCAGATTCTGCTGTGGGCGTTCATCTATACCGGCTGGTCCCTGATGGGCCGGTTCGGGCTGACCTCGCTTGGCCACGGCGCCTTCACAGGCGTCGGCGCATATGTCGCCGTGCTGCTCTGGAACTACGCGGGCCTCAGTCCGCTGATCGGTATTCCGGTTGCGGTCCTGCTCGCGGCGGCCCTCGGCGTGGTCGTCGGCTACCCGTGCTTCCGGCAGCGGATCACTGGCCACTACTTCGCCCTGCTCACGCTGGCGCTCGCCGAGTTCGTCAGGCTGTGCATCATCGGTCTCAGGGATTACACGGGCGGCTCGCTCGGCACGCAGCCGCAGCGCTATGGAGACGGGCTGTCGCTCTATGCCGTGCAGTTCGAGCCGGACCGGACGCTCGCCTATTTCATCGCGCTCGCGATGTGGGTGGTTGGCCTTTACATCTGGCACCGCGTCGACCGCAGCATGGATCGCTATGCACTGGAAGCGGCGAACCAGGATGAGGACGCCGCTGCATCCGTCGGCATCGACGTCACGCGCGAGAAGCTGAAGATCACGGCCTTGTCCTCGGCGATGTGCGCGTTCGGCGGCGCCATGTTCGGCCAGTACCAGATGTACATCGGACCGGACACGGTCGCGGGTCTCGGCGTCTCGCTCAACATCGTCTTCGCCGCCATTGCCGGCGGTGTCTATGTGATGCTCGGCCCGACGTTCGGCGCGTTCTTCACACAGACGCTGGCCGAATCCCTGCGCGTTGCCATCCAGGGCTCGGAGACGCTGAAGGGCTGGCTCGGCAGCAGCGCGCTGGCGCTCGACACTGCCATTTACGGCGCGCTGCTCGTCTTCTTCATCATCTACATGCCGAAGGGGATCATCGGCACGCTGCTCGAATGGCTCGAGAAGCGCGAATCGTTATAGCGGGAGGACATGGCGTGAGTGGAACCGTAGATTTTCCGGAAGGCGGCTACCGCTACATTCCTGGTGTCTTTCAGTACTCGGCAGGCGTTGCTGCCCTGCCCGGCTTCGAAATCGTGCATGCCCGCTTCCACAGGCCCGTTCCGCTGGCGGAAGGCTTCACGCGCATCGCCGATCACCTTGCCGCAGCCGGCCGGCCACTGACCGCATTCTGCGCCTGTGAGCTTCGGTCACCGGCACCGTTCACCGAGACCGGCTTCCGCGCGTTCAATGAGGCTTACGTCGGCACGCTATCTGAATGGGGCCTCTTCAAGGACGGCAAGAACCCCGTCGCACGCTCGAACGTCTGCCCTGAGATCGCGCCTCCTGCCGAACCGTCGTTCTACGCCTTTTCCTACACCGCACCGGCCGCAGACAACGCACCGCCCACAGCCGTGATCGCCGGCAGCGGAGAGGTGCCCGAGGGCCAGTCGAACTACCGCGACCACGTCGTCAGGCTCGGCGACACCTCGCCGGATGGTCTGGCTGAAAAGGCGCATTTCGTGCTCGGCGAAATGGAGCGCCGCCTCGCCGCCCTCGGCATGACCTGGACCGATGTGACGGCGACGCAGGTCTATACCGTACACGACCTCTACCCATTTCTCGCCGACGCGATTGTGGCTCGGGGAGCGGCCGCACACGGGCTCGTCTGGCAATATTGCCGGCCGCCCGTTGTCGATCTCGAGTTCGAGATGGACTGCCGTGCGGCCCGCCGGGAGCTGGTAATCGGCTGATCAGCCGTCCCCGCGGCCCGCGCGCCGCTGTCCGCCATCTGGCCGCAGCGCAACTCGAATGCGTGGCCACGGCCATCCTCGACGTGGCCGATACACAACTACGGTTGAGAACCTGCATCCGGGCCCGATTGTGGCCGTCGCCGGGCGCTATCCCGAATCAGGTGTGGCGAGTCGGGGCTACGTGGGCTCGCAATCGAGAGGGGACCAAGATGCGCATCATCTGGCAGATCAGGGCACTATCGCTCGCCGTGATCGCGGTACTGGCCGTCACCGGACCAGCTCCGAAGGCAAACGCGTGGTCAGCGGCGGAGATCGATGTTGCCGTCGAGGACACGCTCGATGAGTTCTTCTATCAGGTCCGCGGGGCGCGCAAGCTGGTTGCAAAATCTGCGGCGGTCCTCGTGTTCCCGACCGTGTACAAGGCCGGCTTCGGGATCGGCGGAGAATATGGAGAGGGTGCGCTCCTCACCCGCAACAGGACGCTTGATTACTACAACCTGGTATCCGCCTCGTTCGGCTTCCAGCTCGGCGCGCAGGCGCGATCCATCATCATCGTGTTCATGACGCCCGAAGCGCTGGAGAGCTTCCGCCGCGTGGACGGATGGAAAGTTGGCGTTGACGGATCCGTCGCCCTGATCAACGTCGGCATCGGCGCCTCCATCGATACGACCCGCATCCGCAGCCCCATCGTCGGCTTCATCTTCGACAACAAGGGTCTGATGTATAACCTGACGCTCGAGGGCTCGAAGATCAGCCGCATGTACCGCTGAGGCGGCGGGCGGCTGGATCAGGCGACGACAACGGCCAGGGCCGCAGCCAGTCCGACGCTTACCGCCAGCACGCTGCCGATGATGGATGCCAGGAGAAGGATTTCGCGTAGTTCACCAATAAACGCGGCCCACATATCTACGCCCCTGTTGTCTTTGTCGTTACTCGACCTATCAGTCGCGCCTCTGCGGCCGAAGGTTCATGGGTAGCAATGAAGAATCCTCAAAGTGGTTCCCTAAAATGCTTTGCGTCCTGATCTGAGGATCGGATTCAGACGCTCTTGTCCCGCGCCTTCCGCCCAGATCGCATGAGCTCGCGCGGCGCCCAGCCCGTCGCAGGTGCGCCATAAGTTGACTAGACAACGCCCGGATTCAGCCGTGCTCGAGCCAAGAAGACCTCGGATGTTCGCCGCCATGCGGGGGCAGCCAGTGTGCTCGAGTATCGATGTCAGTTCACAGTATTGCGTACCGTTCGCCTGCGCGAGCGGCTCTCATCTCCGTGTACTCACTTGCAATCGCCGCTGTCTTGGCGGGCTGCTCCTATGGCGGCTCCGGCCCGCCGGCACCCCACTATTCCCAGTTCGACACCGAACCGCCCAAGGGCAACACGGTCATCGTCTGCAGCGCGCATGGCTGCCGGCACAAATCGCGATTCACGTTCAGCCGATCGGATATCGCCGCGATCAGGACCATCATGAACGCGGCCGGCGCCAGCTCCAGTCCGGCCGCCGAACGCCGCGCCATACGCAAGGCCATCGCGTGGATCGAACGCCGGGTCGGCCCAGAAACCGGCACCGCGTTCGACCGGGCCAGCCTGGACTTCGCCGGCAGCGGCGATCCGGGCCAGATGGACTGCGTCGACGAGGCGACGAACACGACCAGCTATCTTTCCGTGCTCGCGGCAAACGGACTGCTGCGTCACCACGAGGTCCTGCGCCCGATGGCCAAGGATGCGCCCCTGTTGCGCTGGACGCATTACTTCGCCGTGATCCGCGAAAAACGCTCGGGTGAGCGCTGGGCCGTCGACAGCTTCATGTACCCGAACGGCCGTGAGCCGATCATCATGGAAGCGGAAAAGTGGTACATTCAGACGTGATGCAGGTCTGCCAGCGCGGCGCGGGAGCCATCGTGGCCGCGCGGGTCTGGCGAGCATCGCGACGATTTCCCAGGCGGCCCCTCACATCGTGAGCTTCCGCCGCGAAAGCGCCGGCTGTAGCGGGTGCCGCCCCACCCTTGCCCCTCGGGGTCGATCGCGCGAAAAGAGGTACTGGACCGATGCCCCATGGCCCTCCAGGACCCAAGCGCACCCGATGTTCGTCACCTTCTTCCACGAGCTGAAATCCGCCAGCATCCCCGTGACGCTGAAGGAATACCTGACTCTGATGGAAGCGCTGCAGGCCGACCTCGCGGGCCGCAGCGTGGAGGACTTCTACTATCTCTCCCGCGCCGCGCTGGTGAAGGACGAACGTCACCTCGACCGCTTCGACCAGGTGTTCGGCCACGTCTTCAAGGGCCTCGAGCTGATGAGCGACGCCGTCGAGGCCGAGATCCCGGAGGCCTGGCTGCGCGCCGTCAGCCAGCTCTACCTCTCGGAGGAGGAAAAGCGGAAGATCGCCGAGCTCGGCGGCTGGGAAAAGATCATGGAGGAGCTGAAAAAGCGCCTCGCCGAGCAGAAGGGCCGCCACCAGGGCGGCTCGAAGTGGATCGGCACCGGCGGCACCTCCCCTTACGGCGCCTACGGCTACAATCCCGCCGGCGTGCGCATCGGCCAGAAGGAGAACCGCAACTTCCGCGCCATCAAGGTCTGGGACAAGCGCGCGTTCCGCGACCTCGACGACACGGTGGAGCTCGGCACCCGCAACATCAAGGTCGCGCTCCGCCGCCTGCGCCGCTTCGCCCGGGAAGGCGCCGCGGAGGAGCTCGACCTCGACGGCACCATCAAGGGCACCGCGCACAAGGGCTACCTCGACATCCACCTTCGGCCCGAGCGGCGCAACACTGTGAAGGTGCTGATGTTTTTCGACGTCGGCGGCTCCATGGACTGGCACATCAAGGGCGTCGAGGAGCTGTTCTCGGCCGCGCGCACCGAGTTCAAGCACCTGGAGTATTTCTACTTCCACAACTGCCTTTACGAGAGCGTCTGGAAGAACAACGCCCGCCGCTGGACGGAGAAGACGCCGACTTGGGGACTGCTCCACACCTATCCGTCCGACTACAAGGTGATCTTCGTCGGCGACGCCTCCATGAGCCCCTACGAGATCACGCTGCCCGGCGGCTCCGTCGAGCACATGAACGAAGAGCCCGGCGCCCTATGGCTCCGCCGCGTCACGGACATCTACGAGCACTGCGTCTGGCTCAACCCCGTGCCCGAGGAGCACTGGGGCTGGACGCCGTCGATCAAGATGATAAG
>JAWLCO010000043.1:0-30247 GCA_041687075.1 Hyphomicrobiaceae bacterium | reverse complement strand
GTTCGCGATCGATGGCGAGATCGCGATTGCTCAGAATGGGACGCTGTCGTTCGACGCGCTGCAATTGCGCCTGCATCCCGCCGAAAGCCGGATCAAGCGTCTGGCGGCCGAAACGCCGGCCACCCTCATCATGTTCGACGGCCTGCTCGATGCCCGCGGTCTGAGCCTCGTCGATGCACCACTTGCGGAGCGGAGACAGGCGCTGAAAGCCTTTTACAGATCACTGCCGCACGATCCATCGCTTTGGCTCTCGCCCTGCACGCTCGACCATTCGGAAGCCCAGGACTGGCTCGAAAAGAGCGGCGGAGCCCTCGATGGCGTGGTGGCGAAGCGGACTGATGGACCTTATCGCCCGGGCGAAAGGGCCATGCTGAAGGTGAAACGCATGCGCACCGCCGACTGCGTCGTCGGAGGCTTCCGGTACGAGAAGGGTGCAAAGCTTGTCGGCTCGCTGCTGCTCGGCCTTTACAATGACAGGGGCCTGCTCGACCACGTCGGCTTCACCTCCGGCATCAGCAACGCGGAACGCCCGGAGCTCACGCGCAGGCTCGAGGCGCTGGTCGAACCTCCCGGCTTTACCGGTGACGCGCCTGGCGGCCCGAGCCGCTGGAGCACGGAGCGGACCAGCGAATGGAAGCCGCTCAGGCCCGAGCTCGTCGTCGAGGTCTGCTACGATCATGTGACGGGCAACCGATTCCGCCACGGCACGCGCATCCTCCGTTGGCGCCCGGACAAGGCACCTCAGCAGTGCACGTTCGACCAGCTCGAACGAGAGCTCAGTCCGCAGCTCGTTGCAGAGCTACTGGAGCGCTGACGTGGCAGGTAGCAGTACCGAGATCACGCTGAAGGGCGTCCGCCTCACGAGCCCGGACAAGGTGCTCTATCCCGAGCAGGGCATCAGCAAGCGCGCGCTCGCCGACTACTACTGCACGATAGCCGACCACATGCTGCCGCACGTCGCGCGCCGCCCTATCAGCCTCGTGCGTTGCCCGGCCGGACGGCAAAAGAAGTGCTTCTTCCAGCGGCATGCCGGATCGGGAGTGCCGCCCGAAGTCAACGAGGTGAACATCGACGGCTTCGAGGACTCGGGCGCATACCTCTTCATCAAGACCGTCAAAGGGCTGATCGCGCTGGTGCAGATGGGTGTGCTCGAGATCCACCCATGGGGCTCGCGCATCGACCGGCCGGACCGTCCCGATCGGATCGTTTTCGACCTCGATCCCGGCGAGGGTCTCGCCTTCCGAGATGTCGTGGCCGCCGCCCATGATCTGCGGGCCGTTCTTGGCGAGCGCGGTCTGCTGTCGTTCGTGAAAACCACCGGGGGCAAGGGCCTGCACGTCGTTGTGCCCGTCACCCGCAGTTACGACTGGCCGCACGTGAAGGCGTTCGCGAAGTCGTTAGCGGAAGGCATGGCCAATGATGCGCCCGAGCGCTTCCTGACGAAAATCGCCAAGGCGAAGCGCAAGGGCCGCATCTTTATCGACTATCTGCGCAATGACGCCACGTCGACGGCGATTGCGCCCTACTCGACGCGAGCACGAGCGGGAGCGCCTGTGGCGGTGCCTCTCGAATGGGAAGAGCTCGTGCCTGAACTCGATCCCGCGCAATTCAACGTCAACACGGTGCCGGAACGCATGGCGCAACGGAACGGCGATCCATGGGCGGAAATGGGTCGTATGCACCAGCGGTTGCCCGCCGGCTAATCTGATCAACGATGCCGCGGGGTAGCAGGATCAATCGCCGGAAGCGCGCGTTTTCACTTCAATCATCCGCAACCGCGTTTTCCGGAGAAAGAACCATGCCTCATACGATTCAGATGCTGAAGACGCACCCCAGCGTGCAATCACAGCCGCTGGAGGATTTCGCCGCCAGCATCCATGCCATGCACGACTGCGTCCAGACCTGCACCAGCTGTGCGGATGCCTGCATGAGCGAAAGCGAGATCCAGATGCTGCTGAAGTGCATCCGGCTGAACCTCGATTGCGCCGATATCTGCAACTCCACGGCCAGCATCCTGTCGCGCCCGAGCATGGCTGCCCCTGAGATCTGGGCCGCTCAACTCCAGGCCTGCGTGATCGCCTGCCGTGTCTGCGGCGAGGAATGCGAACGCCACGCCGCCAAACACGAACACTGCCGCATCTGTGCCGAAGCGTGCCGCGAGTGCGAGCAGGCCTGCAACGATGTGCTGTTGCTCACACGCCAACACTGAGCCGGCCGCTTACATCGGTTCGGAAACTCGGTTTCAGCGATTGCTGCGGGACAAGACGTCGATGAGCTCCGCTACCTTCTGGCGCTGCTCATCGGCGTTCCCGCTGGCGATGGCGTGCTCCACGCAATGCGCGACGTGGTCGCGAAGGATCTCTTCCTCGACCCGACGCAGGGCGGCTCTCACCGCCGAGATCTGCGTGACGATATCGATGCAGTAGCGATCCTCCTCGACCATGCGCGCAAGCCCGCGCACCTGCCCCTCGATGCGGCCCAGTCGTCTCAAACAGGATGTCTTCGTGTCCTTCTGCATGGATTGACAGATACCCTGCAGGGGTATATCCGTCAAATGATGCGAGATACCCCCAGGGGGTTATACGCGAAACGCGGGAGCAGTGGCGACATGAGCGGACACGAGCCCCATGACCGGGGCGCTGGAACAGCAGAAAAGACGGACTGCTGCGGAGACCACAAGCATCATGCCCACGCGCACGCGGCCGGAAGCACGGTAAAGGATCCCGTGTGCGGCATGACCGTCGACCCCGCCACCGCCAGGCATAAGGCGCAACACGGCGGGGAGACGTACTATTTCTGCTCTGCCGGCTGCAAGACGAAGTTCGAAGCCGATCCGGCCAAATATCTGCAGCAGGATGATTCCGAATCGCGCGACGCCCACATGGCCAAGGACCCGGTCTGCGGCATGAGCGTCGACCCGCACACAGCCAAGCATCGCGCCGAGTATGCGGGCCGCACCTATTACTTCTGCCGCGCCGGATGCAAGGAGAAGTTCGAGGCCGATCCCGAGCGCTATCTGAACCCGGAGCAGCGTGAACAGGAGCCGGTTCCCGAGGGCACCATCTACACCTGCCCCATGCACCCGGAGATCCGGCAGGTCGGCCCCGGCTCGTGCCCGATCTGCGGCATGGCGCTGGAACCGGAGCTGGTAACGGCTGAGGCCGAGCCCAACCCAGAGCTCATTGATTTCACCCGCCGCTTCTGGATCGGCGCGGCGCTGGCCATCCCTGTTTTTCTGGTCGAGATGGGTGGTCACTTGACCGGGCTTACCGACTGGATCGGCCAGCAGAGATCGAATTGGCTGCAGCTGATCCTGGCGACACCGGTGGTTCTATGGGCCGGATGGCCGTTTTTCGAGCGCGGCTGGCAGTCGCTGGTCACGCGCAATCTCAACATGTTCACGCTGATCGCCATCGGCACGGGCGCGGCATGGCTCTACAGCGTGATCGCGACGGTCTCTCCGGGCCTTTTCCCGGAAAGCTTCCGGGCCGCCGATGGCTCCGTCGCTGTCTATTTCGAAGCGGCGGCCATCATCGTTGTTCTCGTCCTGCTCGGACAGGTGCTGGAGCTGAGGGCCCGCGAACGCACCAGCGGCGCCATACGCGCCCTGCTCGATCTCACGCCGAAGACGGCGCGGCGCATCAACGCTGACGGCAACGAGGAGGATATCGGCCTCGAACTGGTCACCGTTGGCGATCTCCTGCGCGTGCGCCCGGGGGAGCGCGTGCCGGTCGATGGTGAGCTTGTCGAGGGCCGCAGCTCCATCGACGAGTCGATGGTCACGGGCGAGTCGATGCCGGTCACCAAGACTGTCGGCGCGGCTGTCATCGGCGGCACCATGAACCAGACCGGCACCTTCGTGATGCGGGCCGATAAGATCGGTCGCGATACGGTGCTGGCGCGCATCGTCCAGATGGTCGCGCAGGCCCAGCGCAGCCGCGCGCCCATTCAGCGGCTCGCCGATCAGGTGAGCGGCTGGTTCGTGCCGCTGGTGATCGGCGTTGCCGTGCTTGCGTTCGCAGCCTGGTCGATCTGGGGGCCGGAGCCGCGCTTCACCTTCGCGATGATCGCCGCCGTATCGGTGCTCATCATCGCGTGCCCGTGTGCCCTCGGCCTCGCCACGCCCATGTCGGTGATGGTCGGCGTCGGCCGCGGCGCCCACAGCGGCGTCCTGATCAAGAATGCCGAAGCCCTGGAGCAAATGGAAAAGGTCGACACCATCGTCATCGACAAGACCGGTACGCTGACCGAGGGCCGGCCGAAGGTCACGGCTGTGCGGCCAGCCCATGGCATCGACGAAGCGGAGTTGCTGCGGCTGGCGGCGAGCATCGAGCGGGGCAGCGAACACCCACTCGCCGCCGCCATCGTCGCCGCCGCGGAGGAGCGCGGAATGAAGCTGAGCCCGGTCAGCGATTTCGATTCACCCGTCGGCAAGGGTGTCGTCGGCACGGTTGACGGGCACCGCATCGTCCTCGGCAATCGCCGGATGACGCAGGAGGCCGGCATTGACGTAGCCGCACTGGAGGCAATCGCCAACGAGCTGCGTGAGGACGGGGCCACGGCCATCTACATGGGGCTGGGCGACAAGCCCGCAGGCGTCATCGCCATCGCCGATCCGATCAAGCCGACGACGCCTTCCGCCGTTGAGGCACTGAAGCAGGCCGGCCTGCGCGTGGTGATGCTGACCGGTGATAATACGACGACGGCTCACGCCGTCGCCCGCAAGCTCGGCATCGACGAGGTCGAGGCGGAAGTGCTGCCGGAGGACAAGAGCAACGTCGTGGAGCGCCTGCGTGCTGAAGGGCGGGTGGTGGCTATGGCCGGTGACGGGGTCAACGACGCGCCGGCGCTGGCCGCGTCCGACGTCGGTATCGCGATGGGCACCGGCACGGATGTTGCGATGGAGAGCGCCGGAGTAACGCTCGTCAAGGGCGACCTCACCGGCATCGTGCGCGCCCGTCACCTGTCCGCCGCCACGATGCGCAACATCAGGCAGAACCTGTTCTTCGCGTTCGTCTACAATGCGCTCGGGGTGCCGGTTGCAGCGGGGATACTCTATCCGGCCTTCGGCGTTCTGCTCTCGCCGATCATCGCGGCGGCGGCGATGTCACTGTCATCGGTGAGCGTGATCGCGAACTCGTTGCGGCTCAGCCGGATTGACCTGCGCTGACGGTTGCGGCGCGTTGGGTCCTGCCCTGCCTCATGAGCGATGCGAGCGCCTCGATGACGCGATCAGGATCGGCGGGCTTGCGCACGACCGGCGGAGAGCCCCAGGCGGTATGATCCGTCGTCCTGTGACCCGTATGAATGATGAACGGAATCCTGTGCTCGTAGAGGTAGGCCGCCAGCGGGCCGACCTCCTCCTGGCCGAGGCGAAAATCAATCACTGCCGCAGCGATCGCGTTATCCCGCGCGAGCGCGAAGCTCATCTTGAGCGTGCTGCCTGGCCCCACCACGACCGCGCCGGCTGCCGCGAGAGCGAGCTCCAGCTCCCAGGCGAGGAGAGGCTCATCCTCCACCAGCAGAACGCGCAGGCCTGAGAGACTGGATTCCATCATGCTCGCAGAAACGGCTGAAGCAGCCTCAAAGTTCCGCTGCTTTGCAGTACGTTTGCGTCGCACCGCCTAATAGGATCAACAAATGCTTGCCGCCAGTACGCGAATGCGAAGCTGTTTTTCATCCTCAAAGGCCACTGTGGCCTCTTCGCCTTTCGCGGAACTGGACCGGAAAGTCTTGCGGGCCGCGGCCGGTGCGGGATCTTCTAAGGAGGCTCGGCCCTCAGCCATTGCTGAAGGCCACGACCCCCAGAACATGGCTGACGGTGTTGCCGTTCTCTGAAAACGGCAGCAGCAGGCGCTCGAACTGCAGGGGCCCTTCACCCAGGTTGATGCGCGCCCAGTCGTAACAGGGTTCCCGGGACGAAGCAGCGTACCTGTAACAGTCTTCGAGCGAGCCCAGAACCTCTTCACCGCCCCGCCTCGCGGGCCGAGCCTTGCTGGGCCATCCGAATTTCCGGGCGAGGGAATTGCCGACGTGGAGATAGCGCACGACCGGCGGCCTGGACGCTGAATCAACGGCAGCGAAGAACATGGTATCCGCCTCAGGCTGCGCCGAGACATCGACCTCGGACGGCTGTGGCAGACCTCCGCTCCTGTCACGCAGTGCCAGCCACTTGCGATAGAGGTTCTGAAGCTCGTCAGCCATGCCATCGGGCAGCACATCCTCCGAGGAGGGCTGGCTCGCTTCGGGCGCTATGCAGGACGCGGCTGCATCGAGCCTCCACACGAGGCCTTCCCGCTTCCAGTCGAGATGCGCCTCACCTTCAAGCGCCCGTCCGACCATCGCGTCGACCACCGTATGGCCGAAGCCGCGCTGCAGAGGCTTCACGACCTCGGGCCCGCCGGTCTCGCGCCACAGCATCCGGAAGCGGCGCTCGCCATCCTTGTCCTCAACTCCCCAGCGGACGTCGATGCATCCCGTCGGCCTGCTGAGCGCGCCGTGCTTCGAGGCGTTCGTTGCAAGCTCGTGCAGGGCAAGACCGATGTTCTGCGCGGCTTCCGGCCTCAACGACAGGCCCGGTCCGGACAAAATCAGGCCCTGCTCACTGCGGTCGATGAACGGCTCCAGATGCGTGCGCACCAGCTCGGCCACCGGAACACCCCGCCAGTCGCGCTTGACGAGCAGATCGTGTGACTGGGCCAGACCGCGCACGCGGGCGGTGAACCGGTTCTGGAAGTCGATCAGATCGCGGCTGGTGCGGGCGGTCTGCCTGGCCATCGCCTGGATCACCGCGAGCAGGTTCTTCGACCGGTGAGAAAGCTCGCGCATGATGAAGCGCGTGTGCTCCTCGCGCCGTTTCTGCTCGGAGATGTCACGGAAGATCACGGACGCGGCAACGATCTGGCCATGGCTGTCGCGCATCGGCGAGGCGCTGATCGAGACAGGGATCGTCGTGCCGTCCTTCCGCTGCCTCAACGCCTCGACCTGCAGGCGCTCTCCGGCCCTGACCCGCTCGAAAACACCGGAGGGGGGCTCGCCCGAGTTCTGCGGCACGAGCAGAACGACGCTTTGGCCGACGGCTTCTGCCGCCGTGTAGCCGAACATCCGCTCAGCACCAGGATTCCAGCTTCGGATGCGCCCCTCCGGCGACCAGCTGATGATGGCGTCCGTGGACGCCTCGACGATCGCCGCCAGATGCGTCTGGCCGAGCTGCGCCCGCCGGCGCTCGGTCACCTCCTCGCAGATGATGCCGATCCCGACCACCGATCCGTCCCGCGCCTTCAGCGGGTAGAACTGCTGCACCCACGTACGCTCGACGCCCGGTTCGGCGGGCGTCTCACCGGAGATCTCGACTTCGGTCACTGGCTCGCCCGTTTCCAGAACGCGGCGAAGGACAGGCTCCACGCTCGACTTGACGGCCGGCACGAGATCCCATGCCTGCCGCCCCAGGTGCTCCTCGACCGAAAAACCAGTCATTTCGGCCAGCACCTTGTTGATGCGCTGGAGGCGGAACTCCCGATCGACGAGCGCCAGACCGACCGTCGCCGAGTTGTAGAGAGCTTGCAGCTCATTGAGCTGCTGGGCCGTCGTGCGGAGAAGCTCTGCCCGATGCTGCTCGGCGATGCGGGTGGCCGTCACGTCCTGGTCGATGCCGCGTGCGCGCGCTGCGCGTCCGTCCGCCCCCAGCTCGACCACGCCGCGCGAGCTGATCCACGCGAGCCGGCCGTCGGGCCTGCGTACGCGAAATTCGGACGCGAACGGGCCGCCGTTTTTCATTTGCTCCTCGGCACTCTCCCGAACCCGCTCCCGATCGTCAGGATGGATCAGATCGAGTAGCCCCTCCCGCGTCGGTGGACCATCGCCGTCGTCGAGGCCATAAAGCTCCAGCATCTCGGGAGACCAGGTGCGCGCTCGCGTGGTGAGGTCGTACTCCCACACGCCGGCGCCGATGCCGGCAAGAGCGAGGCGCAGCCGTTCCTCATTCGCCCGAATCGCCTCTTCCGCCTTTCTCCGCTCGGTGATGTCGCGGGCGATGCTGAGCACCGTCTCGGGCACGCCCCTGGCGTCCCGCAACAAACGGCTGCTCACCTCCCAGATCAGCTTCTGCCCGGAACGGGAGATGACCTCCGCTTCGAAGCGCTTCTCCCAGTGCTCCTCTGCCGACGGCAGCACCTCGCCGATCGGGCCCGGCAGCAACTCGCCAGCCGTGTGTTCATCACTGTCGGACAGGAGTCCGCTGAACCGTTTTCCGAGCAGCTCGCGTCTGGTGTAGCCCAGTGCTCTGCAACCCGCGGCGTTGCAGGTCAGGAAAGATCCGTCGAGATCCGTCGTGAATATGATGTCATTGGCCGCCTCGACCAGCGTGCGATACCGCTCTCTGCTCGTCTCGAGTTGCCGTACCGACTCGAAGAGAGCGGCGCCGACACTGTTGGCTTCGGCGAGCCCCGTTTCGGGAAAACGCTCCGTGCGGCCCTCGAGGGGAACACTTGCGAGGTGCTGGATCGGCTGCGCGATTCGCCGGGCGAAGAGATAGGCCAGACCGATCGACAGGGCGGCAAGTGCCGTCGCCAGCAGGGCGAAAGTCACCCATCCCCGGCGCGAAATGGCTGCCAGCTCGTCGCTGTAGACGGTCGCAGCCACGATCCAGCCGGCCAGCGCCGAGCGGTCGACGATACGCACGACGTCCGCATCGCCCCTGCTGATTCCCCGGCGGATCGGCATGTCCATCTTGAGCTGATCCAGCGCCGAGCTGGGCAGCGCCTTGCCCACGCTTTCCGCGTGTCCGTGCGAGCTGGCGATGACCCGGCCCTCGCGGTCGGCCACTTCGACCGTCCAATCAAGCTCACCGAGGTTTCGATCGAGGACCGGCGTGAGGATCTCCGTGGGTACTGCCACCGTCAGCACGTAGGCGGTCTGGCCGGCGGAAATGACCGGGACACGGACGCCGACGAGCGGTATTTTGCCGGCCGCGTAGAACAGGTCCGAAACGCGCGGCTTTCCCGTTTCGATCACCTCATGAATACGCCGGATGTCTGTTTGCGGAAGTCCGCTCCCGACCGGCAGCGTCGTGTTGACGAGCTGTCGCCCGTTGCGATCCGACAGAATGACGAACCAACCCTGCAGGCCCAGGAATTGCCGCACCTGCAAATCGAAGGGATCGAAGCTTCGCGCCTGCAGCAACGGCGATGCGGCAAGCGATTCGCCAACGCGCGTCATGCCTACAATTTCGCGATCGATCCCCGCGGCGATGTGCTCGACGGTCTGCAGAAGCCGCATTTCGGTGCTGGAGCGCTCGGCCGAGAAAAGGATCCAGAGAGCCAGGCCACCGAGCACGATTCCGGGGACCAGAATGGACAGACACAGCACGAGCAGATGGGCCGACAGGGACCAAGCCCGCCTCTCTGATCGGCGCTTCTTGTATCGGCCCACGTAGCCCTCCTGGGAAATGGTCACGTCGGAAGGCATATCTGGAAGATCCGGCAACAGCCGTTTTGGTTCCGAATCAAGATCTTGGTTGGTTTACCGGTGCTGAACGTCGCGGTCTGAGCACCGCATCCGATTGGGCGACCGGAACTGGTGCAGGCGGCCGGCGTTCCCTTGCTCGACCGACCATCGCGGCTTCACCGCTCATCGTTCGCTGCGGCGGCGACATGCGCAGGGAGACGATCATGGCTTCCACGACAGAGTACCTGAACGAGGATGCGGGAAAGGATGCGGGCGACATCGGTGCAAAAATCGAGGAGCTTAGGGCCGAAATGGCCCGCCTCACCGAGCAGGTTCAGATCTTTCTGCAGGACCGGGCAGGAGACCTGCGGGACAGCGCCGCCGAAACGACTGCCGAAATCGAGGAGATGATTCGCGAAAACCCGTTTCCTGCTGTCGGCATTGCTCTCGGCGTCGGCTTCATACTGGGCCTGATGGTGCGCGGCGGTCGCGCCGAAGGCAGGGAGCCGACAAGGCTGTCGCGTCGGGATTTCGACCGGCTGACTTCCAGGTTGCGCGGCGCCATCGAAGCTGGCGGCGCGCGCGCTCAAGCCGCGGCAGGCGATGCCGACGATTCAGCGTTGCTGGAGCGCCTTGCTGGCGCGATTTCCGGGCTGGTTGCGGCGTCGCGATCGACCGCAGCTTCCGTCGGGTCCGCCGGCGAGAGGGCAGCGAAGAGTGTAGCGGCAGCTGGAGAGCGTACCGCCCGAAGCATAGCAGACCGCCTGTCCCAGGCGGTGCATTGACCAGCGCAAACGCTGCGTCCAAGAAATCCAAATGAAGCGGCCGATCGCTCTTCTTCAGTCGCCCGCTTCTGCAGCCGCTGGTCGATGGAACTCTCGTCAAATGAGGTGATGGTCAGACCCCGGCCGCGTTACCGGGCCCGGATCGCCGCTCGGCGGCGGCTTATCGCCTGTCCCATCCGGGTCCATCGGGCTGCCTTGGGCGTGAGGCTCGGCACCGTGTTTCTCGACCCGGCGCAGCCGGTCCAGCCCGTATTGCCAGTTTATGGCGCGTGACAAGCCTTCGAGGCCCGGGAACATGGACGCGTGACTGATGCCGAACCGTGCCAGATCCTTCAGGAGGACTGGCCGGAAATTCGATTCGATATCGACCCGATAAAGCTCTCCATACCGCTCGGAAACGGGCTCCGAAGGCGGTCCATGAACGGTGAAAACGCCTTCCTGCCGCGAGATGCGCGCCGCCAGCGTCCGCGGCCGATAAAGTGCAACCCCCTCGAATGCAAATGGGTCGGCGTCCGCTTCCGTCACGGATTTGCTGGGAATGAACGCCCACAGGGCCACTGGTCCTGCCCGGTTGCTCGCGGCCGCAAAGAACGCCGCAACCAGCGGATTCACCGTCCAGTCCAGCAGGCGGGTTGCGAGCCCGTAATGCCGTGCGATGGTCAGGCAGTCCCAATCGTCAGCCGGCAGCTCGAGGAATTGCACGGCCTGCCGCTTCCAGTCGCTGAAGAGCTGCACCTCCGTTTCCAGGGTGCAATCCGTGCGGCCGAGGTGCGGCACGAGAGCCTGCGCGGCGTCCACGTCCCCGCGGAACACCGCGGGCTGGCTCACTGGTGTCACGGCGTCATAGAGCTCTACGAAGGAGGAGACGACGACAGCCCTCATTGAGCACCCGCTGCTGCCGCGCGCCTGTTATTGCGCGCTTGACGAAGCAACGCCGGGCGCCGGTCCCGGATCCTTGGCTGTGCCAAAGTGAGCAGGCCGCGGGCGGAAGCAGGTGCCGGGCCCGTCCGATGTGGCCGGATCAGGCCTTCGAAGCGACCAGCTCTCCGACGACCGCGATGAGCTGCTTCGGACTGAATGGTTTGTCGATCAGCGGTGCTGTCCGGAACTCCTGTGGCATGCCCTCCCGGCCGTAGCCCGTCAGGAATGCGAAGGGAATGTTGCGCCGGGAAAGCTCGTCCGCCAGGTCAGTCACCGGCTCGCCCGCAAGATTGGCGTCGAGCAGAGCCACTTCGAAATGCCCGGCATCGATCAGCTCTTTCGCCTTGTCGAGGGTCGCCGCGGGGCCGATGACTTCGCAGCCGGCATCGGACAATGTCACCGTCACGTCCATTGCGACCAGCGGCTCGTCTTCAACCACCAGGACCCGCGTCTTCCTCTCCGGCGGGGACCGGGCCGGCGCGCCCCCTCGCCCAGTCCGGGACCGTGCAGCCGGGACGGGTGCCCGGCCGGCGGGCATGACGGAGCCCACCGCGTCGGGCAAGGGTAGTCTGATCTCGCAGGTGACACCATCGACCGGGTACCCGATCGAAACCGCGCCGCCCTGCGCCCCGAGACTTTGCTGGATGAGCGTACTGCCGAACCCACTCCGGGAAGGCCTCTCGACTGGCGGCCCATCCTGCTCCTTCCAATGCAGTAAAAGGCTTTGGCCGCCACCGGAGCGCACCACCCAACGCAGTGTCAGGCGTCCCGTGGGGGTCGAGAGGGCACCGTACTTGCGTGCGTTCGTTCCCAGCTCGTGCAGCACCAGTGCGAGGTGCAGCGCAGCCTGCGGCTCGAGAACGACCGGCGGACCGGAATAGGAGATCTGCTCGTCGTCCGCGCCACCCAGCAAAAGCTGGTCCCGAATGAGCTCCTCGACGTCCACGCCCAGCCAATTGCCCCGCGTGAGAACGGTGTGTGCGCGTGCAAGAGACTGCAGGCGGCCCGTGAAACCCGCCATGAATTCCGAAGGACTGTTCGCCGAGCGCACCGTTTGCGTGGCGATGGACTGCACCGTCGCGAGCGTATTTTTCACGCGATGGTTGAGCTCGCGAATGAGCAGCTCCTGCACCTCCTGGTGGCGCTTCTGCTCCGTGATATCCCGGCTGACCTTCGACGCGCCGACGATCCTTCCCAATCTGTCCCGGATCGGCGAGATGGTCAGCGAGACATCGATGCGCCGGCCGTCCTTGGTGACTCGCACCGTCTCGTAGTGCTCGATGCGTTCGCCACGCCGCAGCTTCGCCAGGATTCCCAGCTCCTCATCTTGCAGCTCGGCCGGGATGACAATCGTTATAAGCTTGCCGAGGACTTCATGCTCCTCGTAGCCATAGATGCGTGTGGCGCCAGCGTTCCACGAGGTGATCCGACCGTCGAGGGATTTGCTGATAATGGCGTCGTCTGACGACTTGACGATGGCAGCCAGGCGGGCGAGCTGCACGTCTGTCTCGTGCCGGTCGGTAATGTCGACCAACACGTTGACCGCCCCGGTCAGACGGCCATTTGCGTCGAACAGCGGGGTCGGATGTGGCAGAACCCTGGCCCGTGTCCCATCGGGCCGCTCGATGAGGATCTCCGTGCCCGGCACCGCGCGGCCTTCCGTCAGCACATCGGCCATCGGGCACTCGTCGGGACTTACGGGCTCGCCTTCGGGCGTATAGAGCCGCCAAGGAACACTCCGCTGATCGGAGCCGATCTCAGGACGGCTGCCGGCGAGCTCCGCGCAAGCCTCGTTGTAGAACGTGACCCGGCCCTCTGCGTCGGTGGCATAGATGGCCACGGGCATGGATTCCAGCGCCGCCCGTGATCGCAGCTCGCTCTCGCGTTCGCGATCCTCCGCCAGCTTTGCGGCGGTAACGTCGAGGGTGAAGCAGCGGGTCCTGACGAGATCGCCGTCGCGGAGCTGGGCGTTGGACGTCATCAGCACGTGCCGGATCGAGCCGTCCTTGGCCCGTAATCTTGCCGGATACCGGTCTACGGCCTCGCCGCGGGAAAGCCGTGCCAAAATGTCATGAATGACCTGCTCGTCGGCGTGGAACTCGGCAACGTGCCGGCCGACGTACTCCTTTCTGCTGTAACCCAGAAGCTCCAGCTCCGCCCTGTTGGCACGCAGGACTATGCCGTCGCCGGAAACGATGTGCAGGCCAATCGGCGCATTCTCAAAGAAGTCCTCCAGGTCATCCACGTGCCCGGTGCTGAGCCCAGTGACGTCCTGAAAGCACGCGACCGCACCGACCAGGTCCCCCACGTCATCGTGCAGCGGCTCGACATTCACGAGAAGCTTGATTCGCGAGCCATCGGCCCGCTCAATGACGATGGACTCGTTCCGAACTGCCATGCCGGTCCGGAGAACCTTCGCAATGGGCCCATAATCCGATGGGATCAGCTCACCGTCGAACGCGTAGATGCGCTCGGCCCCCCCATAGCGCTGGACGCCGAGCTCCGGCTCGCGGCCCCAAAGCTCCACGGCATGACGGTTGAACTGGACAAGGACCCCCTCGACGTCGCAGCAGCAAACGCCGACCGGCAGGTTATTCAGGAGCTCCACGGGACCGAACCAATTGCGCAATGACTGCGTTGCCCGGTTCCCATGGATGGAAACAACCTGGGTCATGGGGAACTCACCTTACGAGACTATACTCAACGCATGCGAGGGCTTGCCGGTTCCGTTCGTAGCGAAACCACCATCGTACGTAGCGCCGCATCGCCGGACCTCGCCGCGATGACTTGGGAACGCTCCGCTGATCTTCGCAGCGCAAAAACTGTTTGGCTAATGATGGGAGCCCCCACCCGCCGGGACAAGCCGAAGGTGTCGCCGTGACGCAACACACTCTGCTATCCTGGCCGCTTCTCAGTCGCTTGCTGCGCACTGCTGAAGCAGTTTGCTCCGGTCTGAGGAAAAGGCCACACGCCCCTGCCCTCCGAAGTCCGCCGCCTCAAACGGCGGTGGGCTCGGTGGCTCCTCCATGACCTGCGGCAAAAGTCGCCCCTCGAGAAGTCATGGCCATTTCAGATGAGCTCGCGCACGGTATCCGATGCGACGGTGAGCGCGATTTTGCCCGCGTGGGGAGTGCCGCTGGCGAGGGACTGGGCGAAGTTCGTGGCCTGCTCGAGCGTCACCCGCGGCGGCATCGGCGGCTCATGCGGGTCAACGACGGCCTCGATCAGCACCGGGCCGGAGGTCGAGAGCGCATCCCGAAGGATGTCGGCGCAATCGGCCGGATCCTCGATCGTGTAGCTGGCAAACCCGAAACCACGCGCGACCGTGGCAAATTCGATGGGCTGCAGCTCGCAGACGTATTCCGGATTGCCCAGGAACACCATCTGCTCCCATTTGATCTGGCCGAGCGAGTTGTTCTTGATGACGATGACTTTGACGTCGAGCCCATATTTCACCGTGGTCGCAAGCTCGCCCATGAGCATCGTCAGCCCACCGTCGCCCACGAATGCCACCACCTGTCGGTCGGGATAGGCGAGAGCCGCCGCGTTCGCGTACGGCAGCCCGCAGGCCATGGTCGCCAGAGTGCCAGAGCACGAGAACATCATGTCGCCGCGCATCTCGACATGCCGCGCGATCCAGGTGGTGACCGTGCCGGAGTCGGTGGTGAGAATCGCCCTGTCACTCACGAGCTTGTTGAGCTCATGCGCGACCACCTGCGGCTTCATCGGCGTATCGGTGCGCGTGCCCCGCTCCTCGAGCAGCTCGCGCCAAGACTTCATTCCGTCCTGCGCGGTTTGCAGGAACGAGCGATCCTGCTTGCGGTCGAGCCGTGGCAGGAGACTGCGGAGGATGGTTCTCGAGTCACCCACCAGGGCGGAATCAACGGGATATCTCAGCCCGATCCGTTTCGGATCGAGCTCGATCTGCACGCATGCCGCCTGGCCAGGCTTCGGGTAATACTCGACGTAGGGAAAGCTCGAGCCGATGATGAAGAGCGTATCGCAGTTTTCGAGGGCATCCTGCGACGGCGTCGTGCCAAGGAGACCGGCTCCGCCCGTCGTCAAGGGATGATCATCGGGCACCACGCCTTTTCCGAGCAGCGGCTTGACGATCGGGGCACCGAGCTTCTCGGCGGCCTCGATCACCTCGTCGCGGGCAAACAGCGCGCCGCGTCCGGCGAGAATGGCGACTTTCTGACCGGCATTGAGGATTTGAGCGGCCGCGTTCAGCTCCTCCTCGCCGGCCATGTGTGCGCCTTCAGCCATCAGGTCCCCGATATGATGTGGCACGTTGCGCTTCGAGCGCTGGACCTCCGAAGCCGAGAACGACTGCATGTCGACCGGCATGGTGATGTGCGACACGCCGCGATAGACGAGCGCCGTCCGGCAGGCGAGCTCGGCAACGCCGCGCACGTGCGCCGGGCTCATGATGCGGGCGTTGTAGACGCTGACATCCTCGAACAGCTTGTCCAGCTCGACGTCCTGCTGCGTCTGCGTCTTGATGAGGTCGTGAAAGGGCAGGCCGGTGATGGCGAGAACCGGCTGGCCGTCCAGCTTGGCATCATAAAGCCCGTTCAGCAGATGGATGCCGCCTGGTCCCGAGGTCGCGATGCAGACCCCGAGCTTGCCGGTGAACTTGGCATAGCCGCAGGCCATCAAAGCTGCCGATTCTTCGTGCCGGATCTGGACGAATTTGATCTTGTCCTGCTTTCTGCGCAGAGATTCGATGATGCCGTTGATGCCGTCGCCCGGCATCCCGAAGATCACCTCCACGTCCCAGTCGATCAGGGTGTCGACGAGCACGTCAGCGGCGGTTGTGGCCATCGGTCTGCTCCTGGACGTAAGGGCCGAGGGAATTGGCGCGGACACAAGTCCCTGCCGGCGCATAGCGCCGCGCACGCGGGCTCAACCGGCTCGACGTGGTGATTGTTCCCTGCCTGCCCGCTGGGCTCGGCCCTCGCCGGCCAGCAGCGCCGCGACTACCTCCGAATCCGCGGATCTCGCCGAACAAACCGGGCCTGCGAGCCGGAATGGCGAGCAAAAGCCGAGTCGGAATGGTAACCGGGATAATCGCTAAACGTTGATTTTGCTGGCTGGGGCGGGAGGATTCGAACCTCCGCATGGCGGTACCAAAAACCGCTGCCTTACCACTTGGCTACGCCCCAACGGCAGCCACCCTGTAGCGGTGTTTCGGCGGGCTTGCAAGATGGCCTCTTGGGGGCTGAAGCGCGGCCTGGGGAAGCTCGAAGGTGCGCAACGCGAGCGTCAGACCCCGCACAAACCCAGGCGAATGGATGGGAGGAACTCGTCCCAGTCCCGTGGGGCTGCCCCTTTCGGCAGCAGGGAGCAGCTGCAGGCACGTGCCTTCAGCCGCTCCGGAACATCAATCGCCGTCAGAGCCGTTGAAGCCGTCCGCATCGGGCGCGTCCTCCACCTTGACGACGGTGAGATGACGCTCCTTGCCGTCGCGCGCCGTCCAGGCGATCGCCTGGCCCTCGGACAGGCCGATGAGTGCGGTGCCGATGGGCGTCAGAATGGAAATCTTGCCCGCGCCTATATCGGCTTGGCCGGGAAACACGAGTTGCACACGCCTCTCGCGACCATCGTCCGCCGTGTAGGTCACGAACGACCCCATGCGCACCACCGATGCCGGCACGGCCGGCACCACCCGCGCCCGCTCCATCTCCGCGATGAGCTCCTCGGCCACATCCGGAGAACGGTTCAGCGCATCCATGGCGAGCACGGTGAGCCGCTGCTGGTCGGTCTGGCTCACGACGATCTCGGGCATTTCAGGAAAATGTCTGTCTTTCATGGGCTCACCCATTGCGCTTTGGCGACGTTTTTCGCACCAACCGATCGCTACTTCTCTTCGACTTTACGAATCCCAGATGTGCGCAATCGCAACAGCAAGGCGGAGGGCCCTGTCGTGCGATGTGTCGTGCTTATAGGGAGCGCCCCAGGCTCGGGCGCGCACGGTTGCCGAGCTGGGGCAGCTATCCTGCGAGCGGATGCAGCCGGCGCGCCAGGGACGCGCGATGTACGAGATTGCTCAACATACTGCTTAATCTGGCCCGTGCGACACGAAAGTCAAGTCGCGTGTCGTCGATCAGACATAAACGCCAACGGGCTTTGAGCCTCCGGCATGCGCCGGCTCGGCTGCGTCGGCGGTGGTGGCTTGGGTGGAAGCACGCCCGTTGCGTGGATTTCCAGGCTCGCCCCCAGGCCTGCCGTCCGGCTGCGACCAGTCGGATTGCCCCTGGGGCGAGGATTGCGGCGAAGCCTGCGAACCGCCCGGCTGGGCATGCGTCGCGCTGACGAAAGCCGTCCGGTCCGGGTCGGCAATGTGAACCGTGAGGCCCTCGACATCGTACCCGGTGGCCTGCAGCAGACGCGCAAGCGTTCCCTGATCCCTGCGAATCAGCTCTGCAGTGGCTGCCCGCTGCGCCTCTACGTGCAGCTCCAGCGCGTTTGCGTCCAGTTTCATGCGAACGGTCACCGTTCCGAGTTCCGGCGGCTCCAGCCGAATGTGAAGGACGCGGATCACCGGACTTGACGGGCTCTTCGCGGCCGCTCCGGGTGACGTGCTGTGCGTGCGGACCGCATCTCCTCCATCAAGCCCTGAGGCGAGCGCGCCGGCAATTTGCATCACGGGAGGAAGGCGCTGGGGAGGCGGAAAATGGGTCTCCTGACGAACGATCCGAATCGGATGCTGATTGGCTGGCGCCGCGGCACGGCTACCGACCGTATCTTTCCCACGCAGGGCTACTTGCTCCATATGGCCCGCCCGGCTCAGCGGAGCGGCTCGTTCAGGCTGAGCAGGACGCGATCGGGTGCCGCTCTGCTCCCCGGCACTGCTGGTTGCTGTTTGCAGTTCGTCCAACGGATTCGTGCGCGCGATGTCATGCTGGGCGCCGTTCCGCGGTGGCTGCTGATCTGGCAGGGCCTCCGGGGCGTCGCTCAGTTTGGCGGGCAGCGCGGTTGACGAAATTCCGGCATCGGGCGACTTGGTTTCGAGCGCCGGCTTCGCGCCGCCCTCGGCGAGGGCAGTCTCTGGACTGGCATGAGACTCATTGAGCCGGAGAATGGCCTCCTGCGACGCATTGGCAAGACGCGGCAACACAACGCCCGCGTCGTCCGGTTCGGCAGCAGGACCATGCCCTGTCGTAGTCGCGGCCGCAGCATCACCGGGGGCGGCCGCCGTTATGTCGAGCCGAGCCGGGTCCCTTTCTGCAACCCCCACCAATGCAAGCACATGCTCCGAGAAAACGGACTCCGCCACATCGCGATCCCATGCCCGCGCGCGTAGTTCCGCACCGCGCGAGGTCAGGGCTTGTGCCCCGGGGTGAGTGTTGTCGTGTACGCTTCCGGTTTTGCTCATTGTGGTTTCTCGCGCCATAGGGCATCCACGTCTGCAACCAGAGCCTGAGCACGCTCGATCGTGTGCAGACCGATTTCGGAGAGCTCGTGTGCGCGTGTCGTTGGCTCGTCCGCCGGAACAGGATAGAGATCCGATTGACGCGGTTGCAGACGGATTTGCCTTGCCATGAAGAGCACCGCATCGCGCAGCACGGCATCCTCATTCGTCAATCCGTCAGGCGTTATCTCCATGAGATTTGTGAGGGCGTGATCGTAGTCTTCCGTTACGATCAGGGCAGCCGCCTCATAGAGCTGCGCGCGTGACAGATTCGCTTCTCCACCCGGAATGCGCGCTGCGAGAATGGCAGCAAATCTCGCGAGCGCACTTTTTCCATTGGCAAGCCCTTGCCGGGCAATAAGCAGATAAAGGCTCTGCTGGCTCTCTTTGTCGAGCTCGCCGAAGACGCGCTCGAGTTTCGCAAGCTGTTTCGGATCCTCGATGTTTTCGAGATTGGCAAGTACGATTGCCAGTTGCCGCCAGAATGCACTCGCGAAAAACGACTTACCGAATTGACGGATATAGCGCCGCAAAAGAAATTCGAGCCTGCCGGCCTCCTTGGCTACCGGCAGCAGAAGTATCTGCCGGCGCAGCGCCGCTTCCTCAACCAGGGTGCCTGGTGACAGCAGGCGGGCCTGTTCGAGGAGTGTCATGGCCCCGCCAGGATCCTTTTCAGAAACCAGCGACGCCTGCACGAGTGCGATGGGGCCGCCGAGGCTGCGGCTCAATGAGCGGGCGTCAACGCCGGCCAAATAGGTGCTTGCTTCCGCATCGCGGCCTTCCGCGTACGCCAGCACGCCCTTTGCGAGCTCCTGCTCCTCTTCCGGAAAGCGACCCTGGCTGAGCAGCGTTCGCAAAATGCGTGGCGCGCCTCCGTTCAGTACAAAGCCAAGCGCGGCGCGCCTGTTCCGAGGCGCTTCCCACATCTCGGGCGTTGCTGCAGCCATCTTCGCCGGTAGTGCGGCCATCAGAGACTGCTGAGCGAGGCGGGCTTCCGGCCTCCCCTCTGCGACCGCATCCTGCAGGCGATTGAGGTCGCGGATCAACTGGAACGGCTCCTGCGGATGCTCTGCATGCGGGCACGCCGTGCCTGCCAGCAGCAGTACCAAACCCAGTGCCGCTGACCGCAACCAGATCACGAAGCCTCCGCCTTTCGCAGAAGGATTTCGATGCGCCGGTTCTGTGCTGCTTCGGGATCGACCGCCACCTTCAGGTTACGGTCCGCATGTCCTTCAATACGCTCGAAACGACTCTCGTCGACACCACCGCGGACGAGCATCAAGTACGCCATGTGAGCCCGTGCCGAGGACAGCCGCCAGTTGTCATACGTTTTCGACCGGAATGGACGCCCGTCCGTATGACCACGGACTATGAGCGGACCTGGATGGCTTTTCAGAACCTCCGCCACCTTTTCCATGATGACGACGAGTTCCGGCCGCGGCTCCGCGGAGGCGATTGCGAACATGCCGAAATCGAACTCATCGGTGAGACTGATGAGGATGCCATCCGATGTACTCGCCACCTCGACATTGGGAATTTTGCCTGGGACCGTTTTGCTGAGAGTGGAGCGAATTTCCTCTGCGATCCTTGTTTCCATTGCCCGCCGCGGGTCAGGGTTCTGTGGCGTAGCAGAATCAGGCGCCTCAGGTTCCTGAGGCACTTTATCCGATACGCTTTCCGCCAGCTCAGCAACGGCCGATGGGGATTGTGCGCTTTGCACACTCTCTGCCGAAAACGAAGCCCCGTTACTGGCTTCCGATCTCTGGGAGAAGGGCTGTTCCACATTGCCCGCCTCCGCGGGTCTAGTCCCTTCCCTCAACTCGGTGGCATTCGCCTGCGCCACCAGAAACCGGAAATCGGGGTGGAACGGATCTCGAAATACCCGCCCCGCAGCTCCTTCAGCCGGCCTGTCCGCCTCTGCAAACTCCCAGCGGGCTTTTGCCGCCAACTGCTCCAGCACACCATGTGGATTGCTGAATAGCACATCCTCTTCGAATGTCGGCCGGAAGGAGCCCTCGGCTTTCAAATCTTCTTTCGCGCGGCCATGCACGCTTGCCGCCCTGCCCGCCGCATCCGCCTGCTCGCGTTCGACGGCCTCCATATCGTGCAGCCCTCTCGGATTGCTGACACGATCCGTCAGCTTGACTGGATTGAAATAGTTGGCAACGGCCGCGATCGTCTGCTTGTCCGTAGCGTTGAGCAGCCACATGACGAGAAAGAATGCCATCATTGCCGTCATGAAATCCGCATAGGCGATTTTCCAGATCCCGCTGTGTGGTTGCTCCCGGACGCTTCCCGTCCGGCGGCGGATGATGACAAGTTCACTTGGAAGATCATTCGGGTTACGCGATACTAAATCCGAACTCATGTTTGCCTGGCCTCACGCATCCACTGTTTAAGAATTGCTGCAGCCTGCTCCTCATCAAAGTCCACGAGCTGCTCGAGCCGCTTCTGTGGCGAACGACCGAGCTTGCTTTTGAGATCGGCGATGAGGTTGGGTTCTGCAGCCGCAAGAGTTGGCTCGCTGGAGCTGGCTTCTCCGTTGGCCTCGGTCTCACGCCGCCTTCCGGCCAGAATTGCCCCTGCGTTCGGCTCGAGAACGGCCCGCAATGCAGGCCGCAGGCCGAACCAGACGAGCAACGCCGTTGCACCGAGGACGACGAGCGCATTGATGATGCTGCCGCTCTGGCTCAGCAGCAGCTCACCGAAACTCAATCCCACCGGCTCCAATGCCTCTCCATCTTTGAAGAAGTCCACTGCTGCCACCGTGATCCGGTCCCCGCGCTCAGCCACGACGCCCACAGCCGAGCCGACGAGCTTCTGAATTTCACTGAGGTGCGACTCGAGCGCCGCGGCGTCTGCCGACTCACCAATGACGGAAAGCAGCCGCTTGCGATTGATCACCACCGCGACGGTGAGAGCCTCGATTCTGTATCCGTCGCTGACGGTCGAAACCGTTTTCGAATTGAGCTCGTAGTTCGTCAGTTCCTCGCGGCGCTCGTTACTGCGGGTCGAGAGGTCACCGGGGCGTTGTGCCAGATCCTCTTCGGGCAAGTTCTGCTCGACGCTCACGGGCGTGCGGTTCGAATGGTTCTGCGAGCTGCCCGACTCCCGCACGACGCGGACGGATCGTTCGACGCGCGACTCCGGATCGAATGCCGTTTCATTTATCTGGCGCTTATCTGTATTGAGGCGCGCCGCTACGCTCACTTCGAAGTTATCAATGCCGAGGTAGGGTGACAGGGTTTTGCGGGCCCGCTCCTGCAGTTCCCTGCTGATGGTCTTCTCGAGTTCCACCAGCCGCGCCGGCACCGCCGCGGTCGACTCGCCGGCCGCAGCCAGAATGGTGCCATCCGTGCTCAGCACCGTGACTTGATCCACGGTCAATTCGGGAACAGCCGCAGCAACGAGATGCCGAATGGCAGGAGCCGAAGCGAAATCCCCCGCCGTTTCGGTGCGAATGACCACAGACGCCGACGGCTCCTGCCGATTGCGGCGAAAGGAGCCTGGATCGGGCAGCACGATATGCACCCGGGCCGCTTTCACGCCCTTGACCGCCTGGATGGTGCGCGCAATCTCGCCTTCGAGCGCCCTCACCCGTGTAATCTCCTGCATGAAGGAGGTGAGGCCTATTGAGCCCATGTTATCGAAGAGCTCGTATCCGGCATTGGCGCTGCTCGGCAGCCCTTTTTCCGCCAGCAGCATACGTGCCTCCGCCGTCTGCCCGCGGCGCACCAGAATCTTGCTGCCCTCGGAATTCACATCGAAATAAATCCCGGCCTCGCTGAGCGCCGCACCGATGCGGCTGACATCCTGCACGCTCAGGCCCCCGTAGAGGGTCTCGAGTTCCGGCCTGCTCAGCAAGTAGCCGATAGACCCGATTGCACCGAACACGGTGAGCCCGATTATGGCCAGAGCCGCCAGGCGCCGTTTACCCAGCGCGAGCACATTTTGCAGGAGCCGCTCGATTTGTTCTCGCCCGATCATCCGAATCATCCGTCATTCGTTGATTCATGCCGTGCGATGCTTGGGCTCGAACCTTGCGTCAGAATGAATGAATGGAGCGGACTGCGCCCCTCGAGAGGCGCAGTCCACGCCCGCCTCTGACACGCTGGGGGGAGTGGCCAGAGGTCGAGGCAAAGTGCATGGCCAGGCACGACCTGCGTTGGCTGTGCATTGGACCCATGCGAGGTCTGCCGCGCCCTGTCAGGAGCGGCCGGCATCACTCATCATCAGCGGAACAGCGCGAGGATGTTCTGGCTGTTGGCATTTGCAATGCTGAGCGCCTGGATGCCGAGCTGTTGCTGAACCTGCAGCGCCTGCAGCCTGGTCGACTCTTCGTTCATGTCCGCGTCGACGAGCTGGCCGATGCCGCGATCAATGGCGTCCATGAGCGCGCTCACGAAGTCCTTCTGGAGATCGATGCGGCTCTTGACGGCACCGAGATCAGATGCGGCCGTGGTGACGTTTGCAGCCATAGCATCGAGGCCGGCGATATACGCGTTCAGCTCCGCTTCCGTCGCGTTGGAAATGTCGATTTCGGTTACGCCAAAGAAGTTTCCATTATCGCTGGTCGCGGAATTCAGGACAGCAAGCGTGGCATCCGCTGCGTCAGTCGCATGCGTGATGATGACGGCTCCGGAAGCGTCACCCGCCACCGTGACGTCATTGGTGGTGTCGAATCCTGCGTTCTGGAGTGCCAACTCGACAACGCTGGCCATATCGGCTGCATCCGCGACAATCCCGTCACTGCTACCGAGCGCAGCATCGACCGTGGCCCTATCGATGGTGATTGTCGTTGTTTCACCATTGAACACGAAGTCGAACTTTATTGCGTCGTTGTTGTCGAGAGTTACACCGTCGGTGTCCACATCGGTGAATAGCGTGACACTCGCCGGATTGCCGCCGCCATCACCCGCGGCGGGAGTCGTGGTGTCTTGCAGGCCCCCGTTATTCGTCAGTTCCTGGCCGCGATCGAGAAGGCCGCCACTGGTCGCATTTGCGTCGAACAGTGCTGTTTTCGTCAAGTCGACGTCGATCGTGCCAATGCTAATCGCACCACCGCCGGTGCGGGAAAACGAGGCGACGACTTTCTGGATCGCGCTCCAGCCTGTCGCCGAAGAATCGACTGAAAGCCAGTTGGACCCCGAGAAAACAGCTTCGGAGGCGATGCCTACGAGCTGATCCTGGAACTGGTCGATCTCGCTCTGAATCTTCGACTTGTCGACGCCCGGCTGTTTTGCTGCAATGAGCTTGACCTTGATCTCGTCGATGATGTCCTTGGCTTTCTCCATCGCCGTATACGCGATGTCGACCTGGGCGGCGCCCAGCCCCAAAGCATCCTGCACCGTCGACAACGCCTTGTTGTCGGACCGCATCGTCGTCGCAATCGACCAGTAGGCGGCATTATCCGAGGCCGTTGCAACGCGATAACCGGTCGAAATGCGGTTCTGCGTCACCGCCATGTTCTTGTTCGTCTGCGTCAGCGTCTGCAGCGCAGTCATTGCCGAGGTGTTCGTGAGAAGGCTGGTCATCTGGAGATGTCCCTCTGCTATGGTTCAGATTGTTCGGGGACATACCGGATCGGCCGGTATGGCAGTGCGGCCTCATGCCTTTGGGCCGGCCTATCCGGCGGCCCAATCTGCCATTGGCGCGCAGCATGACCGATAGATCTTGCTTCGGGCTTAACGGAAAGCTCACAATCAAGCGAATGAGCGGATGAGGCCGCCCACCAGCAGATTCCACCCGTCGATCAGAATGAAAAAGAGGATCTTGAACGGCAGCGAGATCACCGTCGGCGGCAGCATCATCATGCCCATCGACATCGTGAGCGTCGCAACGATCATGTCGATGACCAGAAAGGGCAGCACGATCAGAAAGCCGATCTCGAAGGCACGCCTCAGCTCGGAAATCATGAAGGCTGGTATGAGCACCCGAAGCTCGATCTGCTCATCGTCTGTGCGACCTTCCCTGCCCGCCAGCTCTTCGAACAGGCTCAGATCCTTTTCGCGCACATTGGCCCGCATGAACGTGCGGAACGGAGCGGTGATCCGCCGATAGGCCTCTTCCTCATTGATCTCGCTCTCCACCAGCGGCTTCAACCCATTGTGCCAGGCCTGATCGAACGTTGGCGCCATGACGTAGAAGGTCATGAAGAGCGCCAGGCTGATGAGGATGAGGTTGGCAGGCGTCGTCTGGAGGCCGAGCCCCGTGCGCAGAAAGGACAGGGCGATCACGAACCGCGTGAAACACGTCACCATCACGAGCAGGCCCGGCGCGACGGACAGCACCGTAATGATGATGACGAGAAGAAGGATGCGGCCGGTCGCCGTTCCCTCTCCGGGCGGAACAAGTTGATCGAGTCCCGGGACCTGCGCCGCAGCGCCGCTGGAGCCGAGCAGCAGAAAAAGTGCGGCCAAACCGAGCAATCTGCTCATTCTATTATGAACGTATGAATGACGAGGTCGCGAGCCCGGCCGTTGCTGCGTACGCGCACCCTGTCGGCGAGGTTCTCCCGCAGATGGAGAAAACCGCTGGCGCCCTCGATATCTGAAACCGGCACCGTCTGCAGAAACGCCACCATGTCCTCGGCCATTTTCGCTGCGAGCAATTCGTCCTCGGCGTCCGGCTCGCCAGCGAGAACGATCGAGGCCTCGATGCGCACCCACGCGCGCTGCGGCCCGGCAAGCCTCGTGACAACCGGAGGCAGGGCGCGAAGGCCGGCTGCTCCCGAGTGCATCGGTGCCAGGATTGTAGACGGGGTCGAAGGCTCCTCGTCCTCGGACAGCTTTGACTGCTCCAGGACTGACTGGACCTGCAGCCCGAAAATGCCGCCGGCAAGCATAGCCAAGGCCGTTACCAGAAGAACCGCCAAGGCTACACCCGCGGCAGAGGTCCGTCTTGTACGCTTATTGCGTTGCGGGCGGGAAAACCCTGATGCATCGACCATTGCTTCTGACGACCTGAAGCTCAGAACGGAATGATGAGGTCGAGGATCTGCTGACCGACGCCGGGCTGCTGGACCTCCATGATCCGCCCCCGGCCCCCATAAGAAATACGTGCCTCCGCGATCTTGTCGTACGCGATGGTGTTATCTGTCTCGATATCGCGCGGGCGGATGACGCCAGCGACATTCAAGACGCGGACCTCGTAATTGACACGCACTTCCTGGCTGCCGCTGATCACCAGGTTGCCGTTCGGCAAAACATCCGACACGACAGCCGCCACGCGCAGCTGAATGCTTTCTGACCGTCTGATCGCTCCCTCGCCTTTGCTCGTCGAAACGGAATCGAGCTCTGCATCGAGCTCACCTTCCCATTCAGAGGTGCTTCCATTCTTGTCGATGCCGTAGCTGCCAAGCAGTCCGAGCTTCTTGTTCGAATCGCGCTTCCGATTGGACCTGTTATCCAGGGACGCCTTGTCCTTGATGGCGATTTTCACGGTGACGACATCACCGATCTTTCTTGCCCGCGGATCCCGAAAAAGGTCAGAGCTGCTGTCGTCCCACAGGGAGTTGCCACGCCGGTAGCGAGGAAACGGCGGCGTCTCGTCCAGAACCGGAACCATGTTCGGCCTGAGGCCTGATCCGACCGGAGTAAGGTGCGGCTCCCGGCCGATATCTGCCGGATCGACGGCACATCCGGCGAGCAGCATCCCGCTCAGCGCCAGTGAGATCAGGAGCCTCATGACCTGCCCCCAGCCCGATCCTGGGCAGCGCCTTTCCCATTGTCCACCTTTGCAGCACCGGCGATCATCGTTGTGAGGCGTGCTGCGGGCCCTGGCGGCATTTCGTTGAGAATGGCACTCGAGATCCGCGGGTTGAGTTTGGTCAGAACGGCTGCGGCCGTCTCCTCTTCCATGGATGCCAGCTGGGACGCCGCCGCATCGGGTCGCATTCGCGCGTAGATGCTCACCAGCGTTTCCTGCGCCTTCTTCACGAACTCATCGCGTCGCGCCAGCCATTCACGGTATTCAGCCGTCCGTTTCTCAAGGATCACGATGCGACGCTGAAGCTCTTTGTCCATTTCGCTCAGTGTCCGCATCTGCCAGGCAAATCGTGCATCGGCAGCCGCGTCCGAGATATTGGTACAGTAGCTTTCGGCCAGACTGGAAGCCGCCGCACGCCCCTCGGGCACTTTGGACGGCTCCTTCTTGACCGCAGCTGTTTCCAGTTGAACGGCCTTTTGGCCGAGATGCTGCTCACCAGGCGCGCTTTTCTCTTCCACTGATTTCTGCAGCGGGGAGGGCCGGGGTGGTTCTACTTCGACTGGCTTGGGCGGATGAATAACCACCGGAAACCAGCCCTGCTGCAGTTCCCTTCCGTCGCCGGACGCAGCTCTATCAGGAGATGAGACCTTCGGCGCCCAAGCCTGCTCGGCAAAGACAGGTGACGTGCCGAGAACCAGGGCTGCCAGAAGGGCCAGCCCGCCGCAGGTCTGGAGTCGTCCTGGCCGCATTTACTGCACCACCAGCTCGGCCTGCAGAGCGCCTGCAGTTTTGATGGCCTGCAGAATAGCGATGATTCCGGGCGGTTTCAGCCCGATCTTGTTAAGCCCGTTCACCAGCGACTGCAAATTCGTGCCGCCAACGATGGCCATGTGGCCACCGTCCTGTTCAGCCGTGATCAGTGTTTCCGGCGTAGTCACCGTCCGGCCCTCTGAAAAGGGCGACGGCTGCGATACCTTTTCGCTCTCTGTCACCCGAACGGTCAGATTGCCGTGCGCAATGGCCACTGTTGAAACCTGCACGTCCCTGCCGATAACGATGGTTCCGGTGCGTTCATCGATCACGACGCGTGCCGGCGCATCCGTTTCCGTCAGCAGCTCGCCGATTTCCGCGATAAATCGCACAGCGCTCACGTTTCGCGGCTTTAGGAGCTTGACCGAGCGCAGGTCCTCCGCACGCGCGGTGATTACCCCATATTTCTGACCGGAGTAGGCGTTGATGGTATCGGCGATACGAACAGCCGTATTGAAATCCGGGCTGTGCAGCTCGAGTACGAGAATTCCCATATCCGAAAGCTCTCCCGGTGCCTCGCGCTCGACCAGCGCGCCGTTGGCAATGCGGCCAGTTGTCGGAACGCCCTGTGTCAGGGTCTCTGCATTTCCCGCTGTCGCAAACCCCGTCACGGCAATGGGGCCCTGGGCAACGGCATACACTTGGTTGTCCGGTCCCGTGAGCGGCGTCAGAACAAGCGATCCGCCGGCGAGCGAGCTTGCATCGCCGAGCGAAGATACGGTGACGTCGATTCGAGAACCTTTACCGGCAAACGGGGGCAGCTCTGCCGTGACGATAACAGCCGCGACGTTGCGGGTCCGGGCTCTGGCACTCCTGATGTTGACACCCATCCGGTCGAGCATCGCCTGCAGCGACTGCTCCGTGAAAGGTGCATTACGCAGGCTGTCACCAGTGCCATTGAGCCCCATGACGAGACCGTAGCCGACGAGCTGATTGGACCGTACCCCCTGCACCGAGACGATATCTTTGATCCGGCTTGCAGCCCCCAACTCGGCGCAGCTCAACAGAAGAACCCAAAACGCGAGAATTGCGCGCCTCACGGATTCACCCTCACGGTGCCGTCCGGCTGAACCGCGCCATCTACGATCACTCCACTGTCTACATTGCGCACGCGCACGATGTCGCCCTTTCCTCCGGATTGGATCGCTACGGCGTATCCGGTAATCATGAGAGGGCCGTCCTGGAAAACGATCTGGACGGTATGGCCCTGAACCACGAGGTACGGATCCCGCACCGCGTTGACCGGAATGGGCTTACCGGGAAGCAGCGTCCGCCGGACGACCTTTCCGATAAGCTGATCCTGCGTTCTGTAAACGGCGCTGCGTCGGGTCGAGGGCTCATAGAAGGTGCGCTCCACAAGGTGGTCGGAGCGAATGGAATCTCCAGGATAGAGTGTAATCCGGGGAACCGGCAGCAGTACGCTCGCCGCGATTGCTGGGCAGAAAACGGCGGACAGGACAACAATGGCTGCAACCACAAATCCGGAAATGAACCGTGCGATACTCGAAGCCAAGAGCCGATGGCAGCAGAGAATTCCCGGCCAGCGTCGACGCATGGCGACTCTCCCTTGCTATCACCGGATGCCCTTGGTGATCGTGCCGAACATGTCGTCTGCCGCCTGGATGACCTTCGAGTTCATTTCATAGGCCCGCTGAGCCGAAATGAGCTCGGTGATTTCTTTCACCGGGTCGACATTCGAGTTTTCGAGATAGCCTTGCTGCACTTTTGCGAAGCCAACATCTCCCGGCACCCCAAGCACGGGTGCGCCCGAGGCTTCGGTCTCGCGATAGAGATTGCCGCCCAATGGCTCGAGCCCTGCTTCATTGGCAAAATTGGCGAGCGTGAACTGTCCCAATAATTGCAGCTCCGGCTCGTCCTCGATCCGCACGAACACTTCTCCGCTTTCATTGACCACAATATTGGTCGCATCGTCAGGAATGTTGATGGCAGGCTGCACGACATAGCCGTCGATCGTCACAATCTGCCCGTCTGCGTTCTTGTTGAAGGCACCGGCGCGCGTGTAGAGCATTTCCCCGTCGGCCCCGGCCACCTGAAACCACCCGCGGCCGTTCAGCGCCAGATCGAGCTTGTTCGTGGTATTCGTCAGCGACCCCTGCATATGGAGCTTGCGGATGGCTGCCGCGCGGACGCCGAGCCCGAGCTGCGCCCCTTCCGGTATCGCGTTCTCGCCGCCGCGGTTCGGTGCGCCCGCGGCACGCTCGACCTGATAAAGGAGATCGGTGAATTCGGCGCGCGCCCGCTTGAAAGCCGTCGTATTGATGTTTGCGATATTGTTGGCGATGACCTCGAGATTGAGCTGCTGGGCGGTCATGCCGGTTGCGGCAATGGCTAACGCTCTCATTCCGTTTGCCTCTTGTTTAGCTTTATTTTGCGCCGCCTGGGGCGCCCGCGATCACAATGGATCAAATCGCCATACGGCTCAGCTCGAGGTAGGCCGCGGTCACCTTGTCACGGATGGCGATGGCCGCCTGCAACGTCTGCTCTGCAGCCAGCACCGATTCGACCACCTCCTGCACGGAGGCTTCGCCCATAACGCCCTTGATTGCGGTGGACTCGGCCGCACGGAGGATGTCGGCACCATCGGTGATCAGTTTGCCCAGGACGCTCTCGAAGTCGGGAGTATCAGCTTTTGCCGCAGTTCCTGGCCGGGCTGCTTGAGAAGCGCCTGAAACACCCGATGTCTTTTCTGCTCCGGCGCTGGCCAACGGCGAAATCGGGTCGATCATGACGAGCTCCTCAGCAAGTCGATCGTCATGGAGATCATCTCGCGCGACTGCTTGATGACCTGGAGATTGGCCTCATAGGAGCGGTTCGCCTCGCGCATATCGGCCATTTCGACGAGCACATTCACGTTCGGAAGCTTGACGTAGCCACCGGCGTCGGCTGCCGGATGTCCCGGATCGTGCTCCGTCCGGTAGGGAGACCGGTCGAAGTCGATGCTGTCGACCCGGACAAGATTTGCACCCGTGAGCCGATCGACCTCCGTTTCGAAACTGATTGTTTTTCGGGTGTAAGGATCAGCGCCCGGAGTGCTGCCGGTCGATTGCGCATTGGCCAGATTCTCCGAAACGATTCGCACACGTTTCGACTGGACCTCCAACCCGGAAGCAGCGATTTTCAGCGAGACCTGAAGTGGATCGATCAT
>JAWLCO010000042.1:0-30464 GCA_041687075.1 Hyphomicrobiaceae bacterium | reverse complement strand
GCTCATCTCGCTGCTGACGATTGCCTTTGCCAGCGCGCTTGTGGTCTTGGGGCTCATTCTGCTCTGGCGCGCCGGGCTCGTGTCGTTCGGGCAGGCACTCTATTACGCGATCGGTGCCTATACGGTGGCGCTCTTCATGCGCTGGACCGGCATACAGGACGCGTTTCTCGCAGTGATCCTCGCTGCACTGGCCGCCGCGCTGACCGCTTTTCTCGTCGGATTCTTGCTGGCGCGCTATCGCGAGATCTTCTTTGCGATGTTGAGTCTTGCGCTGTCGATGATCCTTTACGGCGTCCTCGTGAAGACGGAGGCGCTGGGCTCGACGGACGGCTTCAACGTCTCTCAGCCGACGTTCTTCGGCTATGCCCCGCATGGGTTCGAGCTGTCCATTGCGCTCTACTGGTATGCGCTCGGGCTTGGTGCCATCGCTGCCGTGCTGGTGAGCACCTATATGCGCTCCGTTGCCGGCTCGCTTGCCGTGCCCGTTCGCGATAACGAGATCCGCGTCGAGTACCTTGGGGTGTCGGCAACGAGGCTCATTCACCTCAAGCTCGTGATTGCTGGAACGCTCGGCGGCGTCGGCGGTGCGATTGCTGCCATGGCGATCTCGCACGTGGACCCGAACATGTCCTACTGGACGACATCGGGTGGCTTCGTGTTCATCACCATTCTGGCCGGGGCCGGATCGGTTGCCGCGGCGTTCATCGGCGCTGTCGTGTTCGAGGTGGTCCGGACCATGTCCGTGGCGCTCCTGCCAGGAGCATGGCAGTTGATCCTCGGCACGGTCCTGCTGCTTACGATTCTGTTCTTGCCGGACGGCCTTGGCTCGCTCTTCATGCGCCGGAGGCAAGCCCCTCAGGAGGCTGCGGAATGACACCGGTCATCTCGGTTCAGAACCTGGAGAAGACGTTCGGTTCCGTCGTCGCGGCCCGCGATATCAACGTTGAAATCCCGGCGCTTCAGACGGTCGGGATCATCGGCGCCAACGGGGCCGGCAAAACGACCTTCGTCAACATGATCACGGGGCACATTACGCCGAGCAAGGGCACGATCTCGTTTGCTGGCAAGGACGTAACCGGCCTGCCGTCACGCACGATCTGCAGGATGGGCATTTCGCGCTCTTTCCAGGTCGCGCAGATTTTCCCGTCGCTCACCGTTTACGAGAACATGTGCGCGGCGGCCGCCATCGCCCGCACCAATGCCAGCGTTCTCCGCTTTGCCATGACACCTCTGTTGAGCCGCGAATCGGCAACCGAGGCGGAGGAGGCGATCGAGCTGTTCCAGCTCAAGAAATATCGCAACGCGCCGGCAGCAACGCTGCCCCAGGGCGTCCGCAAGCTCCTCGATATCGCGATGGCGGTGGCAGGGCGGCCGCAGGTGCTGCTGCTCGACGAGCCGACCAGCGGCATCTCGGTGGAAGAGAAGTACGACCTCATGGAGATCGTCATGGCGGCCCTCAAGAGTCGCAAGGTGACGGTCCTGTTCGTGGAGCACGACATGGAGCTCGTGGACCGCTTTGCCGAGCGCGTGCTCGCTTTCTACGACGGCACGGTCATTTCGGATGGCCCACCCGCAGAGGTGCTGGGCGACGCGCGTGTGCAGGAGCTGATCACCGGTCATGCTCTTCCGAAAGCGGGGAGCGCTGTCCATGCTTGAGGTATCAGACCTGAGTGTCGCCATTGGCAGCATCCCGATCGTGCACGACGCATCGTTCTTTGTCGGCGAGGGCGAGTTCTGCGGTCTCATCGGCCGCAATGGCGCCGGCAAGACGACCCTGTTGCGGGCGCTCATGGGCGCTCTGCCCGCCACGGGAAAGGCGGTGCTCGACGGCACGGACCTCGTCTCACTGCCAGGCCATCGCCGCGTGACGAAAGGTATCGGCTACATGCCGGAGGATCGGCGGCTGGTGCCGGAGTTCACCGTCGAGGAGAACGTGATGCTGCCGGCCTGGGCCGCGCAGATTAATGACGCGCCGAAACGCCTGGACTGGATTTTTGGGATCATGCCCGAGGTGGCCCAGTTCCGATCGCGCCGGGCGCTCGAGCTTTCGGGTGGCCAGCAGAAGATGGTCGCGCTCGCCCGCGCGCTGATGGCCGGGCGGCGCCTCCTGCTGCTCGACGAGCCGTTCGAGGGGCTTGCGCCGGCGCTGGCCCGCCGGCTGGGCGAAGTGATGTCCGACCTCAAGGCTGAGCGGGTCTCAGTCCTGATCGCGGAGTCGAACGAGGGGCACGTCAGCGACCTTCTGGTGAGGACGTTCCGGATCGAGCGCGGACGAGTCACTGCGCAGTCAAGTCAATCTGCCGGCAATCCGGCGGCTGGCGATGAAGCGCGGTCGGCCTGAGCCGGTTCGGCGTCGATCGGAGCGTGTCGCCGCGGCGGACACGCGGACATTCTGACCTGATCGAAACGGCGACAGTGATGGAGGCTTGCCGACTTCCGTACCGGTAAATCTGCCTGCACCGAAGGATTTCTGCCAGTTGGCACGTCGGTTGCTCATGGGGACATAAACCAATTCGAGAGGGTCAATGGTTCTCAGCAGCCATCAAACGCAATCGGCTCTGCCGCTAGCTCGCCTGCCTGTCGTCACCCCTGGTCCGGGATTTGATCTGCTCGAGGGCGTTCGCGTCCTCGACCTGACCACTTCGGTTGCGGGCCCGTTTGCCACAATGCTGCTCGCCGATCTCGGGGCGGAGGTGATCAAGATCGAGCGCCCGGGCACGGGAGACGATGCCCGCGCCTGGGGGCCGCCGTTTCTGAATGGCGAATCGCTGTGGTTCATGAGCGTCAACCGGAACAAGCAGAGCGTGGCGCTCGATTATTCGCAGGCCGAGGGTTTGGAAATATTGAAAGGTCTCGCCGCTCGGTGCGACGTGGCCGTCGTCAACCAGCCGGCGAGAGTGGCGAAAAAGCTGGGGGTCGATGCCGGCGCGCTGCGCACGGTGCGTGAAGATCTGATCCACGTCTCCATCACCGGCTTCGGCCTTGATGGAGAACGCGCCGATTGGACCTGTTATGACCTCATTGCCGAAGGCTATTCCGGCGTGATGGACCTCACAGGGGAAATCGACGGCGAGCCCCAGAAAATCGGCACGCCCGCCGCGGACATGTTGGCAGGCCAGGATGCAGCGCTGGCGACGGTCTCAGCGCTTTTTGCACGAATGAAAACTGGCAAGGGGCGCACGATCGACATTTCGCTCGTCGACTCGATGACGCGTTTCCTGAATTGCCGGATCGTTCCCTATCTGGGCTCCGGCGAGCTGCCGCGCCGATCGGGCGGCCGCGACAGCGTCATTGCCATTTATCAGGCCTTTCGCACGGCTGACGAGCCGATCACTCTCGGCCTCGGCAATGACAATATCTGGCGACGTTTCTGGGAGGCCGTCGGCAAGCCCGAATACGGTGCCGATCACCATTTCGCCACGAATACCGATCGCCGCGCCAGGCGTGCCGAAATCGTGGCACATATTCAAAGTTTGCTGTTGACCAAGCCACGTGCGCATTGGCTGGCCGTTCTCAGGCAAGCGCGGGTTCCTGCCGGGCCGATCAATCGCGTCGACGAAGTGGCGGAGGACTTGGAGCTGCAGCGCCGTCGCGTGTTCTACTGCCTGGAGTCGGATGGCAGACTTTTCCCGCAGGTGGGAACAGGATTCTGCCTCGACGGCACGTCGAATGCTCCTCGCCTGCCGCCACCCAGACTTGGAGAGCATACCTATCGGGTGCTCGGCGATCTGCTGGGCACGAGCGAAAGCAGGCTGGCCGCGCTTGGCGCCGCCGGCATCATTGCGGGAGCCGCAGAATGACCTATGAGACAATTCTCTACGAAGAAGATGGTCCGATCGGCACCATCACGCTCAATCGGCCGCACGATGGCAACATGTTCACCGAAACCATGTGCCACGAGGTGCGCGACTGCATCAATGCCATCCGCCGCGAGACGCGAACCCGCGTGGTGGTGATTACCGGTGCAGGCGACAAGTTCTTCTGCATCGGTGGCCGAAAGGAAGGCATGCCCGACACGACGCTCTATCCCGGCACGCTGCCCACGCTGGAAATGTACGAGGCCATCGATCGTTTGCAGAAGCCGGTGATTGCCAGCGTGAACGGCTTCGCGGTTGGGGGCGGCAACGTTCTGCAGGTCATGTGCGACCTGACGATTGCCAAGGAAAGCGCCATATTTCGGCAGGTCGGGCCTATGATGGGCTCGTTCGATGCCGGTTACGGGACCTGGTATCTGGAAGATCTCGTCGGCAAGAAAAAAGCGAAAGAGATCTGGTATCGCAATCCCAAAATCACCGCGCGCGAGGCGTTGGAGCTCGGCATGATCAACAAGGTCGTGCCCGACGACAAGCTCAAGGAGGAAACGCGCACCATGGCTCTCGAAATAGCCGAGCGCGGACCATTCGCCCTTGCTTCGATCAAGGCGGCATTCAATGCGCGGCATGGCGGCGTTTCCGGGCTGGCCCGTGTCGCGCATGATCTCCTGCTGCGCTCGTATCTCGAGAGCGAGGAAAGTCACGAGCTCTCCGCAGCGTTCGGCGAGCGCCGCAAACCCGATCCGAGCAAGTTCGGCAGGTGAGCCGTGCGCCCGTTTCTGACGCTGCATCATCCGGCCGCTGCGGCCCGCTACTACGAGCAGGGCCTGTGGTGCCCTGAGACGTTCTATGCCCTCGCCGCCCGGCACGCGCAGGGCCGCCCGGATGCCATCGCGGTGCAGGACGGCCGCCGGGCACTATCCTGGCGCGAGCTGGTGCGCTGGGTGGACGGCGTCGCCGCTGATCTGCGGACCTATGGCCTGGTCGGGGGCGATCGCGTTTCCATCTGGATGTCGAACCGCATCGAGGCGATCGTCACGTTTCTTGCCTGCTCGCGAGAGGGTTTTGCCTGCAATCCATCGCTTCACCGCACGTATACGTGCGGGGAAATAGGCCAACTTCTCACCCGGCTTTCAGCTCGCGCCCTGGTGACCGAGCCCGGCTGGGGCGCAGATCGCGCAAGAACAGACCTCGATGCCGTTCTGGCCGGAGTGCCTTCGCTCAAGGTCGTCTACACGCCTGACAGCTTTCCCGGAGCGGCGCCGAACAAAACGCCGCCTGTCGCCGATCCTGACAAGGTCACCTATCTCGCGTTTACTTCGGGAACGACCGGTGATCCGAAATGCGTGATGCATTCGGACAATACGTTGCTCGCGAATGCGCGGGACATGGTCCGCGATTGGGGACATGGCCCGGACACAGTCATCCTGTCCCTTTCACCGCTTTCCCATCACATCGCCTGGGTGGCCGTTGCGCAGTGGGTGCTGTCCGGTTGCCGCCTCGTAACCGATGATCCGCCGGCAGACATGAGCCGGCTCGACTGGATCGTCTCAACGCGTGCCACCTACGTCATGGGAGTGCCGACGCACGCCATGGACATCCTCGCCGAGCAGCGCGCTCGCGGCATGGAGCGGCTGGGCGAGGTTCAGGTGTTCTATATGGCTGGTGCGCCGATTCCGCCCTCTGTTGCAGAGGCGTTCGTCGCACAGTCGATCAAGCCGCAGAATGTCTATGGCATGACGGAGAACTCGTCGCACCAATACACGCACCCGGCGGACGAGACGCAGGTGATCGTCGAGACGTGCGGCCGCGGCGGCCGGGCGTACGAGGTGCGCCTTTTCGATCCGAACGATCCTGACCGGCCGGTCGGCGTTGGAGAGGTCGGGCAGATCGGCGGGCGCGGCGCGGCGCTGATGCTCGGCTATTTCGATAACCAGACAGCCACGGAATCGAGCTTCAACCGCGACGGCTGGTTCATGTCGGGCGATCTCGGTGTTCTCGACGCAAAAGGTAACCTCAAGATCGAAGGTCGCCTCAAGGACCTCATCATCCGTGGCGGGCACAACATCTATCCGGCCCAGATCGAGGCTCTGGCGCTGCGCCATGAACGGGTCGTCAAAGCGGCCTGTTTCCCAGTCGCCGACGAACGCCTGGGTGAGCGCGTATGCATTGCGGTGATCGGCGAGATCGAGGCAGAATTGCTGCTCGAGCACCTCGCGCGGGAAGGGCTATCGAAATACGATATGCCCGAATATTTTCTCTGCATGGAGACTTTCCCGCTGACGGCCAGCGGCAAGATTCTGAAACGGACGCTCGTCGAGATGGTCCGCAAGAGTGAACTGTCGCCCATCCCGATCCGCTACCGCTCCCGGGAGGAGAATCGCGCATGAACGTGAAGCTATCCCAACACGAGGAATTCGCAGTCCTGACCTTAAACCGCCCGGAAGCCCTCAACGCGCTGTCATTCGCAATTGTCGATGAGATCTCGCATGCCATCGACGAGGCAGCGAAATTGCCCGCCCGAGCCTTGATCATCACGGGTGCCGGCGAAAAGGCTTTCTGCGCAGGTGCCGATATCAAGGAGCTGCGCGGAAGGGAGCTGATGGCTCAGAGACGCGGAGCCGAAAAGGGGCAGGCCGTCTTCGCGAAGCTCGACCGGCACCCGGTCCCGTCAGTGGCTGCCATCAACGGCTATGCATTCGGAGGTGGACTTGAGCTTGCCATGGCCTGCACGTTCCGGGTCGCCAGTCCGAATGCCAAGATGGGCCTTCCGGAAATCAAGCTGGGCCTCATCCCGGGCTATGGCGGCACGCAGCGTCTGCCGCGCCTCGTTGGTGAAGCACGCGCGCTGGACATGATCATGACAGGCCGGACCGTCGGGGCCGAGGAGGCGGAGCGCATCGGTCTCGTCAATCGCGTCATCGAAGGAGACATTCTCGCGGGCGCAATTGATTTCGCGCGGACCTTCACCTGCTTCAGCCTGCCCGCTCTGGGTTTCGCGCGCGATGCGGTGCGCCGCGCCCTCGATTTGCCGATTCATGAAGGGCTTAAGGTGGAAGCGGACCTTTCGACCGTCGCGTTCCGCACCGCGGATGCCGAAGAGGGAATGGCGGCCTTTGCCGAAAAGCGCAAGGCGGAGTTCAAGGATGCCTGAGGGCCAGATCATCGTCACTGGTGCGAGTCGCGGCATCGGGGCCGCCATTGCCGCCGAGCTGACCCAGCGCGGCTACACGATCGCGGCGCTCTCCCGTTCGGGCGAAACGGCCCATGGCTACGGCCTCGTTTGTGACGTGACGGACGAAGCGGCGGTCGCGGCCGCCATTCGGAGTATAGCCGAGAGAGGTCCGATCGTAGGGCTCGTCAACAACGCAGGGGCGCAGCGCTCCGAACCGAGTGCCACCCTTTCTGCCTCCGAATTCGAATCGACGATGCGGCTCAATGCAACATCCGTGCTCGTTGCGAGTCAGCAGGTTTACCCGCATCTCAAGGCAGGCGGCGGCGGGTTGATCGTGAATATCGGGTCTTTTTTCGATAAGCTGGGTGTCGCCCGCAATCTCGCTTATTGTGCCTCGAAGGCGGCGATCGGCGCCATGACCCGATGCCTTGCAGTGGAATGGGCTCGCGACAACATTTCCGTTGTCGACGTCGCGCCGGGCTATATCGAAACCGCTCTCAACCGCGAGTTCCTCGCCAGCGACAAGATCAAAGCCTGGCTTGGGCGGCGCGTACCCGTTGGGCGACCCGGGCAGCCAAACGAAGTGGCCCGCCTTGTCGGCGTGCTTTTCGCGGAGCGGATCGACTTCCTCACCGGCGAAACGATCTACATCGACGGCGGCCAGGGAATGAATCACTGATGAAGGTCTTCGAGCAACTCGAGCGCCGCCGTCTATGGAACGAGGATGAGAGGCTCATTCTGGAGCAGGTGCGCCGCGTGGCGGACACGGTCATCGCGCCCAGTGCCGAGCACTACGACCGCACGGGTGAGTTTCCGTGGAAAAATGTCGAGGCGCTTAATGAGCTTGGGCTCAACGGCCTGTTCGTGCCGGAGGCTTACGGCGGGTCGCCGATGTCCTACCGGCTCTATCTCGCCGTCGTGAAAATTCTAGCAGAGGCGTGTGCTTCGACGGGCATCATCTACGCCACCAATTTTCATGGCATGAAGCCGCTGATCGACCTCGGCACCGAGGAGCAGAAGGCGCGGCTGTTGCCCCGCATTGCCGCCGGCGGGCTCGGTGCCCTTGCCATCACCGAGCCGAATGCGGGGTCTGACGCCACCGGCATGCAAACGCGTTTCGCGCCGGATGGGGACGGTATCATCGTCGGTGGCGGGAAGACGTTCATAACGAATGGCGATGTCGCCGATCTGATTCTGCTTTTCGGAAAGTGGAGCGAAATCGAGGATCCAAAGCGTGCCATTTCCGTCCTGATTCTCGAAAAGGGCACCCCCGGCCTGGAGGTGATCAGGTTGGAGGACAAGATGGGCCACCGAGCCTCCTCCACTGCCGCGCTCTCGTTCCAGGGCTGCCGGGTCCCGCGCGCCAACCTGCTCGGGGAGCCGGGCGAGGGGCTTCGCATCCTGCTGTCTTCGCTCAACAAGTCGCGACCCAGCATCGCTGCGCACGCGCTCGGTATTGCTCGGGCGGCGTTCAACGATATGGTGCGCTACATGAACGAGCGCCGCCAGTCGGGCCGGCGCGTTATCGATTTTCAGGGCAACCAGTTTTCGTTGGCCGACATGGCAACGGACCTGGCTATGGCCGAGGTCTGGCTCGACTACGTGGCGCAGCTTTTCGAGGACGGCGAAACCGATTTCGGCATCGAAGCATCGATGGCCAAGATGCGCGCCTCCGATCTTGCCATGCGGATCGCAACCGAGGCCGTTCAGATGCACGGCGGCTACGGCTACTGCCGCGATTATCGCGTCGAGCGGCTGATGCGGGACGCCAAGATCACCCAGATCTGGGAAGGTACGAACCAGATCCATCGCCAACTGATCGGACGGAGCTTCGCAGCCAGATGACCACGAATATCCGGACGGTGGGTGTTTGCGGCGCCGGCGGCACAATGGGTGCCGGGATAGCCATTGTGGCCGCGCGCGGGGGATTCCGCACCATAAGCTACGATATGGACGCGGGCGCGCTCGAGCGGGCGGCAGGTCAGACCGCGACATTCTTCGGCAGATCGGTCGAACGCGGCAAGCTGTCGGCCGAGGATCGTGACGCCATTCTGGCCCGCATGGAACGCACCACGCGTATCGAGGATCTCGCCGCCTGCGATCTCGTCATCGAAGCAGTATTCGAAGATCTGGAAACAAAACGCGCGCTGCTGGGCAAGCTGGACGGTATTTGCCCCGAGCACACGATTTTCGCATCGAACACGTCGACGCTGTCGATCACGGAGATCGCTTCGGGTTGCGCGCGGCCCGACAAGGTGGTCGGTATGCATTTCTGTCTCCCGGCGCAGCTCATGAAGCTGATCGAAATGTCCCCGGGGTTGTTGACGTCGGACGAGACTTTCAAAACAGCCTGGGACTGGACGGAAATATGCGGCCAGATCCCGGTGAAGACGCAGGACAAACCGGGTTTCATTCTCAATGCGCTGCTGGTGCCGTTCAACAATGATGCGATCCGCGCAGTCGAGGCGGGAGTCGCCTCACCAGCCGACATCGACAAGGCGATCAAGTCGGCTCTCGGCTATAAGATGGGCCCGCTTGAGCTGATCGATCTCGTTGGTCTCGACACACAGGTTCGGCTCTGCGAGGCATTTTATCCCATTACGCTCGATGCCCGCGCCGCGGCCCCGCCGCTTCTGAGGCGAATGGTTGCCGCCGGCCTGCTCGGCCGGAAGACAGGTCGCGGGTTCTTCACCTACGACGGCGCGAAAATGTTCGGAGCCTGACGCCATGCGGTATGCCATCATCAGCGGCGGTGAAAGCCGCTCGTTTCCACACGGCGATGCCTTTCTGTCGTCGGCTTGTGCCCCGGCCGATGCCGACGTCCTGATCTACCTCGGCGGCAGCCCAATCGCGCCAGATCCGGCGAAATCGGCAATCCTGGTGGAACTCGAATCGGAAAGCCTGGCCCTTCACACGGGCGAGGAGGCCGATGATACGCTTGCGAATGTCGTCGGCTTTGCCCGCTATCGCAACGGCGATGACCCTCCTTCCAAGCTCGTCGAGCTGGTGCGGCGCCCTTGGACCAGGGAGAGCGCCCTGGAAGCGGCGCGCGACATATTCGAGAACGCGGGGTTGGACGCCGTCATTTCGGCGGACCTGCCGGGGCGAATTATCGATCGGCTTGTTCGGCCGAAATACAACGCGGCGCTGCGTCTGCTCGATGAGGGACTTGCCACGCAGGCCGATATGGACCTCACCTGCCGGCTCGGGCTTGGTTATCCGGACGGACCGATCGAACGCGTAAAGCGAGGCGGTCTTGCCCGCCACTATGAGATTACTCAGGCCCTCTTTGAAACCTATGGCACGCCGGCCTATGCACCGCCGCGACAGGCGATTGTCGCCGCGCGCCGCGAGAGGGCGAAGACATGAGACCGCTCGACGGTTTGCTCGTTCTCGATTTCTCGACCCTGTTACCTGGGCCGATGGCGACGCTGCTTCTCGCCGAAGCGGGTGCCGAGGTGATCAAGATCGAGCGGCCGGGCTCGGGCGAGGAAATGCGCCATTACAAGCCCCGTTGGGGCCGGGACAGCATCAACTTCGCTCTTCTCAATCGGGGCAAGAAAAGCATCGCGCTGGATCTCAAAAATCCGGAGGAACGTGCGAAGCTCGACCCGCTCATTGCACGCGCTGACATTCTCGTCGAGCAATTCCGCCCGGGCGTTATGGCGCGCCTTGGCCTCGATTACGAAACGCTCGCGAAAGCCAATCCGCGCCTGATTTACTGCGCAATTACGGGCTACGGGCAGAATGGTCCGAAGCGCGATGTGGCCGGGCACGACCTCAATTACATTGGCAATGCGGGTCTGCTTTCGCTTTCGATGGGGGCGTCAGACAGGCCAGTCGTGCCGCCGGCCCTGATCGCCGATATCGCCGGAGGTGCCTATCCGGCGGTCATGAACATTCTTCTTGCCTTGCAGGAGCGGTCGCGCTCGGGCCATGGCCGCTATCTCGATGTGGCCATGTCCGACAATATCTTCCCGTTCATGTACTGGGCGCTCGGCCAGGGGCTCGCGGCCGGGGCGTGGCCCGGCAATGGCACCGATCTCGTCACCGGCGGAACACCGCGATACCGGCTCTATCCGACCGCCGACGGCCGCATCATCGCAGCCGCACCCATTGAGCAGAAGTTCTGGGAAACATTCTGCGACATTATCGATCTCGACCCCGAGTTGCGCGACGACACCAAGAATCCCGCCGCCACCATCGGCCGCATAACGGAGTTGATCGCGGCAGAGACCAGCCAGGTGTGGGCGGAGCGCTTTGCGGGCCGCGACTGCTGCTGCTCTGTTGTGGCCACCGTCGCCGAGGCGCTGGAGGACCCGCATTTCAAGGCTCGCGGTCTTTTCGACCACGTTCTTGCCGGCGAGGACGGCAGAAGTCTGCCCGCTCTGCCCGTTCCGATCGCTTCCGCTTTTCGCGGTGCGCCTGGTGAGGCAATTGCTGCGCCATCGCTTGGCGCCAATAACGAGGATTACCTATGAAAGCCGTTTTCGTTCGCGAGTTCGCGCCCTTCGAGCAGATCGGCGTGGCCGAGATGGACGACCCGGTGCCGGCACCGGGCGAGGTGGTGGTCGATGTCGTGGCGGCCGAAGCGAACTATCCGGACATTCTGGTGATCGAGGGCAAATACCAGATCAGGCCGCCGTTGCCGTTTTCGCCCGGAAAGGCTGCCGCTGGGCGCGTGTCGGGCGTGGGGGAAGGCGTAGAAGACCTGGCGATCGGGGATGCCGTCGCCGTGCAGGTCGAATACGGCACCTATGCCGAGAAGGTGCGTGTGCGGGCGGAGAACTGCTTTCGGATGCCCGATGGTATGCCGTTCGAGAAGGCGGCAGCATTGGGCCTCGTCTATCAGACGGCCTGGTTTGCGCTGAAGCAGCGGGCAAGCTTCAAGCCGGGCGAAAGTGTGCTCGTGCTCGGAGCTTCGGGAGGGATTGGCGTCGCCAGCGTGCAACTCGCCAAGGCCTTCGGCGCCAGCCCCGTGATCGCCGGAGTTCTCGGCGAGAGCAACGCGGAAGTGGCGCGCGCCGCGGGTGCGGATTACATCGTCGATCTGGGCCGGCCGGATTTGCGGGACAGCCTGAAAGCTGATGTCGCCGCCGTCACGGGCGGGCGCGGTGCCGATGTCGTTATCGATCCTGTCGGCGGTTCGGCCAACGCCGCTGCCCTGCGCGCAATGGCCTGGTGCGGCCGGCTTGTAGTCATCGGGTTTGCCAGCGGCGAGATCCCGAACATTCGTGCCAATTACCTGCTGGTGAAAAATATCGCGGTCATGGGGCTGCAGTGGTCGGATTACCGCGACCGGACACCGGAGTTGGTCGCCTCAGCGCAGAAGGAGATTTTCGAACTCTACAGCCGTGGTCTGATCGATCCCGTCATCAGCCGCACGGTTCCCCTCGAAGACTTCAAGGCGGCTTTGTCGTTGCTTCGAGACGGACAGGCGCAAGGCAAGATCATCCTGCAGGTGCGCCCGTCGTAGGCGTGGCATGCGATTGCGCTGATCTGGTTCGGATCACGCCGCCCGAAACGCCGCCTCGAGTGCGGCGATGTCGATTTTGCCCATCGTCATCATGGCTTGCATTGCGCGATCAGCTGCCTTGCGATCGGGATCAGAAAGCAGGCGAGGTAGAGCCTTGGGGACGATCTGCCATGAAAGGCCCCAACGATCCTTCAGCCAGCCGCACCTGCTCTCCGAACCGCCATCGGCGATGAGCGCATGCCACAGCCGGTCTGTCTCTTCCTGGTCTTCCGTCGTGACCGAAATCGAGGCGGCTTCGGAATGCTTGAACTGAGGGCCGCCGTTGAGGGCCTGGTATGGCGTGCCGCAAAGCGAAAAATTGAGGACGAGCGCCGGACCATTCGGCTGCGGGCGGAATACGCCTTCGACGGCCGAATTCGGGAGCAATGACACGTAGAAGTTCGCTGCCTCTTCAGCCTGGCCGTCGAACCAAAGGCATGTACGGACCTTCGCCGTCATGGCTTTCTCCCTCTTTAAAGTTTGCGGGCGACCTCTTCGAGCTGGTTGGCGCAAATGCCCCAGCCCTCGTGAAATCCCATCTTCTCGTGCTTTTCGCGATCCTCATCCGTCCAATGGAGTGCGCGGGCGGTGTATCTGGTCTTGCCCGCCCCCTCATCCTCAAAGGTGATGATGCCGGTGAAGAACGGCTTTTTCGAGGGTTCCCAGGCTTTCACATAGGCATCCGTGAAAACCAGTTTTCGGTTGGGGATAACCTCGAGATATACGCCAGGATTGGGAAACTCTTGTCCTTCCGGGCTGCGCATGACGACGAGACTTGAACCGCCAGGCCGCAGGTCGAGCTCGGCATGGGGCGTACTCCACGGGCGCGGCGCGAACCACTGCTTCAGCAACTCTGGCTCAGTCCAGCAGCGGTAAACCTTTTCGGGCGGCGCATCGATGATCCGGGTCAGCACAAGCGTCCGATCGGCCGTCGGCAAATCTGTGGTGTTCATGGCCAATACGTTCCTCTTCCGCCATTACTGGTTCATGCAGGCGCTTGCCGCGGCTTGCCTGAGCTCGGCTTCGCTCAGTGTCCGCTTGGGAGTGGCGATGGACCAGCGGTGACCGAACGGGTCCTCGATCACGCCGTAGCGATCGCCCCAGAACATGTCGGCGACGGGCATGATCGCCTTCGCCCCAGCCGAGATCGCCTGCCGGACAACGGCATCGACGTCTTCCACGACGAGGTGAATGGTGACAGGCGTTCCGCCCAGTGTCGCCGGCGATGCATTACCCATCTCTTTGAATTCATCGGCGAGCATCACAGGAGACCCGTTGATGTTCAGGCACGCGTGCAACAGGCGGCCGTCGGGGCCGGGCAGGCGGAGTTCCTCACTTGCGCCAAATGCCTTCTTGTAGAACTCGATCGCCTCTGCAGCACCCCTGCAGACGAGATGAGGCAATACACGTTTTGTAACGCTCTGATGTTCAGTCGCCATGACGCGTCTCCTCCGGGCTCTGCTGAAAGATAAACTCGAAATACCGCCTCAGGTGATCGACGCATTCGGCGGCGATTTCTGGATTGTTTCGCGCTTTTCCCAGAATGAAAGCGCCCTGCAGCACCGCCTGCGTAAATAGGGCCAGGCTGTCCGGCGTTACTTCTGCGCTGATACCGTGCGTGCCAATCGCCTTATCGATGTCGATCGCGAGCTTGGCGGCGTGTCCGCTGATGCTGGCATTGCAGGCCTCGCGGATCGCGGGATGGGTATCATAGGTCTCCTGAACCATCGTGCCTGCGAGACAGGTAATCTCCGGCATCGAGCCGTTCAGGATCATCCTGCGAAAATCGAGATAGCCGAAGATCCGATCGAGGGGATCCTGCAGCTGTTGATACGGCGCCGCATCGAAAAACGCGCCCGTCGTTTCCGACCAATAGTTTGCCGCTGCGACCGCCAGATCTTCCTTGCTCTTGAAATGGTGGAAGAAGGCACCCTTGGTCACGCCCGCAGTTTCGCAGAGCTCGTCGACGCTCGTTGCGGCATAGCCCTTGGTCCGGATCACGCGCAGGGCCGCCTGGAGCAGTTTCGTGCGTGCTGAGTGTTCTTTCGCCATGCCAGTGACCTCATTTATCAAGGCATACCGACCGGTTGGTATGGTGTCAACAGATAAATGGTTGTCACCCGCTGCCTGCAACCGATGTTTGACAATGGCGCGCGCGTGGTGTTCTACCGCCCCGTATCCGGTCCGGCTCGCGCGGGTCGCCTTGCCTTGAGTCCGCCGGAGGCTCAATCAGAAACCAAGCCGTGGTCTGCAGGATGAGCGACACGAGCACCGTTACGTGCAGTGTTTGCCGTTCGGTCTATGAGCGCCGGACGGTGTGGATCTCCTCGCGCGACGCGGGCGAGAAGCGTTGCGAGATCTGCGGGGCGTTGCTGGAAGCCTGGAATGGGCCAAAACTGCCCCTGTTCAGATTGCTGAAACGCGGCCGTCGTCCCGAGTAGGACGAGCCGACGGCTGCGGCGGCATAGCGCCGGGCCGTGAAGAAGGCTCGAGGCGAGTATAAAATGCTGCGCGAGTTCCCCAACTGAGCTTGCTGTCGGGGAACTCGCGCCGAGCACAATCAGGCCGGGAGCACGGCCACGATTTCGTGCGTATCAGGATCCACGATGACGATCTGACTACCGATGAGAACGTAGGCATAGCCGCGGTATTGCGGCACGATCTCGATCACCGTCGGCGGCAGCGGACGAACCGAGACCCGTGGGGGCAGGCGGGTTCCGACTGAGATGGACACATCGACATCGTCTACGCGCGGACCTGCGCTCAGATGCTGACGGATGTTGCCGCGCTGCTCTTCAGAAAGGTCGGGGCGAAGGCCAGCACCGCCAGCGCCTTTCCTCTGCTCGCCCTCCGGCCTTTCTCTCGCCTGCTGGCGGCCATCCTCTCTGGTTCCTTGCTTTTCTCCAGCTCTCCGTTCGGCCTTACCTTCGGGCCGTTGCTGGCCGCGCTGCATTTTGTCCTGCCGCATCTGGCCGGAAGCGCCTGGCTGCTTCTCCATGCCGCCAGCGCCGGGCTGCTGCTGAACTGCGCCGCCGGCTCCTCCGCGACCGGGAGCAGTTGGCCCGCCCGGCTGGGCTCCCTGTTGCGATGCGCCAGGCTGCTGCGCCTGGCTGCCGCCGACCTGGGCATAGGCCACAGTCCCGGCGCTCGCCAGGAGCGCCGCAGCGGCGATTTGAGTGACTTTTCCGAATTTCACAGCCGTTACTCCAGTTGGTTTTGCTAACCTCGCCTGAGAACAGCCGAGCGCCCGCGCGAGTTCCTTGCCTTGGAGCACGCGCGACTGGGCAACTTCGCAGAGCCAGTCCGGAAAATTCCTTTGCGATAGCGCATTGTTGCGCCTGAGCGCGTGCCTGGACGGGATCGAGCGCCCCGTGCTTCGCGAGCAAAGTCGCAACAGGCTTGGGCCGCCCAGTTTCCTCACCCTAGCGGCAGTCGCCGTCCAGCAGAGGCTCTGACGTCAGCAGAGGTGCGCGTTGCCATGAAGGTCAGCACGCATTGTTTTCTAGGCAACCTGACTTTTGATATGAGAGCCCACGGCGCGCTTGGTTGCGATTCTGATATCCGGCTAGCAAACCATGCTTGCTGAGAACCCCCACTTGCCCCCGCGAGCGGGCGCACCTACCATACTGTAGCTGCAAAGCAGCCAGCCTGCTTGCGGAGGGCTTTTCGGTCGGGGAGACCTGCTGCCATGCGGCGCGGACGCGTGCAGTCGCTCAGCACGACAACAATATTCAAAGCAACGTCACGGTCGAGTGGCAGTTCGATGATGGGAGGAGTGCCGGTTCATGGTGGATATACTCATCGCAGAAGATGAGCCAGCCATATTGGAATCGTTGAATTTCATCCTGGGGCGCTGCGGTTGGGCCGTCGACTCTGTCAGGGATGGCGATGCGGCACTGGAGGCGCTGCGGCGGTTGAAGCCGCGTCTGCTCTTGCTGGACATCATGTTGCCAAAGCGTAGCGGTCTCGACGTCCTCAAGACCATTCGCGCCGATGCCGATCTGAAACATATCCCCGTACTCGTCCTCACCGCGCGCGGCCAGCAGCACGATCGTCAGCTGGCGCTGGAGCTGAAGGCCGACAGTTTCGTCACCAAGCCTTACTCGAACGAAGAGGTGCTGCGCGAGGTTCGGCAGCTTCTCGAGCGCACCTGATTCAGCCGAAATCATGATCAAGAACCGTCCCGCGACTGAAGAGGATGCGCGCAAACGCGCAGAGGCCGTTTTCGCAATCCAGGTTCTGGGCGTACTGCTCCTGCTCCCGCCACTGCTCAATCTGTTCAATACCCGAACGGTGGTGTTCGGCGTTCCGCTCGAGGTCCTCTATCTCTTTCTGGTCTGGCTGCTGCTGATCGCGTGCGCCGTCATCATTTCTTCCAAAATGCCAAAGGCGCCAGTGAACACGCAAACAGAGAAGAAAGCAGCTTCTCCGGAACTCAACCGCTGAGGGAGACAGCGGATAATGCTTTCCTCAGATCTCGTCATCCTAACGGCCATAGCGTACGTCGGCCTGCTCTTCATTCTGGCCTATATCTCCGATGCTCGCGCCAAACGCGGCAATTCGGGATTCCTCAGTTCCCCATTTGTCTACACTCTGTCGATTTCTGTTTACTGCACGAGCTGGACCTTTTACGGCGCGGTCGGCACTGCAGCGCGCGATGGATTGGAATTTGTCGCCATCTATCTGGGGCCGACGCTGGTTTTCGTTGGGTGGTGGTTCATCCTACGCAAGCTGGTCCGCATCAGTCATTCGCAGCGCATCACCAGTGTAGCCGATCTGTTATCCTCGCGTTTCGGCAAGTCGAGCAGGCTGGCGGTCCTGGTAACCTTGATCGCCGTTGTCAGCGTGACGCCTTACATTGCGCTTCAGCTGAAAGCGATCACCAGCTCCATCCAGGCCGTATCGACCGCAACAGGAGCCCATGGCGGCCATCTGGCGGGGCTCGATGAGGTCCAGCTGGCGTTCAGCGTTGCCACCGTCATGGCACTCTTCACCATCCTGTTCGGTACGCGAAACGTCGATGCGCGGGAGCAGCACCATGGGGTTGTTGCAGCCATCGCGTTCGAGGCCGTGGTGAAGCTGGTGGCCTTCATCGCTGTCGGCATTTTCGTCGTCTTCGGTCTGGGTGGCGGGTTCGGCAAAGTCTTCGCGCTGGCGCAGGATGCCGGCATCGACATTCACGAAAAGGGAGCCTTCGGAAGCCGCTGGGTGGCTGTCCTCGTGCTCTCTGCAACGGCGGTCATTTGCCTGCCGCGCCAATTTCAAATTGCGGTCGTGGAAAATTCCAACGAAGAGCACTTGCGAACCGCAGGCTGGGCTTTTCCGACATATCTGTTCCTGATGAGCGTCTTCACGGTGCCGATCGCGCTCTACGGATTGGCGACCCGGCCGGCGGACGCCAATCCGGACATGTTCATCCTGACCCTTCCCATGTCCGCCGGTAACGAATGGTTGGCGCTGTTCGCTTTCATCGGCGGCTTTTCCAGCGCCACCTCCATGATCATCGTGGCGGCGATCGCGCTATCCATTATGGTCTCGAACCATGTGATCATGCCGATCGCCCTGCGGCGCTCCGCCAATCTCGAAGCCGCCGGGGATCGCGGCATTGCACGTCTTCTCCTGCTGAGCCGCCGCATCTCGATCGCGACCATCCTTTTTCTCGGTTTCGTCTATTTCTGGATGACGGGGGAGTCGGATGCGCTGGCGCCTATCGGTCTCATTTCGTTCGCGGGCGTCGCGCAGTTTCTCCCGGCGATGCTGGCGGCGCTCTATTGGCGCCATGCGACGGTTCACGGAGCGATCAGCGGGACCCTGGTCGGCTTTGTGATATGGGCCTGGACCATGTTCCTGCCGAGCTTCGAATCCACGAGCTCCGCCGTACGAGAGCTCGTTGCGCAGGGCCCCTGGGGGATCGCGATGCTGCGCCCTGAAGCCTTGTTCGGACTGGATAACCTCGATCCACTCGTCCACTCCGTTTTCTGGACGTTTCTGCTGAACACGACGACGCTGGTTTGCGTCTCCCTGGCCACCAGTCAGAGCGCGCTGGAGCGAATTCAAGCAACTCTGTTCGTCGACATTTTCAGGCGCCACCCGAGAGCCCATCCTCATATTCTCCGCGGCTCGGCGACAACCGACGAGCTGTTCTTCGTCGCAGAGCGCGTCCTGGGCTGGGAGCGTGCTCGAGCTCTTTTCGAGTCCTCCGAGATTCCAAGGGGGGAGGCTGCTTCGCGGCTCGGCGTTTCATCGGAGTTCATCGCCAAGCTGGAGCGGGAAATGGCAAGCTCGATCGGCGCGGCTTCAGCCCACGTCCTGCTGTCGAAGGTCGTGGCAGGCGACTCCATTTCTCTCGAAGAGATGATGCGAATAGCCGATGAAACGCAGCAGGTCATCGAGTACTCGCATGAGCTCGAGCAGAAGTCGTTGGAGCTGCGCTCCATAGCCCACCAACTGCGCGAGGCGAACACGTTGCTGGAGGAGCTGCATCGACAGAAGGACGATTTTCTGTCCCAGGTCAGCCATGAAGTCCGCACGCCCATGACGTCCATTCGCTCGTTCTCAGAGATTCTGCTGAGTGATGGCGGCCTGAACGAGGCCCAGCGAGAACGCTTCGTATCGATCATCCATCAGGAGAGTGTCAGGCTGACCAAGCTTCTGGACGAAATCCTCGATCTCAGCGCGTTGGAGCATGGTGAGAGTGACTGGGTCAATTGCTCGATCGATGCCGAGAAAGTTCTCGATCGTGCCATCGCCGTCTGCGAAGCGCTGGCTCGCCAAAAAGCCGTCAAGGTAGAAAGCGTCTCACGTGCGAGAACGGGGCCCGTTTACGCCAACGCCGATCGGCTTTCGCAAGTCTTCATCAACATTATTGCGAATGCAGTCGCGCACAACGATCATCCGAACCCACGGGTTGAAATAACGTCCCGGATGACCAGCGAGACCTACGTGGTGGAGGTCTGCGATAACGGACCAGGGATTCCGAAACAATATCGAAAGAACATATTCGACAAATTCGTTCGCGCGAATCCGGCGGATGACGTTTCGGGGCCCACCTCTGGTCTGGGGCTGGGACTGAACATAAGCTACAACATCGTCAAGAGGCTCAACGGGAAACTCGAGCTCGTAGACGGGAGACTGCCGGGCGCCTGCTTCCGCATCTCGCTGCCGCTGACCACGATTGAGGTCGCAAATGCGAAGATCGAACAGCCGGCTTAGTTCTTCCGGCCCTTCCCCGTACTAAGGAGCAGGGAATCGGGTTGCCTCCTGCCTGTGCTCGCAATGGTCTCGCGTGCAGAGTGGACAAGAGGGCCCGACCAGAACCCGGTTCGTCGTGCCGTGAAGGTCGAGCCCACGTCCGTAAATGGTCCGATCCGCGTGCAGGACATCGCAAGCCAGCATGATCGTGAAGCGGACGGGTTGTTCTTGATAGGCGGAAACGCGCTTTGCAACGGTTTTCGCGATGAGCAGATAGCGTGACCCGCTTGTAAATTCGGCTATTTGCCTGACGATCGTGCCTGTGCTTGGTGCAGTGTAGATTGGCCAGCGCGGGCAGCCGTGCCCCAGGGCCGGGAGGACCAGCCCCGGGAGGGGAAAGCGCTTCGTCAGCCGCCCGGCAGCATCGGCCCTGAGAAATCCGAATGGCACGCCGTCAGCGCCTTTTTTCCGCAAGGTGACAAGCCGGTGCGCCACCTGCTCGAAGCTCGCCTCATAGATGTGCCCGAGCAGATCGATATCATACTGCCGATCTTCCGCGTCGTTGAGGAAGGCATCGTAGGGCATCACCATGGCGCCAGCCACGTAGGACGACAGCGCCCGATGCGCCATTCGCAATGCCTCTTCGGACGTGAGCCCAAGACGACCTGTCTCATCATCCAACAGTTCCCGGGCTGCATGCTCCGCGTAGAGGCGGCACATCTGAAACCGCCGGGTTGCGGCGGTCGTGGAGACGCTGAACCCGAGCCTTTTCGTCTCAGGATCGAACGTGTGCTGACCGGTAAATTCCTCGCCAATTCGACATGAAATACCGAAGCGCTCGCTCAGCGCGTGAGAAAGATCTGACTCGCTGGGTGGCCCACCACTTTGAATGTCCTGACGTAACAGGAGAGCCAGATTTTCGAGCTTCGGGAAATGGTTGTTCGCTGCAATGATCGCATCTTCCAGCTCTCGCAGCGGTGAGATGTTTTTCTGCCGTGAGGAAGTCTGATCGAAGTAGGAGACAAGCTTTCTCAGCACGCCCGTCAAATCTTGAGCTTCATTATTGATCGTGCCGAGGAACCGCTCTCTTTCGGGTGCCGTCAGGTCGGCAACAGACGATAGAATCTCTGCGCTGGATCGTATCGCCGCGATCCGGTTGAGCACCTGATGCAGCATATGCGACAGGAGGGGATCAGATTTGAGCCTGTTCGCATACGCCTCCATATCGGCGATCGAGTCGACATAGGCTCGATGCAGTCGCGTTATAGCGATCGCGGCTTCCGGATGCCGAGCCACGAGATCCCGGACGCTGGCCGCATCCATCTCCATGTCGCTGAGTACCGGGTCCGTCAGCAGCTCCTCCAGGGCCTGGATGGTTCGCTGCTCGGCGTCACCAGAGAGGCGATCAATATCGATGTTGAGCCGCTCTGCGATGCGTAGCAGCAGCCGTCCACCGACGACGCGCTTGTTATTCTCGATCAGATTCAAGTAGCTCGGCGAGATCCCCACTGCACGCGCGAGCGCGGCCTGAGAAATCTTGAGCGCCGTTCGTCGCCGGCGGATCTGAATTCCAATGGGGGCGCGCATTTTTCGCAGTACGGCCTTGCTGTTCCGATCGGCAAGTCCTGTCAAGCGTTGACAAAAGTGACTTTACAGGATCGCCGGAGTTTACAAAAAATCTTTGCTCAATCAAGTGCCTATTGAGTTTCGCTTCCTTTGGGCAACACTCGCGTTGGAGGAAGCAGCATCGCTGCGCAAGGAGGAAGCGAAATGTCCAAGATGAAGATCAGCAGGCGAGGTGCCTTGAAAGGGGCTGCCGGGATCGCAGCCATCACCGGTGCGCCTTACATTTTCAGTAAGGCTGCCTGGGCTGAGCAATTTTGCAATGCGCCCACAGGCGGTACGGCTCTTTTCGGGTTCAATGTTCCGCAGACCGGCTCTTACGCAGAAGAGGGTCTCGACCAGCTCAAGGGCTATCAGCTTGCCGTCAAGCATATCAACGGCGAGGGCGACGGCGGTATGCTCAACACCATGAAGCCGCTAGCTCTCAAGGGCAATGGCGTCATCGGCAAGAAGATTGAATATGTAACTGGCGATACGGCGACGAACACAGACGCCGCTCGCGAAAGCGCCCGTCGCATGATCGAGCGCGACAAGGTGATCATGGTGACCGGCTGCGTTACGTCAGGCGTGGCAATTGCACAGCAGAGCCTGTGTCAGGAAAAGGGCATCATCTATATGTCGGGCCTGACGCATTCCAATGATACGACAGGCAAGGACAAGCGCCGCTACGGCTTCCGGCACTTCTTCAATGCCTACCAGTCCGGCGTCGCCATCGCGCCGATTCTGGCCAAGGAATACGGCACCGACCGTCGAGCCTACCACCTGACGGCCGATTACACCTGGGGTTGGACCCAGGAGGAATCGATCAAAAATGCCACCGAGGCGCTCGGCTGGGAAACTGTTGCCACCGTGCGAACACCGCTCGGTCTCGGCGACTATTCGCAGTATTTGACGCCTGTCTTGAACTCGGGCGCCGACGTTCTGATCCTCAATCACTACGGCCATGACATGGTCAACTCCCTGCCGCAGGCGGTGCAATTCGGCCTGAAGGACCGGCAGGCGAACGGCAAGGATTTCGAGATCGTCGTGCCGATGTTTTCGGAGCTGATGGCCGTTGGCGCCGGCGAGGCGGTGAAAGGGATTATCGGCACGTCAAACTGGCACTGGGCCCTTGAAGATGAGGCGACAAAAGCCTTTACGAAGTCGTACGGGGCAGAATACGGCGCGCCTCCGTCGCAGTCCTCGCACACCGGCTACGTCCAGGCAATCCTTTACGCTGATGCCGTCGAGCGCGCGGGTACCTTCTATCCGCCGGAGGTCATCAAAGCGCTCGAAGGCTTCGAGTTCGACGGAATGGGTAACGGCTCGACGCTTTACCGCGCCGAGGACCACCAGTGCTTCAAGGAAGTGCTGGTCGTGAAAGGTAACGAGAATCCGAGCAGCCGCTTCGACGTGCTGAACGTGATCGGCAAGACCTCCCGTGAGGAGGTTACCTATGATCCGGCCATCTTCGGCGGCGAGCTCGGGCCCTACGAGCCCAATCAGTGCTGATCGAGATCGACCCCGGCGCGGTGATCCGCGCCGGGTGACGGCTTTTTATCTGATTGATTCGGGATCGGTCCTGCTTGGGGAAAATTCATGGACGCGTTTCTCGCCCAGCTGCTCAACGGGCTGGATAAGGGCGGAGCTTATGCGCTCATCGCGCTCGGCCTGACCCTTGTTTTCGGTACCCTCGGAGTTGTCAACTTTGCGCACGGCGCCTTGTTCATGCTCGGCTGCTTCTGCGCCGTCACGTTCCGATACTTGATTACCATTGAAACTGTCACGACCGATCCCAACCAACTTTCCCCTTGGGGCACGCCCGTCGAGATCCGCACGCCGGTTGTTCAGGATTGGCTTGGGGATTTCGGCGCGCTGCTGGTGAATTATTCGGTGCCCGTTTCGATCCTGCTTGCGATTCCGGTGATGCTGGTAATCGGCATCGGGATGGAGCGTGGCCTCATCAAGCATTTTTACCGGCGAACCCATGCCGAGCAGATTCTGGTGACGTTCGGTCTGGCCATCGTTCTGCAGGAGATTGTCAAGAGCCTTTTTGGCGCAAATCCAATTCCGCAACCAGTCCCATCCACCTTGCGCGGCGCCGCTGACATTGGGTCCTGGATTGGCATGGCGCCGCACACGCTCACCTATCCCTGGTGGCGGTTGGTCTCTCTCTTCTTCTCGCTGGCCGTCATAGGTGGGGTTTTCGCCTTTCTTCACTTCACCACGTTTGGAATGGTGGTGCGGGCGGGCATGGCCGATCGGGAGACCGTTGGGCTTCTCGGCATCGACATCGATCGAAGATTCACCATCGTATTCGGCCTGGCAGCCATCGTCGCCGGCGTTGCGGGCGCAATGTACACGCCGCTGCTCCCGCCGCACTACCACATAGGCATGGACTTTCTCGTGCTGAGCTTCGTGGTGGTCGTCGTTGGCGGGATGGGATCTCTGCCCGGGGCAGTCGCAGCCGGATTCCTCCTCGGCATCTTGCAGTCGTTTGCCTCGATGACAGAGGTGAAGACGCTGGTGCCCGGCATCGACCAGGTCATCATTTACCTTGTGGCAGTCGTTGTTCTGCTGACCCGCCCGCGTGGCCTGATGGGCCGCCGCGGCGTTATGGAGAATTGAGCCGTGATGTTCGCGCTTTCACGCAAGGAATTAATGCACCTCGGCATATTCGCGGCGGTGGTGCTGACGATGCCGATCTGGCTGACGCCCTTTGGCGCTGCCTACCCGGGCTTGATGCAGAGCTTCGCGATCTACGCAATTTTCGCGATCGGGTTCAACATTCTGTTCGGCCTGACCGGCTATCTCAGTTTCGGGCACGCAGCCTTCCTGGGCGTCGGCTCGTATACCGCCGTCTGGTCGTTCAAGCTCCTGACGATGAACGTCATTCCCGCAATCTTGCTTGCAGTCGTCGTCGCAGGGATATTCTCACTCGTCATTGGCTTCTTTTCGCTCAGGCGATCTGGCATTTACTTTTCGATCCTGACGCTGGCATTTGCCCAGATGTGCTACAGCCTGGCCTATTCCGTGCTGACGCCGATTACCAATGGTGAAACCGGGCTGCTTCTGGCCCGTAACGACCCCCGAGTGCTCGATGCCATGTTCGGTACGCAGGCGGCCGGCGCTGGACTGCCGATGCCTACGCTCATGGGCATGACTGTAACGGCCTACACCGGCTTCTATCTTTGCGCATTGGTGCTGATCCTCTCGTTCTATGTCTCGCAGAAAATTTTCGCGTCGCCCTTCGGGTTGGCGCTCAAGGGGATTCGGTCCAATCAAACACGGATGAAATACACGGGCTTCGATCCCCGCCCCTACACGCTCGCAGCATTCGTGATCTCAGGCATGTTCGCGGGACTTGCCGGCGCGCTTCTTTCTGTCACGGATCCCATTGCCGGCACGGAACGGATGCAGTGGACCGAATCCGGTAACGTCGTGCTCATGACCATCCTTGGCGGCGTCGGCACGCTGTTTGGGCCGGTCCTCGGCGCGTGGTTGATCAAGTATTTTGAGAATATCTTTTCGGCCATCAACGAGAAGATACTTCATAACGTCTTCTCGTTCTTGCCTGACGGGCTGGAGAACGTCTTCGTGGCGATCCTGTCGAAGTTCGTCGGAGAAGGTTGGCACCTTACACTCGGTCTGATGTTCGTGCTCGTCGTTGTGTTCCTGCCGGGTGGCATCGTCGAGGGCAGCCAACGGCTAATCCGTTACTGGCGGCGGGGATCAGCCAAGGCTCCGCGGTCGTTAGAGGCTCAACCCGCTGAATGAGGCAGGCGTGTAATGACGGACAGCAAAAACAACGTCGTCTTGCATGTGGCGGATGTCAAAAAGAACTTCGGCGGCCTGAAGGCTCTTTCGGACATCGATCTTCAGGTTGAAGAGGGCGAAACACATGCCATCATCGGCCCGAACGGCGCCGGTAAATCTACACTGCTCAACGTCATCATAGGGCAGATTCCGCCCTCCAGTGGCGCGGTGGTGTTTGATGGAACAGTTGTAACCGGCAAAGCGCCGCATGAAATCAACCAGCTCGGTATTTCACGCGTATTTCAGACACCCCAGATTTTTCCCGATCTGCCCGTCATTCACAACGTGATGGCGGCTGCCTTCGCGCGTCGCGACGGCGCCTTCAGGGTGAATATGTTTCGCAGCGTCGCGTCGGAGGGGGAGATGCGTGAGAAAGCAGAGGCCATCCTCAACGACGTCGGACTGTATGACCGGCGTGAGGGGCACGCCGGAGCGCTTTCGAGGGGTGACAAGCGTCGTCTGGAGCTGGCCATGTGCCTGATCCAGAAGCCACGCCTTTTGCTGCTGGATGAGCCGACGGCGGGCATGTCGCGTCACGATACGAATAAGACGATCGATCTTCTCAAGAAGATCAAATCGAGGGGAGCAACCAAGGTCATCATCGAGCACGACATGCACGTCGTATTCTCGTTGGCTGACCGGATCTCCGTTCTGGCTCAGGGGCGGATCATAGCATCAGGGAAACCGGCAGAGATCAAAGACGATCCGCGCGTCCGGGAAGCCTATCTGGGGAGTGCCGTGGAATGACGTCCTCTGTTCTCGAAAGACCCCGTTCCGATGCCGTCGCCGCTGGTGACGCGGAAACGTTCTTCGCCGTGAGAGAAATCCATTCCTATTATGGCGAAAGCTACGTGGTGCAGGGCGTCTCATTGGAATTGAAGAAGGGTGAGATCCTTGCTCTCCTTGGGCGCAATGGTGCAGGCAAGACCTCAACGCTGCGCACCATGGCACGAGCCACCGAGCCAGACCTGCACGCAGGTGAAATATGGCTCGAGGGAAAGCCAGTCCACACGATGAAGTCGTATCAGGCGGCCCGAGCGGGCATTCAGCTCGTGCCGGAGGACCGTCGGATCATTCCCGGCATGACGGTCGAGGAAAACCTGATTCTGGCCCAGGTTGCACCGGGACGCGGGTGGGAGCTGGACAAGGTCTACTCTCATTTCCCCCGACTTGCGGAGCGCCGCACGCAGGAAGCTGTCACTCTCTCCGGCGGTGAGCAACAGATGCTGGCAGTGGCGCGGGCACTTGCGCGAGAGGTAAAGCTATTATTACTTGATGAACCCTATGAAGGGCTCGCGCCGGTGATCGTGCAGGAGATCGAGCAGATCCTCAACAGCATCAAGGAGCTGGGCATTACGACGATCATCGTCGAGCAGAACGCGGTTGCAGCCTTACGACTATCGAACCGTGCCGTCATTCTGGATTCGGGCGAGGTCGTATTTACCGGGAGCGCGAAAGAGCTGCTCGACAACCCCAAGCTTCGCGACGAATACCTCGCAATCTAGGGTTCCACGGGCTGTCGTCGCGCGCGTACAGCAGAAAGTCCTCGTGGGACTTGAAACTTTTCCTGCCTAGATAGCCGGGTGGTGTACTCTAAGTGCTGAGATACAACGCACCGGCGCAGAGTCGATATCATCAGCCCCCGCGGTCAGTGGCACTAAGGAAATCTGCGCTCGATCTCGGCAGCTTCAGTTACGACCCAGTCCTCAAACGCCTGGACCCGGGAAGGCTTCGGCCGGCTCGGATGGAATGAAAGGCAGTAGGCTCGATGCGTACGCACGTATAACGGTAATGGCACGATCAATCGCCCCGTTCGCAGGTCGTCTTCCACGAAGGCGTATTGCGCCACCATGACGCCGAGCTCGTCGATCGCCGCCTGGTAGGCAAGCGCCGCGTTCTCGAATTTCAATCCGCCATTTCCGTCGATGTCATCGAGCCGAGCGGCGGCGAGCCACGTTGGCCAGTCCTGCGGCCGATGCATGGAGCACAGCAGGACGTGGTGCTTGAGGTCATGAGCTGATTGCAGCGGACCGTGACGTTCAATCAGGCCAGGGGCGCAGACGACGAGCAGTACCTCCCCGAACAGGCGGCGATAGCCGGGACCCGTCGGGGGCTGTGCCCATGAATAAATGCTGATATCGACGTCCTCCAAGTCGAAATCAGCACGCTCGTGCGATGTCGTGATCTGCACGTCGATTTTCGGATGCAGGGCATGAAAGCGGGCCAGGCGCGGGACCAGCCAGCGCAGGGCAAAGGTCGGAGGCAATTTCAATCGCAGCCGCGCTCGGTCCGGTACTTGCCTCAATTGACGGGAACCGGACTCGATGTGATCGAGCGCACTCTTCGCGAATCGGTAATACGTGCTGCCCTGAGGCGTGAGCTCGACGCCGCGGTGCACACGCAGAAAAAGCCTCACCCCAAACCATTGCTCCAAACATGCAATATGGCGGCTGATAGCCCCCTGCGACACCCTCAGCTCCCTCGCGGCACCGGTGAAGCTGGCGTTCCGTGCAGCTGCTTCGAAGGCGCGAACCGCATTCAGGGGAGGGAGCTGCCGAGACATTCTCTGCCATCCAATTTTCTCATCGATAGCATGAGCAATTTGGAGTTGCGCGTCAATCGAGGTGCCGCGATCCTTTTTCCTTGAAACAAAACATGGGAGGAAACTGATATGCATGGGATGAGGATCATCAGAACCCTCTTCGCAGGAGCGTTGCTGCTGGCTTGCGCCGGCATGGCTCATGCCGAAACGTATCCCTCCAAGCCGATCCGATTGATCGTGCCCTGGCCTGCAGGCGGCGGCGTCGATACGTCGGCGCGGATGATATCTGAGCCGCTGTCCAAACGACTTGGGCAGCCCATCGTGGTCGAGAACAGGCCGGGAGCCGCCGGCAATATCGGCACCGCACTTGCCGCAAAGGCGGACCCGGACGGCTATACCCTGCTCATGGGCTCCCTGTCGCCCAATGCGGTCAATCCACACCTTTACAGCACGCTCGGTTTCGACCCGATCAAGGATTTCTCACCTGTTGCCCTGGTTTACGTCGTGCCGAGCTTTGTGGTGGTGCCCGCCAATTCGCCGTTCAACTCGGTGAAAGAGCTGGTGGATCACGCCAAGGCAAATCCCGGCAAGCTCAACTTCGGCTCGGGCGGCGTTGGATCATCGCAGCATCTCTTCGGCGTCATGTTCAACAAGTCGACGCAGATCGATAGTGTTCACGTTCCCTACAAGGGGACCAGCCCTGCGGAAACGGCCCTGATCGCCGGCCAGCTCGACTACATGCTCGATCCGCCGACCTGCCTGCCGTTCGTTGCTGCCGGAAAGCTGAAGGCCCTCGCCGTCGCATCCCCGTCGCGCAACCCGTCGGCGCCCGACGTCGCCACGCTCGACGAGCTCGGCATCGCGGGCGTGCACACGTCCACGTTCTACGGCGTCATGGCGCCGGCGAACACGCCCAAGGAAATCGTCGACCGGCTGAACAAGGAGATCAACGAGATTCTCCAGACCGAGGAGCTGAAGGGCCGTCTGTCCAAGCTGGCAGCTCAGCCCGGCACCGGATCGCCAGAGGATTTCTCCAAGTTCGTAGCCAACGAGCTCGAGAGGTATGGCGAGATCGTGAGGCTCTCCGGCGCTAAGAAGGTCGACTAGTGCCGCCAGGTTGATACGGCGCCGTACGTGCACCGTTACGGCAGCCTTCTGGCCCTAGCTCAGACGCCCCTCGGAAAGCGCTCGGGGACCCACTCGCAGCGCTTCTCTCCTGCCGACCGCTTTCCCGGAGCCTTCAGGCCTTTGCCGGGGCAGGGGGGCTCGTCTGCGGCAATGGGATTTATCGGATCGAGAACATGAACATGAGCAAACCGCCGCAGACGATGTTCGAAAAGATCTGGTCACGCCACCGGATCATGGAGCGCCCCGACGGTCAGGTCTTGCTGTACGTTGACCAGCATTTGGTTCAGGACGGCTCGGCCCCCGCCTTTGAAATGCTGCGTCAGCGCGGCATCACTCCACGTGCGCCGCACCGGGCATTCGCGACGCCCGATCATTACGTGCCAACCGACAGCCGCGATCTGGCCGTGATCGCCGATGCCGAGAAACGCGACATGGCCAATGCACTTATGCAGGACGCAGCGCGTGCCGGGATCAAGTGCTTCGGCCTGGAAGATCCGCGCCAGGGAATCCTTCACGTCGTAGGTCCGGAGCAAGGCCTGAGCTGGCCGGGTTCGGTCATCGTCTGCGGCGACAGCCACACCTCGACCCATGGCGCGCTGGGTGCACTGGCCTTCGGCATCGGAGCGACGGAGGTCTGCCAGGTTCTTGCGGCGCAATCGCTGTGGCAGCGCAAGCCGAAGACGATGCGGATCGCGGTCGACGGCCAGCTTGCGGGCGGCGTCTCGGCCAAGGACGTAATCCTTGCCATCATCGCCAAGATTGGCGCGGCAGGCGCAACCGGTCACGTCATCGAGTATGCCGGATCGACCATCGCCGGATTGTCGATGGAGGGCCGGCTCACGGTCTGCAACATGTCGATCGAGGCGGGCGCGCGGGCCGGACTGATCGCGCCGGACGAGACCACGTTCGCCTATCTCGCGGGGCGCCCTTTCTCTCCGGCCGGGCGCGATTGGGAGGAGGCGGTGGCGCGGTGGCGCACTCTGCCTTCAGATCATGGTGCAACATTCGATCGCGAGGTCACGCTCGACGCCAGCGAGATCGAGCCAATGGTCACCTGGGGAACAAGTCCCGAGGACGCGGTCCCCATTACCGGGCGCGTGCCCGATCCAGACGCAGAGAGCGATGTACGCAAGCGCGAGGTGATGCTGCGCGCCCTCTCATACATGGGGCTCGTGCCTGGAACGCCGATGACCGACATCACGGTCGATCGCGTCTTCATCGGGTCGTGCACGAACGGCCGCATCGAGGATCTTCGCCGCGCCGCCGCGGTCGTGGATGGACGGAAGGTGGCGCCGGGCGTCGAAGCGTGGGTGGTCCCCGGGTCCGGCGTGGTCAAGGCGCAAGCGGAAGCAGAGGGGCTCGACCGTATATTTAAGGAAGCAGGGTTTCAGTGGCGGTACGCCGGCTGCTCGATGTGCCTCGGCACCAACGGCGAGGTGGGAGCACCGGGCCAGCGGTGCGCGTCGACCACGAACCGCAATTTCGTCGGTCGGCAGGGAACGGGCGTGCGCACCCACCTCCTCAGCCCGGCGATGGCCGCTGCGGCCGCAGTCACGGGGCGATTGACAGACGTTCGCAAGCTGACAGCGGGGAGGGCAGAATGAGCCTGAAGCCGTTCCAAGCTCTGGACGCTGTGGCGGTGCCGATCGCACAGCCCAACCTCGACACCGACCAGATCCTCCC
>JAWLCO010000041.1:0-30920 GCA_041687075.1 Hyphomicrobiaceae bacterium | reverse complement strand
GTTCGATGGTGAAGGTCCGGGCCTCACCGCGCTCCAGGGCGGTCATGTCGATTTCATGCCGGCCGGCGTTTCTGCGGCTGCCGAGCTGATCAAGAGTGGTAACGTGAAGCCGCTGGCTGTTATCGACACGCAGCCACTTCCGGGCTTCCCGGACATCAAGCCCATCACGGAAGAATACCCCGAAATGGCGAAGTACCTGCCTTGGGGGCCATTCTACGGCGTGTTCGTCAAGAAGGACACGTCCGATGACATCAAGGCGAAGCTCGTGGAAGCGTTCAAGAAGGGCGCAGAGGCGGAATCGTTCAAGACGCTGATGGCCAATCGCGGCAACGTCATGATGAACATTTCCGGGGCCGAGGCGGAGGAATTCCTGAAGAAGTGGCAGTCGGTCACCACCTGGGTTCTCCAAGACAGCGGCGCGACCAAGGTGTCACCGGAAGAACTCGGCATTCCGCGCCCCTGATCCGTGAGATAACGTGGGCTCCGGCCGATTAGAAGCCGGGGCCCCAATGCGCCGGGGAGGAGACTAGATGTCTGGCGACCGCACACGGCGGCCGGGGGAACTCGTTTTCGTCGTGGTCCTGGTGATCTTCAGCGCCCTTGCGCTCTGGCAGGCCTGGACGATCTCAAGTTTCAGCTCTCCTTCGTCGCCAGGTGTCTTCCCGATGCTCGCCGCCGGGACCATGCTGCTCTCCGGGCTCATGATCCTTGCCGAGACGGCGCGGCGCAATGCTGCGGCAGAGCAATCGAGGCTGAAGACGTTCCTAAGGGAAATCACCCCCGGTCGGCTGCTCATTTTCGCGTCCTTCATTCTCCTTTACATGCTTGCGCTCGAGCCGCTCGGATTCCTGGTGAGCACGTTCCTTTTCCTGCTCGCCAGCACGATGATGCTCTACCGCGGCTCGGTTCTGCTCACTGTTTCCGTGAGTGCGGTGAGCCTCGCGATCATCTTCGCCATTTTCCGCTACGTTTTCGGGGTCGTGCTGCCTAAAGGGAGCCTCTTCTGATGGAAGCGGTCTCCTATTTCTTCATGGCCTGGACCGATCCGTCGCTTCTTTTCATGGTGGCCGCAGGCACGTTCGCGGGGATCTATATTGGCGCCATTCCCGGCCTCTCGGTAACGATGGCCGCCTCTATCCTGATCTCCTTCACATTCAAGTGGGACGTCAATGACGCGCTGGCACTGATCGCCGGCGTCTTTCTGGGCGGCGTGTACGGCGGTTCACGCAGCGCCATTCTCCTCAATATCCCGGGGGCGCCGAGCGCAGTCGCCACCGGAATTGACGGCTACCCGCTTGCCCAGCGTGGCGAAGCAGGGCAGGCCATCGGCGTAACCACAGTCATTTCTGTGCTCGGCGGCTTCGTCGGCATTTTTGCGCTCGCCACCGCGGCGCCTGTCATCTCCAGCTTTGCGCTGATGTTCGCGCCGCGCGATTACCTTCTATTGGCCATCCTCGGCATTCTGCTGGTCGGCAGCCTGTCAGGGGACTCGCTTGCCAAGGGCGTCTTTGCCGGCGCGCTCGGCGTGCTGATCGGTATGGTCGGGCTCGATCCGTTAACGGCGGAAGGGCGCTTCACGTTCGGCACGATCACGCTCATGGGTGGTATTCCCTACGTCGCGGCGATGATCGGCTTTTTCGGTGTGGCGGAGGTACTCTACCAGATGCGCTACCTCGACCTGCCGGCGATGAAGCAGAAGATCGACAGGATTCTGCCCTCCTGGTCGATCGTCAAAAAGTTCATTCCATTGTCGCTGAGGACGAGCGCCATCGGCGTCGTTATCGGCGCCCTGCCGGGTACCGGCGGCGACATCGCCGCGCTGATGGCCTACGACCACGCGAAGCGCACCGTGCGGAATCCCTCGCGCCCGTTCGGGCAGGGTGCCTATGAAGGCCTGGTCGCACCGGAGACCGCCAACAATGCTGCCGTCGGAGGCGCATTCATTCCGATGCTCACGCTCGGCATCCCCGGTGATGCGGTAACCGCCGTGATCATCGGCGCTCTTTATATTCACGGCCTGAAGCCCGGACCGCTGCTTCTGGCCGAGACACCGCATCTGTTCTGGTTCACCGTCGGGTCGCTGACGCTCGCCAACATCTTCCTGCTGATCTTCGGCCTCACGGGAGTTCGCATCTTTTCCAAGATCATCGAATGTCCGAAAGGCATTCTGATGCCGCTCATCCTGGTGCTTTCGGTCGTCGGCACCTACGCGATCCAGAACAATCCCGTCGACATCTATTGGATGCTCGGCTTCGGCATCCTCGGATATTTCATGAAGGTCTACGGCTTCCAGGTTGCGCCCGTCATCCTCGGCGTGATCCTCGGGCCGCTCATGGACGTTTCGTATCGGCGGGCGATGATCTCCGTACGCGACGATGTGGGAATGTTCTTTCTCGAGTTCCTGACCAGCCCGCTCTCGCTGGTGCTCACTTTATCGCTTCTCCTGATCCTGCTCGCCCAAACCCCTGTCTGGGCCCGCCTGTCCGGCCGGCGGGTGAGGGCAGGTGGCGACGTCTGATAGGGCGTCGAGCCAGCCGGCTGGAAATGGCTCGACCGCCTGAGCTTGATCCAGGCTGATCAATCCGAATGTGCGCCCTGTAGACGAAAACGCCCGCCAGGGATGTGGCGGGCGTCTCTATAGGTTGTCAAACTCGCCTTACTTGCCGGCAGCGGCCTTGTCGATGAAGCGGCTGTCGAAAGTCTTGGACAGGTCGACCTTGTCGAGATCAAGCTTCTCGTCGAAGGACAGCAGCGCCGTGGCGCCCTTCATGCCTTCCTCGGTGATCTTGCCTGTGCGCGAGTAGGTTGCCAGGGAGCTGGCCACGGCGTTCACGTACATCTCGCGGTCGCCCAGATAGTAGTTCTCGGGCATGATCGCCGCGATCTCCTCGGCGGAAGCGTTGGCGATCCACTGCAGGCCCTTGTAGAAGGCATTGACGAGGGCCTGTACGGTCTCAGGGTTCTTCTCGGCGAATTCTGGACGCAGATAGAGCGCGGCCGCGGGTGAGGGCGCGCCGAGGAGCTCGATCGTATCCTTTTCCGTGCGCGTGTCGACAATCACCTTGAGACCGACCTTCTTGTCGATCATGGAGATGGCCGGATCGATGTTGGAGATCGCATCGATCTCGCCCTTCTCCATCGCGGCAACTGCCGTCGAGCTTGCGCCGACACCGATGATGGAGACGTCACGCGGGGAAAGCCCCGCCTTGTTGAGCGCGTAGTTGACGATGTTGTGGGTCGATGAACCAGGCGCCGTCACGCCGATCTTCAGGCCCTTGAGGTCCGCCACCGAATTGACCTTGTCGGCGAGGTCCTTGCGCACCCCGACCACAATTCCAGGAAACCGGCCGAGCTCGACCACGGCGACCAGATCCTGGCCCCTGGCCTGCATCCTGATCGTGTGCTCGTAGGCGCCCGTCACCACGTCGACCGATCCACCCATCAGCGCCTGCAGGCTCTTGGAGCCGCCCTGGAAATCCTGAATGGTGACGTTGAGCCCTTCCTCCTTGAAGAAGCCCTTCACCTCGGTCACGGTAAGCGGAAGGTAATAAAGAGCCGGCTTACCGCCCACACCGAGGGTGACGTCCTTTTTCTCCGGCTCCGCAAGGGCAGGGCCTGACAGAGCCAGGGCGCAGAGCGCTGCGCCCGCCATTACTTTTCCAAAGAGCTTCATCCTATTCCTCCTTGAGTTTAGCCTTGAGTTGTTCCCGTGACGGCTGGCGCCGGACGCCAGACGAGCAGGCGCCGTTCGCACATGGTCACCAGACCATCAATGAGAATGACGAAGACCATCAGCACCAGCATTCCACTGAAGACGCCCGTGACGTCAAAGACGCCCTCGGCCTGCGCGATGCGATAGCCGAGCCCGGCGGCGGAGCCGAGATACTCGCCGACGACGGCTCCGATGAGCGCAAATCCGACAGACGTATGCAGTGAGGAGAACACCCACGACAGCGCCGAGGGCAGATAGACGTGCCGCAGGAGATCCCGTTCGTTCATGCCGAGCATGCGGGCGTTGGCGAGAACCGTCGGGCTCACCTCCTTCACGCCCTGATACACGTTGAAGAAGACGATGAAGAAGACGAGCGTCACGCCGAGGGCGACCTTCGACCAGATGCCGAGGCCAAACCAAAGCGCGAAGATCGGCGCCAGCACGACACGCGGAAGCGCGTTCGCCGCCTGCACGTAAGGATCCATGACGGCAGCCAGCAGCTCACGCCGTGCGAACCAGAAGCCGAGAGCGATCCCGCTCACCACGCCGATGGAGAAGGCCAGCGCCGTCTCCAGCAGCGTGATGTAGAGATCGTACCACATCTGGTACGTGACGATGTCTCCAGCGGTCCGATGCAAGACTTCTACCGGGGTGGAGAAGAAAAAGGGATCGAGCAGCGGCTTTTCCGGTGCCGGCACGGTGGTCAGCAAATGCCAGGCGGCCAGCATCCCGATCGCGGTGAGGACGCGCAGAAGGAGGATCTTGTTGCGGTTCATGCCTGATCCTCGGTTGCGTACGCCTTGATCACTTCCTTCTTCAAGGTTTGCCATATCTCCTTGTGAATCATCGCGAATTCGGCGGTGTGGCGAACTTCGGCGGGATCGCGCGGCCGCTCCAGCCCGACATCATACCTGCCGATGATGCGGGATTCCGGTCCTGCCGCCATCACCACCACGCGGTCGGCCAGCGAGATCGCCTCCTCGAGGTCGTGCGTGACGAACATCACGGCTTTCCGGTCGCGCGACCACAGATCGAGCAGCAACTCGCCCATGATGGTGCGGGTCTGTGCGTCGAGCGGCCCGAAGGGCTCGTCCATCAGCAGGATCTTGGGATCGAGGATGAGGACTTGAGCCAGCGCAACGCGCTTACGCTGACCGCCGGAAAGCTGATGAGGATAGCGGTTCGTAAAGGCACTCAAACCCACCCGCGCCAGCCATTCCAGGGCCCGCTCGCGAGCTTCCGCCCTGGGCGTGCCGTTGACTTCCAACGCGATCGCGACGTTCTCGATTGCGGTCTTCCACGGCATCAACGCGTCGGCCTGAAAGAGATAGCCCGCCTTGCGGTTGATGCCCTTGAGCTCGCTGCCGAAGATGGCGCACCGGCCTGCCGAGGGGGTTAGCAGCCCCGCGGCGACGTTGAGCAACGTGGACTTGCCACATCCTGTCGGGCCGACGATGGCCACGAACTCACCGTCGCTCACCTCGAGATCGGTATCAGCCACCGCGGTGTAGCTCTGGCCGGATCGGTCCGTGAACGTGATCCGGATATCGCGCAACGATACGGCCAGGTCCGAAGGAGGCCGCCTCGCCACTTCAGGGGCAGCCGGATTGCGTTCACGGCCGACTAGAGCCGGTTGTCCCATTTCTCGTCCCCCACTCATGCGGACCGTTCCTACCATATCGAATTGCGCCGTCACCACTCTTGAGTACGCCTCGCGCCGAGACTGAAGGGGTGCATGAGATCGAGACTGGGCAACTCCTGACCCCCGGCGGGCAATGCCGGCTCGGCCAGCCCCTTGCAGTTCAGGGGCTTGTATCGGATGGGGATTCGCACTCCAAGACCCTGCGAGCGCGACATTCGGCAACCCTGGCAGGATTTGGCCCGGCGGAGTGTCTGATCAGTCGGCGGTGGTCTGGGAACGGACGAGCCAGGGCTGGTCGCGGAAATGGCTTGTCTCATAAGCCTCGATGGCAGCTGCTCGAGCCAACGTCAGGCCCACCTCATCGAGCCCTTCCAGCAGCATGTGCCGCCGATGCGGCTCGATGGAAAAGCGGAGCGGTCCGAGCTCACCGGCTGTCACCGTCTGCTCGAAAAGATCGACCGTGAACTCGGTTCCGGGGCTGGTCCGGGTGAGCTCCGCCAGTGCATCGACATCTTCCCGCGGAAGCACGACCGGCAGCATCCCGTTCTTGAAGCAGTTTGCATAGAGAATATCGGAGAAGCTTTCGGCCACGATGCAGCGAAATCCATAGTCGTTGAGAGCCCACACCGCATGCTCGCGTGAGGAGCCGCAGCCGAAGTTCCTGCCGCTCACCAGGATCTGTGCGCCGGCGTGCTCAGGCTGGTTGAGCGGAAAATCTGCAGCAGCTGGGTTGTATTCGGGATACCGCTCGCGCGCGAAAAGGTACTGACCGAGGCCGGTGGTCTCCAGCGTTTTGCAGAACTGCGCGGGGAAAAGCATGTCCGTATCGATGTCGTCGAGCAGCACCGAGACGGCGCGCGACCTCAGAATGGTGAAGGGCTCCATGCTCCTCTCCCTCACAGATAGTCGCGAACGTCAGTGATCCGGCCGGCGAGCGCAGCGGCTGCGGCCATAGCTGGGCTCATGAGATGCGTGCGGGCGCCCGGACCCTGGCGGCCTTCGAAGTTGCGGTTCGAGGTCGATGCGCAGCGCATACCGGGTTCGACCTGGTCACCATTCACGGCAACGCACATGGAGCAGCCCGGCAGGCGCCATTCGAATCCCGCTTGCTGGAAAATACGGTCGAGTCCCTCTTCCTCGGCCGCCCGGCGGACCAGGCCCGATCCGGGCACCACGATAGCGCGAACGCCATCAGCCACACGCCCCTTCCTCGCCACGGCAGCCGCGGCGCGCAGGTCCTCGAGCCGCGAATTGGTGCAGGAGCCGATGAAGACGCGGTCGATCCTGATGTCGGTGAGCGGCGTGCCCGGCTCGAGATTCATGTACGAGAGCGCGCGGGAGATGGCCGCCGCGTCGGCTTCACTCGTGGCATCTTCTGGCCGCGGCACTCTTCCGGTGACACCGCCTCCCTGCGAAGGACGTGTGCCCCATGTGACCCAGGGTGCGAGGCTCGAGGCATCGATCGCCACCGTGCGATCGAAGTGTGCGCCCTCGTCGCTCCTGAGTGTCGACCAGAATTTCACGGCAGCATCCCAATGGCTGCCCTTGGGCGCCATGGGCCGGCCCTTCAGCCAAGCAAAGGTGGTCTCGTCGGGCGCAACGAGGCCGGCGCGCGCGCCCGCCTCGATCGACATGTTGCACAGGGTCATCCGGCCTTCCATGGACAAACTCTCCACGGTGGACCCGCAGTATTCGACGACGTGACCCGTTGCGCCGTGCGGCCCCAGCTTCGCCATGATGGCGAGCGCGAGATCCTTGGCCGCTACCCCGCGCGGGAGTTCGCCATCAATCTGGACACGCAGATTCTTCGAGCGGACCTGGACGAGGGTCTGCGTGGCGAGCACGTGCTCGACCTCGCTGGTGCCGATGCCGAAGGCAAGCGCGCCGAAAGCCCCGTGCGTGGAGGTGTGACTGTCGCCACAGACGATGGTCGCGCCGGGAAGCGTGAAGCCCTGCTCCGGTCCAATGACGTGAACGATGCCCTGCCGCTCGTCGCTCACGGGGATGTAGGTGATGCCGAACTCGGCGCAGTTGGCTTGAAGGGTCTCCACCTGCATCCGGCTTCCGGGATCTGTCAGCGGCTGGCTGCGGCAGCCCAGCGTCGGCACACCGTGGTCGGCCACCGCGAGCGTCAACTCCGGGCGGCGCACCGTCCGACCCGCCGTCCTGAGAGCGGCGAAGGCCTGCGGACTGGTGATCTCGTAGGCGAGGTGCCGGTCGATGTAGAGAAGCGCTGATCCGTCCGGCCGCTCCTCAACGACGTGAGACTCCCAGATCTTCTCATAAAGTGTGCGCGGCACGTCCGTACCTCGTGCGGATGGCTGGTGAAGGCTGAGTATGTGGCGAAGGTAGCCCGCTTACCACGCTCGTTCCGGATAATCCATCCGCCGCCCATGCTGACGTGTCGACAAGTAAGCCAGCTTCCGCAATTCAGCAGCCGATATCAGCGTTGCCTCGAATTGCCCCGCTTTCCGTGCTGTAAAACTATTCCGAAATCTGCGCCGTGGTTTCGGCTTGAGCCAACACCGTGAGAAGAAAACCTGTCATAGCAGCTTCCCCAATTCCATCGAGCTCCGGCTGGGTGATCCAGGCCTCTCACGATGGTCGGGCGGGAATAGCAGCTGGAGGCGCAAAAAAGACGTAAATCGAAATTTTGCCACCGTCCGAACAAGCGGCAGTGCGTCGAAGGGGGAAGGGTCGCGCAGAAATCAAAACGTACGCGGGATCGATGGTAGCGGGAGGCGGACTCGAACCGCCGACCTAAGGATTATGAGACCTTCGCTCTAACCACCTGAGCTATCCCGCCATCAGCGCCGCGATATAAGGATCGCTGCCGCCGTCTGTCAAGCAAGCCTAAGCCGGGCAGCATGCCTCTCAGCGGCGGCTTGTTCGCGATGACCGTGTGTTGCAGCCGGTGAGCCCTCGGGCTTCAGTTGCGTCTTTGCCGCAAGGGCGCTCGGGTTCGGAATCAGGCCGGGTGGCGCTTGCCCATGCGCAGCATGGTGAAGATGCCCATCGGCCGCAGAGCGCGGCGCTCGAGCACCTTCAGGTCATCGCAGACGAGCACGCGGTTGACGTCGAACACGGGATGCCAGCCGAGCTGGTCGGCGAAGGGCGCCATGCGCCGCTCGACCCAGCCGCGCACACCTTCCTCCTGACTGAAGTGATTGACGAGGAGCACCTCGCCGCCTGGCTTGCAGACGCGGGCGAGCTCTCGCATCACGCGCTCGGGTTCGGGCACCACGGTCAGCACGTACATGGCGACGACCGTGTCGAACGAGTTGTCCGCAAAGGTGAGGTGGCCTGCGTCCATCTCGTAAAGGCCGGCGACATTGTCGAGCGCCTCGTTGGCCACGCGGTTGCGCGCCTTCTCCAGCATGTCCGGAGACAGGTCGATACCGACGATCTCGAGGTGCCTGCCGTACATGGGGAGCGACAGGCCGGTGCCGACACCGACCTCGAGTACGTTTCCGGCCCGGGCGTTTATGATCTCGACCGCGTGCTTGCGCCCTTCAGCGGCGATCTTGCCGAAGGTATGGTCGTAAATCGGAGCCCAGCGGCGATAGGCGCTGAGCACCGAGGATTCGTCCATGTGGGGTACGGCCTTCGCCGCGATCGCTCCCTCGAACGGGCCGCGGCTCCGCTTCTCACTTCGAACTCGATCGCCAAACACCTGTGCTCTCCCACCTTCCAAGATTGCCCTCGGGCTCGCGTCAGCCTGCCAGACCCGCTGCAACGGGCCGTGTCGTCGTGCGCGAAGCATCCCCGTCGATCGCCGCCCCCGTGCGTGCGATCCACCCCCCGCCGAGAATGCGGGCTTCGGGTCCTGCATCCTCGTAAAAGACGCATGCCTGGCCGGGTGCCACGCCATGCTCTCCTTCGGGGAGCAGAACCCGCGCGCGGCCGACTGGTTCATCGGCCACGAGCACTGCCTCTATCGGCGTATGTGTCGAACGGATCCTGGCGCGGATCGGAAGCCCGTCGCGGGCTGCCGCCGCTTGTGCAGGAGATCCGAGCCAGTTGACGTCCCTGAGTTCCAGCACCTCGGTCCGAAGCGCCTCACGCGGACCGACCACGACCTGCCTGTGCTCGGGGTCGAGCCGCACCACGTAAAACGGGCCGTCGCCGGCCAGCTTCAGCCCGCGCCGCTGGCCGATGGTGTAGCGCATGACGCCGTCGTGGCGGCCAAGCACACGGCCATCGACGTGAACGATATCGCCCGGCTCGGCGGCGCCGGGGCGCAGGCGCTCGATCACCTCGGCGTAGCGGCCGGACGGGACGAAGCAGATGTCCTGGCTATCCGGCTTCGAGGCAACGGCCAGACCGAGCTCCCGCGCAAGCTCCCGTACCTCGGGCTTGCGCATGCCGCCCAGCGGGAACCAGAGGCGCGAGAGCTGCTCGCGGGTGGTGGCGAAAAGGAAATAGCTCTGATCCCGCTCGGCATCGATCGCGCGGCGAAGCTCCGGTCCGTCGGGCCCATCGCGGCGCTGTATATAATGACCGGTGGCGAGCACGTCGGCGCCAAGCTCGGTCGCGGTGTCCAGAAGGTCGCGGAACTTGATCTGCTGATTGCAGGTGACGCACGGGATCGGCGTTTCGCCGGCGAGATAGCTGTCGGCGAACGAGGAAATCACCGAGTGCTCGAAGCGGTGCTCGTAATCGAGGACATAGTGAGGAATGCCCAGCGCTTCGGCGACCCGGCGGGCATCATGAATGTCCTGGCCGGCACAGCAGCTCCCCTTGCGGGCCGTCGCCGCGCCATGATCATAAAGCTGGAGCGTGATGCCGATGACGTCGTGGCCCTGGCGCTTGAGCAGGGCGGCAACGACGGAGGAGTCGACGCCCCCGGACATGGCCACGACCACCCGCCGCCGCGAACTGCGCGCCGTGTGCCCGCCTGCCTCCGATGGCGTTGTCGCCTCTCCCGCGCCCATGACTTGATTCAGAACGACTCCAGGTGTGTTTCCGCTGCCCACGGCAACGCCCGCGGACGAGCTTGGCTCTCATACACGGGTGTACCAACAGCCACAGGCGCAACATATGGCGCCGTTGTCCCGTCGAGGCAAGTGACCTCGAAGCACACGCGCTATGCACCCCCTAGCTGTCTGCACCCGGTGAGGGATGAATTCCATCCGATGTGCAGATCCAACGTAAAGGTTAACGACCGCGGCTCGATGCGTGGTACAGTGTTGAATGGTATGTTTACCTAACGACTTAGAGCCAAATTAAGGTCGGAGCGTCACCATGGTGGCGTGGTGAGTGAGTATTGCGTAGAGTACCATGGCTGAGCAACAGTTTAGATCGCGCGTGCGCTATGTCATCGGACCAGATGGCAGTCCGTTGACCATTGCGGATCTTCCCCCCCGCGACACGAAGCGCTGGGTCATCCGCCGAAAGGCGGAAGTGGTTGCCGCAGTGCGCGGCGGGCTGCTCAGCCTCGAGGAGGCGTGCGAGCGCTATACCCTCACCGTCGACGAGTTCCTGAGCTGGCAGCGGTCCATCGACAAGCACGGACTGCCCGGCCTGCGCGCGACGCGCATCCAGGACTACCGCGACTGATCCTGCGGCGGGTTGAGTGGCTGACCGGACGGTGTGGCACGCATGCGCACCGGACACGGAGTGGCTTACCCCGTGTGATCGCCGCTGGGGCAGGGCGCTCCCTGTCTCGCTGGGGCCGGACTTTATCTTACATTCGCGAAGGCCGGCAGACGCTTGTTCTGTCGTCGCCATCTTAGGCGGCCGGGCGTAGCCGGTCGCAGCCCATCCGGCATGACTGGTCGCCGGCCTACTCCGTGGCCTGCGAATTCAGGTTGCGGGGCGCTCATCTTCACGGCGCCACCGGGAAGGGCCGGGTGCCTTCGCTGATGCCATGCTTTGGTGCCGTACGCCGCGCGGCTCCGTCGCGCCGCGTTCCCGGGCGCGTGGAGGGTGACTAGGGACATGCCGGCCAGCCGCCCGCGAAGCATAGAGGCTTCGCGGGGTGATTGCTGTCCTGGAACTGCTGGTCGACCTCAGCTGATCGTGATGTTGGGGTCGCGCCCGGGGCGGCGAGGGAAGCCTAGATCTCTCTGGGCTTCCGGCGCCAATCGTTCGAGATCTGCGCACGCATCATCACGCTCACGCACGGCAATCTCGAGCTTCATCTGCAGATCGGCGATGGACGCACGTAGATTGTCGCGGCGCTGCGCAGCAGATTTGGCGAGCGTAGAGTAAGCGAAATGCGACTTGTCCCTGATGCCGGTCCGTTCCTCTTCCGATTGCACCTGCCGGTCGAGCTCGATAGCCATGTGCTCGAACTCGCGGATCATGTGCTCGAGATCCGCGACCTTGCGGCGTTTCTCCTCGGCAGCGAAGCGTTTGAGGCGGAAGCTGGTCTCTCGTGATTTCATGTTCGATACCCCTGACATGTTCGAACAATGCCTGTCATGATCTTCGAACTTCGAAGCTCTTGCCAGGCGACGTCTGCGGCTTGCGCCGCTTTCCCTGTTCTGACCGGCTCCGTACCCGTTGACCCGTCCCCACGACCGGTGAGGGATTATATCCTTAACGTACAGACCACCGCTTAAGTTGCGGTAAAGTCACGACACAACGCTGACGACTTTTGGCCGCGCGTCAAGGCCATAAATGAGCCATCCGACTCTAGGGTGCGCCAGCGAATTCTGATAATTCTTTGATTCGGCAGGGACCCACGCGTGCCGCTTCCGATCTGGGGGGATCGGAAACCGGGTCGTGTGCAGTGTCGGTGCGTTCTCACCTTTCGGGGACTGACGAAATCCGCAACGCCTCCAGGCGGGGACCATCCAGGGTGCCCGTTGCGGAGATGTTGTCGCCGATTCCATATCGGGACCGAAAGGTGACCAGCATCTAAAGTTGTTTCGTCAAGTCTTGCGCAGTAGAGTTGTGTGATTAGGCTTTGTTAACCTCTCCGGTGTAAGTTTCAGACGAATATTAAGGGCAAGTTCAGCTGCGTGCTCTTCAGAACGGGGCAGCGGGCCTGGGGCAACCCGGCCCTCGAAGAGAGGAATAGCATGAGAGTCCTTCTGATCGAAGACGATAGCGCCACGGCGCAGAGCATCGAGTTGATGCTCCAGTCGGAAGGCTTTAATGTCTACACGACGGATCTTGGCGAGGACGGAGCAGATCTCGGCAAGCTCTACGATTACGATATCATCTTGCTCGATCTGAACTTGCCCGATATCAGCGGCTACGAGGTCCTGAAGACACTCCGGGTCAGCAAGGTTGCCACGCCCATTCTGATCCTTTCAGGACTGGCAGGCATCGACGACAAGGTTCGCGGTCTGGGCTTCGGCGCCGACGACTACATGACGAAGCCGTTCCACAAGGATGAGCTCGTCGCCCGCATCCACGCGATCGTCCGCCGCTCCAAGGGACATGCGCAGTCGGTCATCGAGACCGGGGAAGTTCGCGTCAATCTCGACACCAAGACCGTCGAGGTGAACGGCCAGCGTGTGCATCTGACGGGCAAGGAATACCAGATGCTCGAGCTGCTCTCCCTGCGCAAGGGGACGACCCTCACCAAGGAGATGTTCCTCAATCACCTCTATGGCGGCATGGACGAGCCGGAGCTGAAGATCATCGACGTTTTCATATGCAAGCTGCGTAAGAAGTTGCAGATGGCGACGGGTGGCAAGCACTACATCGAGACGGTCTGGGGCCGCGGCTACGTTCTGCGCGATCCCAACGACGAGCATGTCGCTGCCTAAACCCTTCACCTGCAAGTGACGTCTCGGATCGGGGCCTCAGGGCCCCTAATCTGTTTGAGGGGGTAGAGAGCCGGCGCCGGCTGGTCTATGCAGTCTGCCAGGTCAACGGCGTGACACCCAGGCAGGCGATGGCATCAGACCAGAATACGCAACCGAAACGGTCCGGTCTCAAGGCCGCGATCGTCCCCGTGACTCCCTTCCAGCAGAACTGCACGCTCGTCTGGGACGAGCAGACGAAGATCGGGGCCGTTGTCGATCCCGGTGGCGATCTCGACCGCATCCGCGCGGGCATCGCCCAGGTGGGCATGACGGTCGAAAAGATCATTCTGACCCATGGGCACATCGACCACGCCGGTGGCGCGGCGGAGCTGCGCGAGTTGCTGGGTGTCAAGGTCGAAGGCCCGCACGAGGCCGACCGGTTCCTGCTGGACGGGCTCGAGGAGCAGGGACGCGCTTACGGCATGACTACGCGGTCAGTGGTGCCCGACCGCTGGCTGCAGGAAGGCGATACGGTCGAGATCGCCGGCCACAGCTTCTCGGTTCTGCACTGCCCGGGCCATTCGCCCGGATCAGTGGTGCTTTACAACCCGGCGCAACGGTTCGCCCTGGTGGGCGACGTACTGTTCCGGGGATCGATCGGCCGAACGGATTTCCCTTACGGCGACCATGATGCGCTGATCAATGCCATCAGGACCAAGCTGCTGCCGCTGGGCGACGACGTGGCCTTCATCTGCGGGCACGGGCCGACGAGCAGCATCGGGGCAGAGCGCGCGTCGAACCCATTCATCGTGTAGTGGACATGACGGCCGGGGCCGGCTCCAGTCTAGAACCACCGCTCCCATCTCAGGCAGCCGAACAGGCCGCATTCGGAGTCGATGGCGTTACGACCGGCGCCCCGGTTCTCCCAGAAGTCGACCGATTCGACGCGCAGTGTCTCCGAGCAGCTCCGGCGGCAGGCGATCCAGGTGCCGCCCGGCATCCGCACCTCGTATCCCGTCCGGGTCCGGCGCACCGGTCCGGAAACCGTTCCGTGCCCGAAACGGCTTTCGGCGACCACATAGCCCTCGGCCGGCCCATTATTGTAATACGCCGTCCGGTCCCACTGTGTCAGGCCGCCCGCCCATGCCGAACCGGCCACTGCACAACCGGCAACGCATGCGACGACAAGCAGCGATTTCGAGAACGCCATACAGTTCCCCTTTAGTACTATCCATGACCTCAGTCATGCACATATACACTGAGGGAGTTAGCGCATCGTTCAGATTGGGCCAAGCCGAAAGAGGTGCCCGTTGTCATTTTGAGGTAGCAGCGTGTTTTTCAGTCATTGCACTCGTGGAGGGTATTCATGAACTCCGCCCCACTTGCGAGAATCGCACTCGACTTTGTCGATGAAGTCACGTCCGTTGCCGGCGCGACAACAGCCCAAGATCTGTTGCTGGAACATACGCGTGGGCTGGGCTTCGATCATCTGATCGTCTGTGATCTGCCGGTGCCAGGGCAGTCTTTCGAGGCCCATCTCTGCAACTGGCCGGCGGCATTTTTTCAGCACTTCTGCCGGAGTCTCGTCAATCATGCGCCGATCATGAAGCATGCCAGCCGAACGACCGAGCCGTTCGTCTGGTCAGAGGTCCAGTGGGACCGGAGCAGGGGCTCGCCGGAGCAACGCGTGATGGACGAGGCGGCCGCGGCCGGGCTGGAGGACGGCTTCGTCGTCCCGGTCGTCGGTGTGAAGGGCGACCAGAGCTGCCTGGGACTTTCCGGCCGGCCGGCGACCTTGGAGGATCCCGATAAACGGGCCCTGCATCTGATGTGCCTTTATGCGCATCACGCAGCGCGTAAGCGTCGAACCGCGAGGGCGCGAGGCGAGAGCGGAAACCATTCGCTGTCGGCTTTGCAACGGGACTGCCTCCAGTACGCATTCATGGGCCACAATGCAGATGCCATTTCCGAGCGTCTGCCCCTTTCGGCTGGCGAGGTGCGTTCCCTCAGCCGCCGGGCTGCCAATGCGCTCGGTGTGTTCCACCCCCTGGAGGCTGCGGTGCGGGCTGCAGTGCTGGGGGAGATCCGGCCATGAACCACGCTTCTGGCGCAAACCGGGCGGGTTCAGCCGTCCGATTCCGGACCATGTGTGCCGCCGAGCGCGCCCGGGCAGGCAACTGCGCCAGCTCGGTTCAGCCGCATCCGCCTTGTTCCATCCACGTTGTGACGGCCGAGAACCGCAGGCTTTACGAGCGGCAGCTCGAGGCGAGCTTCCAATTGCGCCACCAGGTCTACGTCACGGAGAGAAACTGGAAAGGCTTCCGCAGCGTCGATGGCCGGGAGCTGGATCAGTACGACAACGCGCATGCCATCTACCTGCTGGCGATTGAAGACGCTAGCCGCCGGCTTGTCGGTGGCGCACGACTGGTGCCCACGGTCCGTGCTCCGGTGCTGGGCGAGTTCGGGCTCGCGGGCCGTTATCCGCTGCCGCGGTCGCCGTACATCTTTCACGTATCGCGGATCATCGCCTCACCGGACAGGCGCGAGAACAGCAGTCTGAACATGGTCATCGCGAGGACGCTGTGTGGCATCCAGGAGTATTGCCTCGAGGAGGACATCGAGCAACTGACGCTTCTGGTGCGCATGTCGCTGCTTCCCATCTTCATCGAGCTCGGCTGGAATCCGCAGCCTCTGGCTCTCCCACATCGGCTGTGGGGCGACGTGACCTGCGTTCCCGCAACGGTCGACGTTTCGGATTTCGCTCTGAAATCGACCCGCGAGGCCCGCGGTGTCACGGGCTCGGTGCTCGTCCGTTGCGGGATCACGTTGCCAGCCATATCGGCCCGGCCTGTTCCGGACCGGCTTTGCTGAGCGAGTTCTCGTTCGGGCGCCGGTCAACAAGTCTGCACATCGCATTGCAGGCTCTAGGCAATTCCGCCGGAGACGCTAGGATGGCCGTCGAAAGGCGGTCCGCATGGAGGAAGCATCAGTTATGAGCAGCTCAGGCAAGGTCGCTCTCGTTACGGGGGCGGGGAGCGGTATCGGGCGCGCGGCGTCGCTGGCCCTGCAGCGCAACGGATATCACGTCGTGCTTGCCGGCAGGCGTAAAGAGGAGCTCGAGCGGACCGCATCCATGGGGGTAGAAGGCGGTGGCCGTATGCTGCCTGTGCCAACGGATGTTTCCGATCCGGCTTCGGTCAAGGCGCTGTTTGCCGCCACAACCGAGAACTTCGGCCGCCTCGACGTGGTGTTCAACAACGCAGGCATGGGCGCGCCGGCGGTGCCGATGGAGGATCTGCCATTCGAGCAGTGGCAGAAGGTGGTCGACGTCAACCTGACCGGCTCGTTCCTCTGCGCGCAGGAAGCCATTCGCATCATGAAGGATCAGACGCCGAAGGGCGGCCGGATCATCAATAACGGTTCGATCTCGGCCCACGCGCCGCGCCCGAACTCGGTCGCGTACACGGCCACGAAACATGCGATCACTGGCCTGACGAAGTCCATTTCGCTCGACGGCCGCAAGCACGACATCGCGTGCTCGCAGATCGACATCGGCAATGCCGATACGGCCATGGGCGGCCGGATGAAGAACGGTGTTCCGCAGGCCAACGGCACCATCGCGCCGGAGGCGGTCATGGATGTCGAGCACGTGGCCAGCGCCATCGTCTACATGGCGAGCCTGCCGCTCGACGCCAACGTCCAGTTCATGACCATCATGGCGACCAAGATGCCGTTCGTCGGCCGGGGCTGAAATCCCGGGCCCTCAACCGATCTGATTGATCCCGGATGCACCCGAGCCTCAGCGCTCCGGTGCTCCGGGCTTTCGAGGCCAGTCATTTCCGCAAGCCTCTGCTCGCGCCGCCGATCTGAGATCGCCTGACAGCGCGATAACTTCGTCCCGAAATCCGGGAACGTTTGCTCCGAACCAGCATCCAACGTTTCAGGCGCCCTTGATCGGCGCCCCGCTGAACCACCATCGGAGCTCGATTGATATGAGAATTTCGTCGCTTCTGCTCGCGTCAGCAGCCATGATTTTTGCCGGCATGGCTCCCTCTCTGGCTCATGGGCCCGACAAGTCAGTGGCGAAATCACCGCCTGCTGCGCCCTACAAGCAGGTGAGCAAGCTGGTGAAGCTGCCGGACTTCATTCCGGGCCTTGGGCAGCTCTTCGTCGATCCTGCGACGTTACCTGCAGGACCGTTCCTCGCCTATGACCGCGACGGCGAGCTGGTCAGCTCCATCTACATGATCCCGCTGAACGAGCTGAAACCCGATGGCAAGGCGTTCAACGACCTGCGCCTGTCAGGCGGTGCCGTCGATCACGTCGACATCCACTACAACGCCGGCCACCCGGGAGTGGAGACGCCGCACGCGCACGTCATCCTCTGGCACGTGAAAGCGTCCGACGAAGGCCGGGTCGCGAAATGATCAGCCGGCGCAGCATGCTGCGGACGGGTGGCGGTTTGACCGCCGCCCTGTTGCTTGGCCCGATCGCGACCCGGGCCGCCGATCCGATCGAGATCGTGATGGGCGGGCGCACGGACGGCTCGCATGTGTGGTTCGATCCCATCGGCCTTCACGTCGAGCCGGGGCAGACAATTCGCTGGGTCAACCGGGATGCCGGCAACTCGCATACGGCGACCGCCTATCACCCGGACAATTTCGGTCGGCTCCGCCGCATTCCGCGTTCCGCCAAGCCCTGGGACTCCGACTATCTGCTGCCGGGCGAAGCGTATTCCGTTACGCTGATCCAGCCGGGCGTCTACGACTACTACTGCGCCCCGCACGAGCATGCCGGCATGGTGGGCAGGATCATCGTCGGCTCCCCCGATCCGCGAGGCTGGCCGAACGGGCCTGCATCTGATGGAGACCTGCCCGACGCGGCGTTGCGCGCATTCCCGACGGTCGCAGAGATCATCGCGAACAAGCGTATCCGGCGGGCCTGAGAGTTGGATCGAGATGTCATGAATGGATTGCAAGCATTCGTTCGCGTTTTCCGGCGCCGCGACGCTCTGGGCGATGAGGAGCTCGTCTCCCTCGCAAGGCACCGCGACGAAGATGCCGTGCGGGTACTGGTCCGGCGATACAATCAGCGCCTGTTCCGGATTGCGCGCGGCATCGTTTGCGATGAAGCGGAGGCAGAGGACATCGTCCAGGCCACCTATGTGCGGGCCTTCACGCAGCTCGATCGTTTCCGCGGGGAGGCGGCGTTCTCGACCTGGTTGACGCGTATCGCTCTCAACGAAGCTTACGGCCGGCTGCGGCGCAAACGACAAATGGTCGAACTGTCCGAAGTTGATCGCCCGGCCCAAGGAGGACAGGTCATCATGTTTCCCACGACGCCCCGGCCGACCGATCCGGAGGCTGCGGTGGGCCGTGAACAGGTGCGCCACTTGCTCGAGGGCGCTCTTGATCGTCTGCCTGAGCCCTTCCGCACGGTTTTCATTCTCCGCGAGCTGGAAGGACTCAGCATCGAGGAAACGGCAAGCCTGCTGGCCGTCAAGCCCGATACCGTGAAGACGAGATTGTTCCGGGCACGGCGGCTCATGCGAACGGAGATCGAGAAGTCCGTTTCAGCCAACTTCGCCGAGCTGTTCCCGTTCGCAGGCAACCGTTGCGCCGGCATGGCTGACCGGGTCGTCGCCCGCCTCAGGAGCCACGCGCGCTGGTAGGGCGCCTGGGCCGGTTCCAATCACAGAGAAGGCTCGGGGCAGGCGCGGAGCGCCCCTCGCGCACAGGTCTCCCGTCCGCCATCTGACGTTGCCCCCTTGCCACAGATTTTCCGTTATGGTCTGCACCACTCGGTCCCGAGTTGATCAGTGGGGGGTGCAATGCCGGAATCTGCTCGTGCTGCGGCGGACAGCGAGACGCCGGTCAACCCTTATAGTCTGCTGGAAGCCGTCAACAGCTCGAGCGATACCTCGCACACGGCGTGGCTGATCTTCATCGGCATCATGGCCTATCTGATGGTGGCCGTGGCCGGGGTGACGCACAGGGACTTGCTTCTCGAAACGGCCGTCTCGCTGCCGATCTTGCAGGTCGACATTCAGCTCACGCAGTTTTTCCGCTTTGCTCCGATCCTGCTCGTTCTGTTCCACCTGGGGCTGATCTCGCAGCTGGTGCTGCTCGCCCGCAAGACCCTGGAGTTCGACGCGGCGGTCCGGTCGCTGGAGGTCAGCAAGCGGCGCAATCACCCGCTGCGTCTGGAGTTGCACAACTTCTTCTTTGTGCAGGCCATCGCCGGTCCGCATCGCAGCGTGATCATGAGTGCGTTCCTGCACGGCATGTCATGGCTGACGCTGGTCGTGCTGCCGGTCGTGCTGCTGCTTTACATTCAGATTTCGTTCCTGCCCTACCACGACGTGGCGATCACCTGGACGCATCGCATCGCGCTCGGCTTCGACATTCTCATGCTGGTGTTGATCGGCATCTTTCTGACCCGGGCCGAGACATCGTTCTTCACCGCGTTCTGGCGGACCACGCTTCACCATCCGTTGAGCTTCGTCGTTACCACCGGCGTGCTGGCGATCGTCTCGTTCTTCTCGTTCTTCGTTGCGACGGTGCCGGGCGAGGAGCTCGACCGCATAACGCGCTCGTTCCTGCCTCAGCCGGTGCAAGACGACAGCCGCGGGCAGCGCTACGTGGCAGGGTTCACCGTGCCCTACGCCGCCCGCGCGGATGGCACGCTGTGGGGGATTTTCCATCGCAATCTGGCGGTGACCGACGAGGATCTCGTCACGGGCCGCGGCCGCGTCCGGCTCGACGAGCCCAGCATCAGTCTGCGCGGGCGCGATCTGCGCTATGCCACGCTGGACCGTACGGATCTCAACCGCGTTGACTTTACAGGCGCCTTGCTGGAGGGCGCGAGTTTCGTCGGCGCCGATCTGAGCAATGCCCGCCTGCAGTGCGGGGACGTGTCGGAGCTGATCTTGAGCGACGACCGGCAGCGTGCCCGCTGCACGAATGCCCGCAACGCCAATTTCACGCGCGCCAAGCTGACCGGAGCGCACATGGCTGGCGTGGACCTCACCGGTGCGCTTCTCGAGGAGGCAAATCTCGAGGGCGCAGACTTGCCCCACGCCATTCTCGCCGGCGCGAATTTCTCCGGTGCCGCCCTGGAGAAGGCCGATCTGACCGGCGGCGTTGCCATGCAGGGCGCAAATTTCCTCATTGCCTCCTTGCAGGGGGCTGACCTCACGGGTGCACATGCCCAGGGCGCCGATTTCTCCAGTGCCGGCATGCAGGCCGCCGTGCTGAGCTATGCCCGCCTGCAAGGGGCCGTTCTGCGGGATGCCGATCTCGAAGGCGCCAACCTGCAGCAGGCGAAGCTCGCCGGAGCGGATCTGTCCGGTGCCAAGCTGCGTGCGGCGGACCTGCGCGGGGCGGCTGTCTGGCAGGCCATGCCGCCGTCCGAGGGCGACCTCGAGCTGACGGATCTCGATTCCCTCAACATGGCACCGCCTGCCGACAGTGAGCTCGCCGAGTTGGCGGCGATGACCGAAGCGCTCGATGATGAGCCCTGGGCGAGGCAGCGCGTTGCCGAGCTTTTGCAGCCGCTGATGGACGCTGGTCAGCGCCAGCGATGGGAGACATCGAAAGAGCGCCAGCAGTGGCATGCGCTGACGCTGGCCAATGCCAGTCACGCGTTCGACTACCCGGTCCTGCTGACGGACCATCTCATACGCTTGATGTGCCATTCGCGCTGGGCGAACGGAGCGGTTGCAACGGGCATCGCGAAGCGCGCCCAGGCCCCGCAGTTCCGGGGCAACATCGCGGCGATCCACGATCGGTTGAAGTCGCGGGACTGCCCGGCCTCGCAGACTGTCTCGAAGAAGCCAATTCGCGAACTGACGGTCGCCGTGGATAGTTTGCGTATCGATCGTGTGGACGCTGGCGATGTCATCAAGGCCGGCTCGACGGATACCGCCGATTGAGGCGCCGTCTTCCGCCGGAACCGTTGCTTGCACCGGCAGCCGGCCTGCATTATTCTGGAACGAAGTGAGAACGTCGAAATCCGTGGACAGGTGAGTGCGTCGCACGTTGCCGGGATAGGTCGATGCAACGCGAATCGGGCATGTCGGGTCCGACAGGTCCGAAGACCCAAGTGGCGGCGCAACGTAAGGAGCTTATGATGGCTGGTTCCGTGAACAAGGTGATCCTGGTCGGCAATCTCGGCAGGGATCCCGAGATCCGCCGCACGCAGGACGGGCGGCCCATCGCCAATCTGAGGATCGCCACCAGCGAGAGCTGGCGCGACAAGTCCACGGGCGAGCGCCGAGAGAAAACCGAGTGGCACGCCGTGGTGATCTTCAACGAGAACCTGTGCCGGGTGGCTGAGCAGTACCTGCGCAAGGGCTCCAAGGTCTACATCGAGGGCCAGCTCCAGACCCGCAAATGGCAGGACCAGTCGGGGCAGGAGCGCTATACCACCGAAGTCGTTCTGCAGGGCTTCAACGGTCAGCTCACCATGCTCGACGGCCGGGCAGGAGGCGGCGGCGCCGGCCTGCAGGAAGGCGGCCAGTCCGACTACGGCGGCGACTCAGGCTTCGGAGGCTATGGCGAATCCCGCCGCGGCCCCAAGCCCTCCGGCGGCAGTTTCGACAAGCCGCTGGACGACGAGATTCCGTTCTAGATCATTGCCGACTAACTGCAGGCTCGCACTTCACCTCACTCACAGGAGAGAGCCTGCCCCGAACTTGATCGGCGGTCGGCCCGAAGGGCCGGGTGAGGCGTTAGAACAGCAACGATCGTCGGAACCCCGTCACCCCAACCCTCTCCCCGCCGGGGAGAGGGTAGCTTGGGTGCAAGCTTGGCGTGTTTCAGACGATATCGGCGAAGCTCTCAACGCCGTTCGCAGCGGCTGTCATGCAGTCCATCATGCACCGGTCCGACGAATAAAGCGAGCGGCGGTCCGTGGAGCGAGGCAAACCGAGGCGTACGCCGAAGCCAGCGGCGCTGCATCGCAGATTGCCGCCACCCGCGGGCATGAGGTCGGCTGCGTGGGTAGGCAGGCCAGATAGTTTCGAAGACTGCTTGCTTTCGAATTCGCTGCCGATTGTCCATTTGGGAAGTCAGTTTGGGCTCGCGGCTATCACTCTTCACCGCTGCTTCTGCGGAGGCGGACATCCTGTGATGCGTTTCAGCATTGAAAGCCCGGCACGACGTGGGCAGGCATCCAAGATCAGGCAGGAATTACCGGGACAACTGAGGAAATCGGCTTGGCCGAAACTTGAGCAGTGATCTGAACCTGAGCGGCCATCTCAGGTCGTGTGGGGCCACCGCGCGGGCTCTGCTGGCGATAGTCTTTTCGTGTAGACTGCCTTGCCCGAATCGTCATTTCCGCGAAGGCGGAAATCTGTGATGCGTTTCAGCAATCACGCGGTTCCGAGGTGTGCGATCATCACCTGCAACCCGGAACAATGTCGAGCAACGATGATGCCCGCTGATTCATCGACTAGGAATTCGTGCAAGCCAAAGCTCGCGCAATCATCCGACGTGGCATACGCCGCCACCGCGTATCAGGACTGCCCGATCAGTACCGCCTGATAAGGCCTACAAGCCGCCCCTGAATGTCGATCTGGTCCGGTCCGAAAATGCGCGTCTCGTAGTTGGGATTGGCGGCCTCGAGGGCGATGGCGGAGCCGCGTTTGCGCAGGCGCTTCAGAGTGGCTTCTTCCTTCTCTACAAGCGCCACGACGATGTCGCCATTCTCCGCCGTCTCACAGCGGCGGATGATGACAATGTCACCGTCCTGGATGCCGGCCTCGACCATCGAGTCGCCGCGCACTTCGAGGGCGAAATGCTCGCCGTTGGTCAGCAGGTCTGGCGGGCAGGCGATGTCGTGGGTGTGGGACTGGATGGCGCTGATCGGCACGCCGGCGGCGATGCGGCCCATGACCGGAACCGACACGGTGCGGCTGTCGACCATGCTCGACGGCGGCACGGCAAGTTGGGACTGCTTGCCGAGGCTGCCTTCGATGACACTCGGCGTGAAGCCCGAGCGGCGAGGTTGCAGCGGCTCGGCATTCTCCGGCAGCTTGATGACCTCGAGCGCGCGGGCACGGTGGGGCAGGCGGCGGATGAAGCCCCGCTCCTCCAGTGCGGTGATCAGGCGGTGGATGCCCGACTTCGACTTGAGCTCCAGCGCATCCTTCATCTCGTCGAAAGAGGGCGGGACGCCGGTTTCCTGCAGGCGCGCGTGAATGAAGAGTAGCAACTCTTTCTGTTTCTGTGTCAGCATCTGCCCTGGAGCCCCTCAGCGAGAAACGCGTGCAATCGGCATGCCTGTACAAATCATGAACAAGATAGCCGTTCCGGACTTGTTCCGCAAGCTTGTTCGTGGTCGGCGCGGTGATTTCGGTCAGAAGTCGAGCAGGAGGATGCTGACCTCGGAGCCTGCTGGCAGAGCTGGCGCGCCGGGGGGCCGCACCAGGAGGACATTGCTCGCGGCCAGTGGCGCGAGCAGCGAGCTGTCTTGCGAGCGCGCCAGGCGCACCTGCTGACGGCCATCCGGACCCCGGTCGAGAATGGCGCGCATGTAGTGCTGGCGTGGGCCGTTCGCCTCCACGGGCTCGGCGAGCGCTGCGGTGATGCTGGCGGCGTCCTCGTGGGGCAGACCGAGAAGGGCGCGCACGAGCGGCACGAGGAATACACGGCTGCAGATCAGCGCCGAGACGGGATTGCCGGGCAGCCCGATGACCCGCTGCTGGCCGAGACGGCCATGGAGCAGGGGTTTGCCTGGCCGCATGTTGATTTTCCAGAACGCCAGCTCCATGCCGACGCTCTTCAGCACAGGGCCGACGAGATCGTGCTCGCCAACGGATGCCCCACCGATGGTGACGAGGACGTCCGCCTCTCGCGCGGCCTCGATGTGCTGAACGAGGCTGTCGCGGTTGTCTCGCGCAATCCCGAGCAGCGTCGCTTCAGCGCCTGCCTGCCTCAGCAGCGCTGCGACGCCGAGCGGGTTGGAGGAGATGATTTGGCCGGGGCCCGGTTGCGTCCCGGGCGGCACCAGTTCATCTCCCGTCGCCAGAATGGCAACGCGCGGCCTCCGGCGAACGGGCAGCTCGCCGTAGCCGGCGGCGGCGGCAAGCGTCACTTCCCGCGGACCGAGCCGGCGGCCAGCACCGAGCAGCACGTCCGATTCACGGAAGTCGAAGCCGCGCGGGCGGATATGGGCGGGGTCGGGCCGGCCCTCGCGCACCTCGACGGTGCCGTCCGAGTGGGTCGTGTTCTCCTGGATGACGATGGCGTCGGCGCCTTGCGGGATTGGCGCGCCCGTGAAAATGCGGACGGCCTCGCCGGTCTCCACCTGGCCTGCGAAAGGATGGCCCGCTGCAGCCTGCCCGATCACCTTGAGCGTTGCCGGCAACTGCGCAACATCGGCGCCGCGGACGGCATATCCGTCCATGGCGGACGCGTCGAAAGGCGGCTGTGTCAGGCGGGCGGTGAGCGGCTCGGCGAGGATGCGGCTGGCGGCTTGCTCGATCGGCACCATTTCCGGCGGCGTCGGGGCCACATCCGCGAGGATCTTCTCCAGTGCCTCTGCGACCGACAGCGCCATCAGCATCAACTCCCCTGCGGATCGTCGGCCCGATAATGCCCCGAGCGGCCGCCGGCCTTCTCCAGGAGACGGATGCCGGAAAAGCTCATGCCCTTATCGGCCGCCTTCAGCATGTCGTAGATCGTGAGGCAGGCGACGGAAACGGCCGTCAGCGCCTCCATCTCGACGCCCGTCTGGCCGGTGACCTTCACCTCCGCCGTGACCCGGATGCCGTTTGGCTCGCGCGAGTGCTCGAAATCGACCGTCGCCTTGGTGATCGGCAGCGGATGGCAGAGCGGGATCAGCTCGTGTGTCCTCTTCGCCGCCATGATGCCGGCGATCCGCGCCGTCGCCAGCACGTCTCCCTTCTTGGCCTGGCCTGTCTCGACCAGCGCCAGAGTCTCCGGCTGCATGGACACGAAGCCCTCTGCGCGGGCGGTGCGATGCGTCACGGCCTTGTCCGACACGTCGACCATGCGCGCCTCGCCCCTCTCGTTGAGGTGCGTGAGCGGGCTGCGGCTCATGACGTCCTCTCTCGGGGCCTCTCATCTAGGCCCAGCAGCGTGCGCGTGGCTGCGGTCACATCAGCCTGGCGCATCAGGCTCTCACCAACGAGAAACGTCCTGACGCCCACTTCGGCAAGCCTGGTGAGGTCGGCATGAGTGAAGATGCCGCTTTCGCCGATGACGATGCGGTCCTTGGGCACCATCGGCGCCAACCGTTCGGTGGTCGCCAGCGTGGTCTCGAAGGTTTTCAGGTTGCGGTTGTTGATGCCGATGAGGCGGCAGTCGAGGCTCAGTGCGCGCTCCAGCTCCGCCTCCTCGTGAACCTCGGCGATCGCGTCCATGCCCCATTCCCGGGCGGCCCTGGCAAGGTCCTGTGCCGTGGCATCGTCGACCTGCGCCAGGATGATCAGGATGCAGTCGGCGCCCCAGGCGCGGGCTTCGGCCACCTGGTAGGGATCGATCATGAAGTCCTTGCGCAGGGCCGGGAGCTGCGTGGCCGCGCGGGCCTCCGTGAGATAGGCAGGAGCACCCTGGAAGGATGGGCCGTCGGTCAGCACCGAAAGGCACGCCGCCCCGCCGGCCTCGTAGGCACGGGCCAGCTCCGGCGGCGCGAAGTCGGCACGGATCAGCCCTTTTGACGGACTGGCCTTTTTGATCTCGGCGATGAGCGCGAAACGGCCCGCGGCAAGGGCCGTCTCGATAGAGCCCGCGAAGGAGCGCACCGGGGCCGCAGCACGCGCTGCGGCCTCGATCTCGGCGAGCGGGCGGCTGGCCCTGGCGGCCCGGATCTCCTCGAGCTTATAGCGGGTGATCCTGTCGAGGATGTCCGTCATCGCCCTGCAGTCATTCCCGCCCGTTGCTGATGGCGATCAGGCGGTCGAGCGATCGCTGGGCGGCACCGCTGTCGATCGAACGGGCCGCAAGCTCTACGCCCTCAAGCAGCGTCTCAGCCTTGCCGCCAACGATCAGCGCTGCGGCTGCATTGAGAAGCACGACGTCCCGGAATGGCCCGGGCTTGCCCGCGAGCACATCGCGAATGGCGGCCGCATTGACCTCGGCGTTCCCGCCTTTCAAGTCGGTCAACTTCGCCGGCGCGAGGCCGGCATCGGCCGGCGTCACCTCGAAGACCCTGATCTTGCCGTCCTTGAGCTCGGCGACCTCGGTCGAGCCCGTCGTCGTCAACTCGTCCAGCCCGTCGTGGCCATGCACGACCCAGACGTGCTGCGAGCCGAGGTTCTTCAGCACGTGCGCGATCGGCTCGACCCACTGAGCGGCGAACACGCCCACCACCTGGCGGCGCACCCCGGCGGGGTTGGAAATGGGCCCCAGCAGGTTGAAGATGTTGCGGATGCCGAGCTCGGCCCGGACCGGGGCCCAGTGCTTCATGGCGGCATGGTGCATGGGTGCCCACATGAAGCCGACGCCGGCCTTGACGATGCAATCCGTGATGGTTGGCGGCGGCACGTCGAGCTTCACGCCGAGGGCGGCCAGCACGTCGGAGGCACCCGAGACCGAGGAAACGGCGCGATTGCCGTGCTTGCCGATGCGCACCCCGGCGCCTGCTGCCACAAGCGATGCACAGGTGGAGACATTGTACGTGCCGTGACCATCGCCGCCCGTGCCGACGATATCCACCGTATCCGGCGGAGCCTCGACGGGCGTCATCTTCGAGCGCATCAGCTCGGCGGCACCCGTGATCTCGTCGACGGTTTCGCCGCGCACGCGCAGCGCCATCAGGAAGGCGCCCATCTGGGCCGGGGAGGCGAGGCCCGCCGTCATGGTCTCCAGCGCCGAACGGATCTCGCCGGACTCGAGCGTGGCTCCGGTTGCAACCTTGTGGATCAACTGCCTCAATTGGTTCTCGGGCATCTCATGCACTCTGCTTGTCAAGCTTCGGAAGAATCAAGCGGCCTTCGGGGATGAGCGCACGTTGCGCCATCGAGGACTGAGGCCGGCGATCTTCAGGAAGTTGGCGAGCAGATCGTGCCCGCATTCCGATGCAATGCTTTCAGGATGGAACTGGACGCCATGCATCGGGTGTGACGTGTGCTGCAGGCCCATGATGATACCCTCGCTCGTCTCGGCCGTGACTTCGAGGCAGGATGGCAAGGTCGCCCGCTCCAGCATCAGCGAGTGATAGCGCGTGACCTCGAAACGCTTCGGCAGCCCATCGAACACGCCGTTTCCGGTATGGCGGACGGCGGACAGCTTGCCGTGCATCGGCAGCGGCGCCCGCACCACCTTCGCGCCGAACGCCTGCCCGATCGCCTGATGGCCGAGGCAGACGCCAAGCATCGGAACATTCGCCTTGGCTGCAGCCGCGATCAGGTCGAGGCAGATGCCAGCTTCGTTCGGCGTGCATGGGCCGGGCGACAGCACTATGGCCTTCGGCTTGAGCCGAAGAACCTCATCGACCGAAATCCTGTCGTTGCGGTGGACCTCGCATGCCGCACCGAGCTCGCCCAGGAAGTGGACGAGATTGTAGGTGAAGCTGTCGTAGTTATCGATGAGGACGAGCATGCTGAACGTGTAGGGGACGCGGGCCGAGCACGTCAAGCGAGGCTGCGTGCCGGGACGAACCGGTCGAGGCGCCCCGCAGCCGGGCGGACGTCTTCCCAGTTGTCCGTCTCGAATGCCAGCACCGCAAGGGCGCAGGTCGGAAATTTGACGGCCATGGACGCGATGTCGCGGCGGAGGCCGCTGCCCGTGAGATCCAGCGCGAGTCCGTGCAGGCCAGGGTTGTGGGCAACGATCAGGAGATGGCGCACACCGGGGGCCGTCTGGCGGACCACCTGCATCATGAGCGACGCGGATGCCATGTAGAGCACGGGCTCTATGACGGTTTGCGGTTCTGGTGGAGCGAGCTGCGATAGCAGGATATCCAGCGTCTCCCGGGCGCGCAGCGCGCTCGAACAGATGACGAGATCGGGCGCGAGGCCGTGGCCGGCGATGTAGGCGCCCATGGATGCCGCGGCACGCCTGCCACGGTCGGCGAGAGGCCGCTCATGATCGTCGAGGTCCGTGTCGTCCCGGGACGACTTGCCATGGCGAAGAAGAGACAGCGTCAACATCACAAGGTCACCGGCCGCCGCGAGTTGCTCAGACGAAAGTAGCATGGTTCCAGCCGGGAGGCTTCTCAGCATTGCGCCGATTCGATTGCTGAAGAGCGCTGATGGCAGGCCTCTGGCGCTGCGCTATAGTCGGCATCGCGACGTGACCTGACGACTTCCGCCGGAAGGGTCCGCCGCTGCGCGTGCAGCTTGGGGGGCATCATGGCACTCATCCTGGCCCGATGGTCCGTCATCGTTCTCTTCGCTTTGACCGCGGTGTTCGGCGCCGTCTGGGCGCTCATGCGTGTGATCGAGCCCGTTCCCCAAGGGCGGATCGTGCTGGCCACGGGCGGTTCGGCCGGCACCTATCACGAGCTCGCGGAAAGCTACCGCCAGGAGCTTGCGCGAAACGGGGTGAAGCTCGAGCTGCGGCAGACCTCGGAAGGCTTCGCAACCCTGCGCGCTCTTCTCGACAAGGACTCCGGCCTGGATGCCGGCTTCGTGAAGGGCGGGCTGGTGGGCAGCCTGCAGGGGCGGCTTGCCAGCGAGCGCGCTCGCGACTGGCACGAACGGGAGCTGGGCAAGCTGCGCTCCATCGGCCGGATGTTTCATGAGCCGATCTGGGTGTTCACCCGCGGGTCGCTGCCCATCGAGAGCCTGCGTGAGCTGGAAGGGCGCAGGATCCTGATCGGCACGCGCGGCAGCGGCGCTTCGCGCGTCGTGCGACAGCTCCTCAAGGCCAACGGCGTTGATGCCGAGAACGCGACCCTGATCCGCGAGGGCCTTCCAGAGGACGCCGCCCCTCTGCTGAACGGCGAAGCCGATGCTGCCTTGTTCATCCTGCCGGCCGATGGCGAGAAGGTCCAGAAGCTGCTGCGGGTGCCAAACATTCGGCTGATGAATTTCGAGGCCGAAGCCGCTGCTTACACCAACCGCTTTCCGGCGTTGAGCAAGGTCGTATTGCGCCGCGGCGGCGTCGAGTTCGACCCGCTGATCCCGTCCGCAGACATCACGCTGCTTTCAACGTCGGCTGCACTCGTCATCCGCGCGGACATGCACCCGACCCTCGTCAGCCTGCTCACCCATGCCGTGATCCAGAGCCCGCGGCCCGGATTCGACAAGGCGGGCGACCCGGTGCTGTTCTTCCAGCCCGGTGAATTTCCCTCGCCCAACGATCCCGAGTTCGAGGTGGCGCCGGATGCGCGCCAGGTCTACAAGGCCGGGGGCCTGCCGTTCCTGCTGGGCGTGCTGGCCCCGCTCAATAGCCGGCTCGGACTGCCGTTCTCGTTCACCGCATTCGGCAACGCGCACGGACTCGAGACGCTGCTGCTGATCATTCCCGTGCTGACCGTTCTCGTCCCGCTCATCAAGGCCCTGCCGGTGATCTACAGGTGGAGCATGCGGCGCCGGCTGCTCTACTGGTATCGCCAGCTCAAGGCGATAGAGAGGAGCCTCGATGTTGCGCGCACTCCGGCCGATTTCGCCGCCCAACAGGCAGAGCTCGAGCGCATCGACGCCCGGGTGCAGCGCATCCGCGTGCCGCTCGGCTTTTCCGACCAGTTCTATGACCTGCGCGGCCATATCGATCTCGTCCGGCAGCGCATCAGCCAGCGCGCTCCCGGCCTGCGGATGGCGGCGGAATGACGAGGTGCGCGGTGGAATGCGCTGTTCGGGAGGTTGATGCTCAGCGGCGGCGGGTGGGGCGGAGATGGGCAGGCCGGCAGGGCCGCGCCCACGTCTTGCACAGCCAGCGACCGCTGGACTGCGAGCACTCCATTCTCTTTCCGGCGGCGAGCCTGTAACTGCCCCACGGCCTGCCGTATTCAAAGGCCGTGAACCCACTCCACGAGCGAATTGCGAGCCGCTCCGCAGCGCGCCTTGTAGGCATGTTGCCTTCGCCGTAATGCTCGTGCTCGGTCATGCAGACCTTGCTGCCGACGCGGGCCTGGGCGTGTATCCGGTCGAGGCCGGTGAGCTCGGCGGACGCGGGGAACGGGACAAGGAGCAGGATCATCAGTATCGCCGCAAGCCAGCACTGGGCCATCATCATGCCTCCATATGCCTGTGATAATCAGGCCGATGATAACGCTACCTCCGGTTGCGGCGACGGCCATCAGGGTCGTATGCCTAAGGCCGGGTTAACCGGCGCTCTCGTCCTTGGAACTGGTATTGCTGAATGAGCAGAAAGCATCGACAGGGAACGCTCATGCCTTGCACCTTTCTGCGGCTGACGTCATGGCTGATCGCATTGGCGGCACTGATGCTGGCGGGGTTGGCGCCGGCTGCCGCTCAGTCCTGCACGAAGAGCGATGTCTCCCGGCTCATCGACTCCACGGCTGCAACCCTGCGGAAGCTGAACGCCGCGCATCAACCGGAGCTGCAGGCGAAACTTCGCCAGCTCGGCGAGCAGCGCGGCTGGTCCGAGGCCGAGCAGACGGCAAAGGCCGCCGCATTTCTTCAGGATGACGAGACGAGAGCGCTGGATCAGCAGGCGAGCCAACTGCTGTTGGAGCTCGACGTGCTCGGCGACGAAAGCGCGATTGACCGGCAGACCTGTCTCGCCAGGCTGGACAAGCTGAAGACGGCCTCGGCCCAACTCATCGAAATCACCACGGCCAAGGCGGCCCACGTATCTGCGAAAGTCGACGCAGCCCTGAACACTGACAGCTCTCGGCGGCGAGCTGAGGAACCCTCAGCGAAATCGGAGCCCAAGGTGGCGGCACGACCGCAACAGCCCGCGCCTCAACCGGCCGCGCCGCGGCCGCT
>JAWLCO010000040.1:0-31321 GCA_041687075.1 Hyphomicrobiaceae bacterium | reverse complement strand
GTCTCGCGTGCCGCAATTAACTCCGGCTTTAAAAAGTGCCCTCTACCTTATCGTCATAGAAGCGTAAAAGCGTTTGTGACCGTTCATGTTGATCGATGCGCTCGAGGCGAGCAAGTCCAATACCCTGCTGAGCCAGTACTCGGCCATGCTCGGCAATGGCATTCTGAGGCAGCGGGCCCTGCTCGCCGAGCGTGCAGCGCGGATCGAGACGGAACTCGCGAACCGGGTCAAATCCGAGTTCATCGCCAACATGAGCCATGAGCTGCGCACGCCGCTCAACACGGTCATCGGCTTTTCCAGGCTGCTTTCGGAGCATCACCAGCGCCGGCTGAAGGACGAGGACATCGTCGATTACGCGAACCTGATCCAGGACGCAGCCGGCCATCTGCTGTCGATCATCAACGACATTCTCGACATCTCCAAGATCCAGAGCGGCAAGTACACGCTGGACAGCCAGGAGCTGAGCCTCGGCGAGGTGCTGAAGATCACGCTGCCGGGGTTCCAGATGGCCGCCCAGGAAGCCGGCGTGCAGCTCGATTGCCGCATTGATCCCTCGCTGCAGCCGATCCGCGGCGATGCGGTGAAGATCCGGCGGATTGTTTCCAATCTCGTCAGCAATGCGATCAAGTTCACCCGCGAAGGTGGTCTCGTCATGGTCGAGGCCGTCCGGCTTCCCGATGGCGGCGCCCTTCTGCTCGTGCGCGACACCGGCGTGGGAATGAGTGACGACGAGATCCGTATTGCACTCATGCCGTTCGGCCAGGTCGACGGAACGCGCTCACGCTGGCGCGAGGGGACAGGCCTCGGTTTGCCGATCGCTCGCGCCCTTGTGGAACTGCACGGCGGCCGGATCGAAATCCGCAGCGTGAAGACTAAAGGCACCGAGGTGGCGGTGAGACTGCCGTCACGGCATCAGGTTTCGATCGCCGAGGCGCGAGAGGCAGTGCTTGGCGCCAGAATGTAAGGTGTGTCAGGGGGCACTATGCAGGTGAGTACGGCCGACCAGAACGGGCAGATCTGGACGAAGGACCCTTCGATCGGACGCATCGTGTCCGTCAATGGGTCGAAAGCGGTGGTGCTGCTCGACTCGGCGCAGGACCCGACCCGTCGCGGCCCCGAGCATCGCCCGGAGATGGGCACTCTGCTGGTGGTCGAGCAGGCTAACACGTCAGTTCTGGCGATCGTCTCCGCACTGAGCGTGCCGGTGCCGGCCCAGCGGGAAGGCGATACTGAGCTGTGGATCGCCGAGCTCGGCCTCGTCGGTGAGTTGTGGAAAAACGCGAGCGGCGATCCGGCCTCGTTCAACCGGGGCGTCACGATCTATCCGGCCCTCGGCGATCGCGTGCGCGTGGCCTCGCGCGCGGAGCTGGAAATGGCGTTCTGCGGCGACCGCGACGGCACTGTCCGGGTCGGCTCGCTGCGCCAGGACCCCGGCATCGCCGCGATGGTCAGGGTCGATGATCTGCTGGGCAAGCACTTCGCCATCCTGGGAACGACCGGCACAGGCAAGTCCTGCACCACGGCGCTGATCCTGCGGGCCATCCTGCAGAAAAACCCGGCGGCACACATCGTGCTCCTCGATCCGCACAACGAGTACGCGACGGCGTTCACCGAATGGGCCGAGGTGCTCTCGCCGCGCAATCTCCAGCTTCCGTTCTGGTTGCTCACCTTCGAGGAGGCGATCGAGGTCCTGATCGGCGATCCGGAGGGGCGCAAGGCCGAGGTGGAGATCCTGCAGGAGCTGATCCCCATCGCCAAGGCGCGTTATGCCATGGGGCGGGCGAAGGAGATCCAGGCACTTCGGCGCGGTGTCCTCGATCCGGGCCGTTTCACCGTCGACACGCCGGTGCCTTACCGCATTTCCGACCTGACGGCGCTTATCGACGAGCGCATGGGCAAGCTCGAGAATAAGCGCGACCTGCACCCCTACCGCCAGATCAAGACGCGCATCGACACCATCAGCCAGGATGCGCGCTACGCCTTCATGTTCGGATCGCTGACCGTCTACGACGGCATGGCGCAGATCCTCGGCCAGATTTTCCGCGTGCCGGTCAACAACAAGCCGATCACCATTCTCGAGCTGACCGGCGTTCCGACCGAGGTCGTCAACGTCGTCGTCTCGGTGCTCTGCCGGATGACCTTCGATTTCGCGTTGTGGAGCGAGGGGCAGGTGCCGGTGACGCTCGTCTGCGAGGAGGCGCACCGCTACGTGCCGGCCAACCCCAACGTCGGCTTCGAGCCGTGCAAGCGGGCGATTGCGAAGATTGCGAAGGAGGGGCGCAAGTACGGCGCCTCGCTGTGCATCGTCACGCAGCGGCCGGCGGAGATCGACCCGACCATCCTGTCCCAGTGCAACACCGTTTTTGCGCTCAGAATGTCGAACGATCGCGACCAGCAGATCGTCACCTCCGCTGTGTCGGACACGGGCTCGGGCCTGCTCGATTTCCTGCCCGCCCTTGGCCAGCGCGAGGCGATAGCATTCGGCGACGGCGTCAGCCTGCCCGTGCGCATCAAGTTCGACGAGCTGCCACGTTCAGCCCTGCCGCGCAGCTCCACGGCGCGGTTCAGCGAAAAGTGGCAGACGTCGGTGGGCGACGAAGGTTTCCTCGACATGATCGTGGAGCGCTGGCGGTCTTGCGGCGCGAGCGCTGATCATTTGCATGCGGTTGCGGTTGAAGCGCACGAGACGAACGCTGGCGTTGAGCAGCGAGACGATCCGGCGCCTGTCGCTGCGTCGGCCGACGCTTACGGCAGCCGAAACCATGCTCCACCGGATCCGGTGCCGAGAGGGGCCCCGGCCCAGCCATCCGCAGCGGGCTACGGCGCACACGGCGGCCCGCGGCGCGAGGTGCTCAGGCCCGAAGCCGGGCCATTGCGATCGGCTCCGCCGCCCGCACGCAACGGAGCTGCCAATCCGGCTGCCGACGCCTCGCAGCAGGCAGCCGAAGCTCTCCGCTCGCTGCGTGAACGGCTCATGCGCTCCAATTCAACGCGCTGAGAACCGTAGAAGGCAGGACGTCCAGGTCAGCGACCCATGCTTGTCCACGGACGGAGCATGGGACTGCGCTGGTCTGCCTCTCCGTCAGGGGATAGACTCGCTCGAAAGTAGAGGATCGCGGACCGTTCATTCGGCCGCGTGCTCTTGCGAGGCACGTGCATGGGCAGCCTTTATCCCGTCGTACTGTCCGGTGGGTCCGGAACCCGCTTATGGCCACTCTCCCGGGCCATGTATCCGAAGCAGTTCATCCGCTTCAATGGACGGGAAACCAGCCTTCTCGGCGCGACGCTGCGGCGGTTGCAGCCGGACGCGGGCTTCAAGCCGCCGACCGTGTTGTGCAACGCGGATCACCGGTTTCTGGTCAAGGAGAACCTCGAGACCTGCAAAATCGAGGCGCGGGCCATCATCCTCGAGCCGGTGGCGCGGAACACGGCCGCTGCCATTGCTGTCGGCGCGCTGAGCGTCGCGCGCGAGGATCCGGCCGGCATCATCGTCGTCATGCCGTCGGACCACGTCATTGCCGACGAATCGGGTTTCCTGCAGGCGGTCCAGCTCGCCGGAAACATCGCTGCGGGCGGCCGGCTGGTGATGTTCGGGATCAAGCCGGCGAGTGCGCATACGGGTTATGGCTATATCCGGCGCGGCCAGGCACTTCAGGACTTCGGCGGGAGCGCCTACCGGGTCGAGGCATTCGCAGAGAAGCCGGACGCGGACACGGCGCAGCATTATCTGGATGACGGGCACTATTTCTGGAACAGCGGCATCTTCGTGCTCAGCGCGAGGACTTTTCTAGATGAGCTGCAGCGGCTTGCCCCCGACATCCTGGAGTTCGCGCAGCTGGCGCTCGACCGGGCCGAAACGGACATCGGTTTCCTGCGGCTGAACCGGGATGCCTTCGCACAATGCCCGAACATTTCGGTCGACTACGCCGTGATGGAGAAAACGGCGGCGGCAGCGATGGTGCCGGTCGATATCGGCTGGAACGACGTGGGCTCCTGGTCATCATTGTGGGACATCGCACCCCATGACGAGCACGGCAACTACGTGAGCCATGGCGACGCGGTGCTGGAGGAGTCGTCCGGCTGCTACGTCCACAGCGAAAGGGCCCTCGTCTCCGCGCTTGGGGTGGAGAACCTCGTCATCGTCGATACGCCGGATGCCCTGCTGGTGGCCGACAAGTCGCGCGCGCAGGACGTCTCCAAGATCGTCGCGCAATTGAAGCTCAGCAACCGGAAGGAGCACGAGCAGCACCTGCGGAGCTATCGGCCCTGGGGTTTTTTCGAAACGCTGTCACTGGGCCCGCGCTTCCAGGTGAAGCTGCTGCACGTCATGCCGGGCGGCAAGCTCTCGATGCAAATGCATCATCATCGCTCGGAGCACTGGGTCGTCGTGCACGGCACGGCCAAGGTGACGATCGGCGAGCGCGAAAAGCTCGTCCGTGAGAACGAGAGCGTCTATATCACGGCCACGCAATGGCACCGCCTCGAGAACCCGGGCAAGGTGCCGCTCCAGCTCATCGAAGTGCAGATCGGCAGCTATTTCGGCGAGGACGACATCGTGCGGGCGGACGACGTCTATCGTCGTGCCCCGGAAGAGACGAAATGACAAAAACGGCGCCCCGCCGTCCATAGTCTGCTGACGGGGCGCTTAAGGTCCGCAAAAATGGACTGATCGATCCTCGCCGCAGGCGGTCGTTACGCAACACCGTCCACGGCGAGAATACGGGTCCGCGAAGCGCCTTCCCGGACTTTTCTCGCAGCGGTGTACTCGGGAGAATCGTACCAGGCGCGCGCCTGTTCCAGCGTTTCGAACTCGAGGATGGCGATCCGTTGCGATGTCCAGCCCCCTTCAAGGCTGGCTGTCTCGCCACCGCGCGCGATATAGCGCCCGCCATACTTCTCGACCGCCGCGGCGCCGTGGGGACGGTAGGCATTCAGCTTTTCCGCATCGATCAGCTCCTGGAGATCCACGATCACGTAAGCCGGCATTGTCGCTCCTGTCGTTTCTTGGTTTGGTCGCTGCACGCTATCAGCGGCCGTAGAGCTCTTTGTAGGTACCTTGCTCGATCTCCTGCAGAAGCGGGGGACCCTTGGGGTGCCAGCCGAGAATCTTGCGCGCCTTCAGCGCCCGCACCCGGCTGTTGGACCCGAACGTCAGATGCGCACCGGGCCCGAGCGTGGCCGCCGCGTCCTCGATCGGCCAGTCTTCGGTGTGTCCGCCGAGGCCGAGCATGCGGCTGATGGCTTCGACGGCCGTCTTCATCGATTCCTCGCCGTTCTCGGCATAGAACAGCGAGCCCGCTGGCGCATGCTCCAGGGCGAGCGCGTAGAGTTCGGCGACATCCGAAATGTGAACATTGGACCAGACGTTGAGTCCCCGCCCGATGTGCCGGGCGACACCTTTCTGAGCCTGCTCGATGAGCTTCGGGATCTGGACGCTGCTCGAGTTCACCCCGATGCCGCGGCCGTAGATGAGCGACGGGCGGATCACGACCGAGCGCACGCCGTCGAGCGCTGCCCTGAGCACCTGCTCGTCGATGGCAGCCCGCGTTGCCTTCTCCGGCATCGGGTTGATCGGCGTGTCCTCATGGTAAACGCGATCGACGTACTCGCCCTGATCGTAGGTGCTGACGACGCTCGAGCCGCTGGTCTGAATGAAAACCTTCCCCGTGCCGCTGAGCTGCGGCAGAATGGCCAGCACCACGAAAGGGTTATCCGCTTGCGCCGCGTTGATGACAGCATCGACCGACCGGGCCACCTGCTGCAGGGGGCCATAATCGTTGAGAGTGCCCCTGACCGGTTCGATCCCGCGTTGCTCGAGGCTGGCGGCAGCCTCGTCGCTGCGCGCAAGCCCGATGACATGATGTCCGTCGGCCAGCAGACGTGTGGCAACGGATCCGCCGATATAGCCGGTCGCTCCTGTAACGAAAATCTTCATCGATCGGCCTGTCCTTCCTGCTATCGCGCAGATTTATCCATTCCGCTCCTTGAGGACGGCAGTCTGCTGAAGGCGAGGAGTTGATGCCAGTGACAATACGGGAATAGGGGCCGTGAAAAGAATTCATCGAAGCGGACCGCGCTACACGGAAAGGGAGCACGACCGGGCCGGGCGCATGGAGGCTTTCGTGCGGGTGGTCAGCGCCGGAAGCTTCTCTGCGGCGGCCCGCGCCATGAAGCTGTCCCCTTCAGCCGTGAGCAAGCTCATGTCGCGCATCGAGAGCCAGCTCGGCGTGCGGCTTATCGATCGCTCGACGCGGCAGTTCCGGCTGACACCGGAAGGCGAGCTTTACTACAATCGCTGCGTGAAGATCGTCACCGACATCGAGGAGGCCGAGCACGCCGTCACCCAGCATTTGGTACAACCTCAGGGACGCCTGCGGGTCAACTCCACCATCGGGATCGGCATACATCGAATACTTCCACTTCTGCCGGAATTTCTGAACAGGTTCCCGCATATCGAGCTGGACGTGTCCTTGAGTGACAAGGTTATCGACCTCGTCGAGGAACAGGCGGAGGTCGCGATCCGAGTGGGTCCCCTGCAGGACAGCTCGCTGATGGCACGCAAGATCTGCGAAAGCCGGCGGGTCGTCGTTGCTTCGCCCGCCTATCTCGAGAGGAACGGCATCCCCCGCCATCCCGGGGACCTGCTGTCCCACAATTGCCTGATGTACAACCTGCGATCGACCCTGAACGAATGGCCGTTCATGATCGACGGAAGTGTCCGTCCCGTTGCCGTCAAGGGAAACTTTCATGGCGACAACGGCGAAACGCTACGGCATATGGCGGTGGCCGGCGCCGGAATAGCCCGGCTGGGCTGGTTTCAGGTGGGAGAGAACGTGCGCCAGGGCCGTCTGGTCCCGTTGCTCGAAGACTTCCATGCCGGTGAGCTTCAGGGCGTCTACGCCGTGTTCTTCGGTGCACGTCACACGTCGGTGCGCGTCCGATGCTTCATCGACTTCCTGGTCGAGAAGCTGGGGCGCTCCCGTCCGTGGCTCGCGTACGAATATGCCGCCGCAGTTGCTTGAGGGCGCGATTTCGACCTCGGAACAAGGCAGGCCCAAGCCGGACATGAAGCGGCGGCAAAAGTTCTGTGACAACCAATCAGCACGCGTCCGGCTATTCTCCTTTGGCTGCCGTGACCAGGGCAGCGGTTCAGGGCTGCGGAACTCGACCAGCTAGCGCCGTGAGCCAACGTTGGGGAGGAAATCGGGAGAATGCTGATGATTTCATGGAAATGGCTGCGGTCGGCGATGTGCGCGACCGCACTGATGTTCGGCCTGGCAGGCCAGGCCGGGGCCGCGTTCCCGGACCGGCCGATTACGATTATCGTGCCGTGGGCCGCAGGTGGCGGCACTGACGCTGTAGCCCGGTATATCGGCGCCGTCCTGCAGGAGGAGCTCGGCCAGCCGGTGAACGTCATCAATCGGACGGGCGGTAACGGTGTCGTCGGCCACTCCGCCATCGCGACAGCGCAGCCCGATGGCTACACCATCGGCTTGATCACCCTCGAAATCAACATGATGCACTGGATGGGGCTGACGGACCTCACGCACGAGTCCTACACGCCGCTGGCGCTCATGAACGCCGATCCCGCCGCCATCCACGTGCAGACCGATTCGGAATTCAAGACGATCAACGAGCTCGTGGACGCGATCAAGGCGAACCCGGGCAAGTTCAAGTCGTCAGGAACGAGCCAGGGCGGAAGCTGGCATCTGGCGCTCGCCGGCATGCTTCACTCGCTGGGCGTCGACCCCAACGCCACGCAGTGGGTTCCGAGCACGGGAGCGGCGACCGCCATGACCGATCTGGCGGCGGGTGGCGTGGACCTGGTTTCGTGCTCGCTGCCGGAGGCACGTGCGCTGATGGATGCCGGGCGTGTCCGCAGCCTTGCTCTGATGGCGGACGAGCGCTCGGCGGTGTTCCCGAACGTGCCGACACTCAAGGAGGCAACCGGGTCGACGTGGACCAAGGGGGTGTGGCGCGGAATGGTCGGGCCGAAGGGCCTGCCTGAGGACATTGCCAAGCGCTACGAGGAGCTGTTCAAGAAGATCTACGACAGCGAAGGCTACAAGAAGTTCATGGCCGATCGTGGTTTCGAGACCCTGTGGGCCAACGCCGACGGCTTCGCCGAGTTCATGAAGCGCGATAACGCCGAGATCGGCGAAACGATGAAGCTGATGGGCCTCGCGAAATAGTGCTGCCTGTCACTCGACCCTCTCCCCGCACGCGGGGAGAGGGGATTTCGACCGGCCGGGCTCCGCGAAATCACGCCAGCGCACTGCGCCGGCTGCGGAGAATGCGGGTGGCGAGGATCTTGTCGATGCGGCGGCCGTCGAGATCGACGACCTCGAAGCGCCAGCCGTTGGTCTCGATATGCTCGCCGGTTTCGGGCAGGTGCTGCAGGTGGGCGAGCACAAAGCCGGCGACCGTTTCGTAGGCGCGCTTGTCCGGAAGCTTGATGTTGAGCTTATCGGCCATCTCGTCGGCGGGCATGGCGCCGGACAGCAACCAGGAGCCGTCCTCACGCTCGACGGCATGGACCTCGCCAGCGGTATCGGACCGGAATGCTCCCGCGATGGCCTCCAGCACGTCGGCCGGCGTCACGAGCCCCTGGAAATTGCCGTACTCGTCGTGGATGAGCGCCATCGGCACCTCGGCGTCGCGCAAGGTGGCGAGCGCATCCAGCGCGTCCGTGGTCTCCGGAATGATGGGCGCCTTGCGAACGAGGGCGCGAACGTCGAATGGCTTCCCTGACAGAATAGTGGCCAGCAGCTCACGCGTCTGGACGACGCCGATCATCTGGTCGACGGATCCCTCGCCGACGGGCAATCGTGAATGCGGCGTGCTGATCAGACGCTCCTTGATCTCCCCCTGCGAGCCGGTGATGTCGATCCAGTCGACCTCGGTCCGGGGCGTCATCAGCCCGACGACGGTCCGGTCGGCAAGCCGCATGACGCCGGACAGCATCTCGCGCTCGCCGGTTTCGAGAACGCCGGCGCGCTCGGCCTCAGCAATGAGTGCCTTGATCTCCTCATCCGTCACGCGGATCTCGCGCTCGGTCGAGAGGCCGAACGTGCGAAAGACCAGGCGCGTCGAGGCATCGAGCAGCCAGACGACAGGGGCCGCCGCCTTGGCCACGACGATCATGATCGGCGCGACTGCGCAGGCCAGTGTTTCAGCGTTGCGTAACGCCAGATTCTTCGGCACCAGCTCTCCGATGATGACCGAGAAGTAGGTCATCAGCATGACGACGACGCCGTATCCGATGGGGATTGCCGCGCTGGCGGGCAGTCCTGCACCGATCAGGTAGTCGGCCGCGTCCATGCCGAAGGCCTCGCCCGAGTAGACGCCGCTCACGATTCCGATGAGCGTGATGCCGATCTGAACGGTCGAGAGGAAGCGGCCAGGGCTTGTGGACAGTCTGAGGGCACGATTGGCACCCCGCCGGCCTGCTGCGGCCAGGGCCCTCAGTCTCGACTGCCGGGAGGAAACGACCGCCAGCTCCGAGAGCGCGAAGAGGCCGTTGAGGAGAAAAAGAGCCAGGACGATCAGGATGTCGATCACGTCATTTGCGGCGGACGTGTTCGCGCCCAAGCCACTCCATTCTGCACGTGTGGTGAATATTAGGTAGCGCGATCAGACCGGTCAACGCACGAACTTTCCCGCTGCTCCATGCAACTCAGCGCGACATCCGGTCGTTGCGCGAGGGCTGTTCAATCACGAGCTTCGGCACGTTCGGGCCAGCGGACCGCTGCTTCTCCGCTGCCTCCATGTCTCGCATCTGGCTGCTGTAGCGGCGGACGCTGAGCGGGATGGCTGCCAGGTAGAGTATCGTGCCGACGCTGAGCGTGGCGTAGGGATAGGTGACAAGAAGCGCCACCAGCGCACCGAGCAGCACGAAAATGGGCATCACCCACTCGCGCGAGATGCGCTCGCCGAGCAGCTTGCCGGAGTAGGTTGGGATCGTGCTGACCATCAGGAAGGCAATGAGCAGGGCGTAGGCGAGCACGAAGTAGATCGGCCAGCCGCTACGCATTTGCAGCAGCCCGAGCTGATCCAGATATACGGGCAGCAGCGCAATGATGGCACCAGCCGGAGCCGGCACGCCGGAGAAGTAGTTCGACTGCCACTTCGGCCGTTCGACATCGAGCACAGCATTGAAGCGCGCAAGCCGGAGGCCGCAGGCGACGGCCAGCAGCAGGACCACGATCCACGCCAAGCCCCGCATCGCGGCTGTTTCCCATGCGCCCCAGGTGAACAGCACGATGGCGGGCGCGACACCGAAGTTGACGAAGTCGGCGAGACTGTCGAACTCGGCACCAAAGCGGGACGAGGCTTTCAGCATGCGCGCCACGCGGCCATCGACGCCATCGAGCAGGGCCGCGAACACGATCGCCGCCAGCGCCAGCTCATAGCGGCCCTCGATGGCCATGCGGATGGCCGTCAGGCCTGCGCAAAGCCCGAGCAGGGTGAAGAAGTTGGGGACGAGCAGACGGACGGGGACTTGCCTGTACTTGAAGATCGCACGGCGCCTGCGCCGGCGGGTTTCCTCCTCGAGCCTCGTCAACAGAGGGTCCATCAAGGTCTCCTGCTAAGACGGATTTTCGCCCAGAATGCGGGCGAGGGCCAGTTTTCCGTCCGGCCCTTCAACAGTTCAACGGGACCATGCCGGTGGTCGAATGCTGCCACCGCCGAGCTCAATGGGTAAGAAGCGGACAACAACCGTCTGTCAGTCATGAGCCGCCAGCGCAACCCGCTCCAGGAAACCCGCCAGATCCTCCGTCATGTGGTGGACGTGCTCGGGTGGCTCGCGCCATTGGCGGATCTTGAGCTGGATCGGGTGGTCGTAATAGCTCGAGTGGACGAGTACGGTGGTCATGCCGAGGGCGTGCGGCGCTTCGAGGTTCTGCGGCATGTCCTCGAACATGGCTGCCGTCTGGGGCTCGACACCGTGGCGGCGGGCCATCCGATCGAACGCGTCGGCGCTCGGCTTCGGTACGAACTCGCAGGCGGCGATGTCGCAGATGTCCTCGAAAAGGTGCAGCACGCCCAGTTTTTCCGCCACGCGCTCCGCATGCCGGTGAGAGCCGTTGGTGAAGATCAGCCGCCGGCCGGGCAGCTTCTCGATGGCCGCCGCCAGCTCCGGATGCTCTGGCACGACGGAGAGGTCGATGTCGTGCACGTAGTCGAGGAACGGCTTGGGGTCGAGCTTGTGCACCTGCATGAGGCCGCACAGCGTGGTCCCATACTGCCGGTAATAGCTCTTCTGCAGGTGGCGCGCGTACTCGAAAGGAACGCCGAGGTACTGTGCGATGAATTCGCCCATCCTTCGGTCGACTTGAGCGAAGAGGTTGCACTCCGCCGGATAGAGCGTGTTGTCCAGATCGAAAATCCAGGTGGTCGTCGCGTCGAACCCGCGCCTGCGCGCGGCAGCGGCGCCGGCCGCCGCAACTTGACCGATGGTTTCGGGTGACTTGGCGCTCATGGCAGTGCGGGTTCCTCCGAGGTTCCGACCAGGGTGCCGACGCCGTGCTCGGTGAACAGCTCGAGCAGAACGCAGTGCGGCACCCGGCCGTCGATGATGACGACGGCCTCGACTCCGGCCTCGACCACCTCGATGCACCCCTCGATCTTCGGGATCATGCCGCCCGTGATGGTGCCGTTGCGGATCAACTCGCGCGCCTTGGGGACGCTGAGCTCCGGGATCAGCTTCTTGTCCTTGTCGAGCACGCCCTCGACGTCGGTTAGCAGCAGCAGGCGTTTCGCCTTCATCTTCGCGGCCAATGCGCTGGCGAACGTGTCCGCATTGATGTTGAGCGTATGGCCATCGCGGCTGACGCCGACGGGGGCGATCACGGGGATCAGGTCGGAGTTCGAGATCACGTCGACAATATGGGGATTGACCTCCTCCGGGTCACCCACATAGCCGATGTCGACGGCCTTCATGATGTTCGATTCCGGGTCCGGCATCTCCGTGATCCGGCGCGCGATCATGAGATTGGCATCCTTGCCGCAGATGCCGACGGCCTTGCCGCCCTGGCGGTTGATGGCCGAGACGATCTCTTTGTTGATGGCGCCGGCGAGCACCATCTCGACCACCTCCACGGTCGGCTTGTCCGTCACGCGGAGGCCGTTCACGAACTCCGACTTGATCTCGAGCTTCTTGAGCATCGCCGCGATCTGCGGCCCACCGCCGTGCACGACGATGGGGTTCACGCCCGACAGCTTCAGGTAGACGATGTCCTGCGCAAAGGCATCGGCCAGCGCGGCATCGCCCATGGCATGGCCGCCGAACTTGATGACGACGGTCTGGTTGTCGTAGCGCTGCAGATAGGGTAGCGCCTCGGCCAGGATCTGCGCCTTCGAGTGAGCCGACCCGGCGCCCTGCGCGCCAGATAGCTGCGGTTTGTCAGTTCTGCCAGCCATGTCGTCGTTTCCCTTGCCCTCGGGCGAGTGCTGTTATAGCGGCTCGGCAGTGCCCCTCAACGGAATTCCCTCACATTCCTGGGCTACAGCGCCGCGGCTGCTGCGCGCGGCGTGACGGGCCGGCCACCCGGAAGCGTGCAGAGGGGAGCGCGATCAGTTAAGCTTCGCCACGAGTCGAGCAGATTTGCCTGCCATTGAGGTGTGGGGCGGCTCCCGTCCGAAGGACGAGCCGAAAGGGAGTTTGAATGACGCAGTCGTACGCCGAAGCTCTGAGCTGGGTGCCGAAGTCGCGCGGCCTGGCGACGACGCTTGCGCGCGCGTTCGACTATGCGAAGGGACAGTCGCATCAGGCAGTTCTGCTCGAGCACCTGCTCCTGGCGCTTGTTTCCGACAGCGATGCGTCGGCGGTGCTGCAAGCCTGTCGAGTCGATCTCAACAGGCTCAACGCGGACGTTTCGAATTTCCTCGCTGGGATCGACGAACGCCTCCCCCACAGCGATTCATCCGACCCAGTCGCTTCCCCTGAGCTACTGCGCATCGTGGAGTATGCCTCGGCGGCGGCGAGACAGAGCCGGCGGCGGGAGGTCAATGGGGCCATCGTGCTCGCAGCGATCGTTGGTGACGGGCGCAGCCCGGCGGCCAGCATGCTGCGGGAACAGGGGTTGACGTTCGAGGAGGCGATCAAGGCGCTGCAGAAGGCGAGCGCGGCAGCGCGCAGCCCGGAGCCGCAGCCGGCGCCATCGGCGCCACCGCCTGCATCTGCCGCTCCGCCTCCGCAGGCAACCAGCCATTCCATGGCCGGTTCAGGGGACGCGACCGAACCTCCGCCCTCGCCGCAGCAGTCGATGCCACCGCCGCAGCCAGAGCAGCATCAACCGCGCGAGAGCGAGGCTGAAGCGCACGGTGTGAACGGGCAGGCATCGGGCCAGACGACGGAGGAGATCCTAGCCGCGGCGCGGCGGCGGGTTGGCGCGGGGCTGAATGGCAGTGGTCCTGTCGGCGTAGCGGCGCGGCGTGTTGCGCGCCCGGAGGCCCATCAACCTGAACCGCGACAGGACGATCGCGCCCCGCCCGATGATGTCTACTCGAACGCGCAGCACGACGCCCAAAGCGATGACGGGATGGCTGCGCCAGAACATGAGGCCGGATTACCGCCCGGCCCGGATCGGTCGGCTGCACCCCCTCGTCCACAGGGCCCTGGACGGCCGCAATCTCCGCCGCAGCCACCGGGCGGATTTGATCCGCATGGTCCGGATGATTTCCGCCCCGGTGCGCCGGAAGATTTGAGGACACGAGGCGCGCCCGCGCGGCAGCCGGAGGCGCCATCGAGCCGTACGGGTGTCCCTCCCCATGCCCCAGCTCGCGATCATGGGCCGACCCTCGACTGGCCGCGGCCACCTCCGCCGGATGGCTATTATCGCCCGGAGGCGGCCGGAGTGGAGGTCAATCGTCCGCGACCTGCCCCGCCTCGTCCGCAGACGGCACCACCGCGGCAGGAGCATCCTCATCCGCCGCCTCCGCCACCGCCGCGCTATCCGCCGGCGGAGCCTTCCCGGCACATGCGCGCGCCCTGGTCCGAGCCGTCTCAGATGCCCTACCCGCCGCAAGGCGCTCCCAGTGCGCCGCCGCCTGCTTCTGCGCGCGCTGAACCTGATGTGCGCCGGCGGGGCGCGCCTGGGGACGAAGCTCCCGGCACGTCCGTCTACGCAGGCCAGCTCGTCGAGAACGTCCCGCGCACGATGACCGTCGGTGTACCCGAGCTGGTCGAGGTCAGCATCGCCAGGGCCGAAGTTGCGGGGCTGGCCGAAAGACTGCAAGGCTCGGGTGCCGCCTATCGGCACGACCTCGTTGTCACCAAAGCCATGTCCGTACGGCTGCGTGCGCCTGAAGGCGGCTTCTGGATCGAGACGGCGTCTCCGGAAACACAGTGGATCGAGAACACGCTCGGTCTGCTCTCGGACGACTACGCAAGCTGGCGCTGGATGGTAACGCCGCAGCGGCGCGGTCGCGCGCGGCTGCAACTCATCGTGTCGGCGCGGACGGTTGGTGCGGACGGCCTTGCCGCCGAAACGGCACTGCCGGACCAGGTCATCGAGGTGAAGATCCGCACCAACTACGGGCGCACGGCGGCTCAATGGGGCGGGTGGATCGCGGCCGCACTGATCGGCGGCATTCTCGCCAAGTTCGGCGAGGGACTTTGGAATCTCGGCGGCGCGCTGCTGACCCAGCTTGGCGTATTCTGATCGAGGTCGGGCCTCAGCCACCGTTCTGAGGCAGGCAAAGCTCGGCGATCGTGGCCCGTAGAACGTCGATGCCGAGGCCCTTCGCGGCCGAGGTGACGATCACCTCGGGATAGGCTGCCGGGTGCGCAGCGAGCGCATCGCGGGTTGCGGCAATCACCCCTTCCAGATCGCTGCGGCTCGGCTTGTCCGCCTTGGTCAGCACGATCTGGTAGGAAACCGCCGCCTCGTCGAGGAGCTCCATGGTCTCGCTATCCGGCGGCTTCAGGCCATGACGTGAATCGATCAGCACGAACACGCGCTTCAGCGTCGGCCGGCCGCGCAGGTAGTCGCGGACCAGTGTGATCCAGGCCTTTACCTTTTGCTTCGGCGCCTGAGCGAAGCCATAGCCCGGCATGTCGACCAGGTAGAGCGGCACATCCGCCGTCGTGAAAAAGTTGAGCTCTTGCGTGCGGCCCGGCGTGTTCGAGGTGCGCGCCAGTCCGTGCTGTCCGACAAGCGCGTTGATGAGGCTCGACTTGCCGACGTTCGACCGTCCCGCAAAGGCGATCTCGGCCCGGTCGGCTTCCGGCAGGAATTCCAGCGAAGGCACGCCGCGCACGAAGCCCCAGGGGCGGCCGAACAGGGCGGCCCCCGCGGCGAGCCATTCCCTGCTCGCCGGTTCGCTACCCAGTTGCTCAGCGCCTGAATCGCGTGGTGGCTTTTGCATCTCCAGCTCGATCCGGGCCTTCGGCGAAGCGGGGCCGATGTGACCTAGCGCTTCGCCTTGCGAGGCTTGGGTTCAGCCTTTCGGTCAGGCTCGGCTGCTGCGGCGCTGTCTGCGGCCGCTCCAGCCTCTGCCTTCTCGTCCTCACCGGCCTGCTCTTTCCCCTTCTCCCTGGCAACGGGCTTCGCTGACACCGCATTGCCGCCGGTCTTCTTTCCGGTGACGAGCCCGAAGACTGGCGCCAGATTCCGCTTCAGGTTGGCCGCGATCGGCACCTCGACACCCTGCCGCTTCATGATCAGCCACTGTTGGCCGAGCGACAGGATGTTGTTCCACGCCCAGTAGATCACGAGGCCGGCCGGGAAGGCTGCCAGCAGGAACGTGAACAGCACCGGCATCCAGTTGAAGATCTTCTGCTGGATGGGGTCGGGCTGCTGCGGGTTGAGCTGCATTTGCAGCCACATCGTGATGCCCATGAGGATGGGCCAGGCGCCGATGTGCAGGAACTCCGGCACCGCGAACGGCAGCAGACCGAACAGGTTGAAGATCGACGTCGGATCGGGCGCCGAGAGATCCCTGATCCAGCCGAAGAACGGCGCATGCCGCATGTCGATGCTGACGAACAGCACCTTGTAGAGCGCGAAGAACACCGGGATCTGCACCAGAATTGGCAGACAGCCCGCAAGCGGGTTGATCTTCTCCTTCTGGTAGAGCGCCATCAGCTCCTGCTGCTGACGCATCTTGTCGTCTTTCAAGCGGTCCCGGATGCGCTCCATCTCGGGCTGCAGCTTCTTCATCTTCGCCATCGACTCGTAGGACTTGTTGGCGAGCGGGAAGAAGGCAGCCTTCACGAGCACGGTCACCGCAAGGATGGCCAGCCCGAAGTTGCCGAGCAGTCCATAGAACCAGTTGATGAGGTAATAGAGCGGCTTGGTGATGAAGTAGAACCAGCCCCAGTCGATCAGCAGGTCGAACTGCTTGATGCCGAACGAATCGGCATAGCCTTGGATCGTGCCGACCTGCTTCGCTCCGGCGAAGAGCATGCCCTCGGCCGTCGCCTGCCCGCCCGCCGGCACAACGGTCGCCGGCAGCATGTAGTCGGCCTGATAGGATTCGGGCTGCCCGGGGCCGCCGCTCTGGCCCGTCATGCGGGCATCGAACGGCTTGTCCTGGTTCGGAATGAGTGTCGCGGCCCAGTACTTGTCCGTTATCCCGAGCCAGCCGCCAACGGCATTGTTGATCTTCGCTCCGCCATCTGGCTCCAGCGAATCCGAATAGCTGATCTCGTGCAATCCGGATTCGCCCAGCACGCCGATCAGGCCCTCGTGCAGGATGTAGAAGCCCTGCACGACCGGCGTGCCTTCCCGGTGCAGGCGAGCATAGGGATAGAGCGTGACATCGGCGCCGGTCCAGTTCTCCACCGTGTCCGTCACCTTGAACATGTACTGGTCGTCAACCGAAATCATGCGGCGGAAGATCAGCCCCTGCTGGTTGTCCCAGACCAGCGTGATCGGGCTGGCCGGGGTAAGGGGACCGCCTTTCTCCACCTGCCAGAGGGTATCCTGGCCGGGCAGGCTCACGTTGATGCCGCTGGGCGCAACCCAGCCATATTCGGCAAAGTAGCCTTTCGGGCCTGCAGCCGGTGAGAGCAGTACGATGTTCGGGCTGTCCGGATCGACCGTTTCCCGGTAGCGTTTGAGGACGACGTCGTCGATCCGGCCACCTTTGAGCGCGATGGAGCCGCGCACGGACGGCGTGTCGATCTGCACCCGGGGAGATGCGGCCAGCGCTGCCTCGCGCGTTGGTGCGACCGCAGGTGTAGACGGTGCCGTCGTCCCCGGGGCCGCAGGTGCGGCAGCATCCGGCCCCGATGCCCCCGGTGACGGAACCGTTTCGGTCGGCGCCGGTCGGCCTGCCTGCTCCCGTTGCGGCTGTGGTGTGCCGTAGATCATCTGCCAGCCGAACAGGACCGCGATGGACAAAATGATCGCGATCAGCAGGTTCTTCTGGTTATCGGGCTGTTCCATGGGCGCCTCGACTGGGGCCGTGTTCCTCGAAACGATAGAACGATGGCTGTTTGTGTAGGGCGTGTGTGCCGGTTTTTCGCGCCGACGGGAAGTGGCAGCAGGTCGCGTCTGGCAAAATTTCGCCTACCGGGCCCGTTTTGCTTCCGCCGCGCGATGCACGCGCGTTAAAGCGTGCGCCAGATCGGCCTTCAGGTCTGCATACGGCCGGTCGGCAGCAGCCGGCCGCGCGATAATCACGTAATCGTAGCCGGCTCGTGCGGAGTCCAGAAGCTCGCGGGTGGCGGCCTTGAGCCGCCGTCGGATCCGGTTGCGCACGACGGCCTTGCCGACCTTCTTGCTCACGGTGAAGCCGAACCGGGGCCCTTCCGCTTCCTGGCCGGCTTTCGCGTGATGCCCGGGTCTCGGCTTTGCCTCGAGCACCAACGAGGGCGTGCCCCATCGGAGGCCGCCTCTGACCCGGAGAAACTCCGATCGGCACTTGAGTGTCGTCAGCCCCACGGCCTGCTTCTGCCCAATGCGGGGCCTGCCGCAGCCTGCCGCCGATGGCGGCGTTTCTCATCAGGCAGAGAGGCGCTTGCGGCCTTTTGCCCGCCGGCGCGCCAGGACCTTGGCCCCACCGGCCGTCATCATGCGCTTGCGGAAGCCATGGCGGCGCTTGCGGACGAGGCGGCTCGGCTGGTAGGTGCGTTTCACGTTCTCTCTCCGTATTTCAGTCGATCACGGGGCTGGCCAAGCGGAGAGGGCCCGAACGGCTCACCTCGTGCGCGTCACCCGAGCGGTCACGGTTCCACCTGCCCTCGTGATCCGAAAATGGACCGGCGTGCTTATAGGGGGCGGCGGTGCCCAAGTCAATTACGGCGCAACCGCGCGAACGCTCTCGGGGTCTTCGTCTCATCAAATGCTTGCGACGAGGTTCACGTGTGATTGATCGCCTGTTTCCTTTTCAAGGCGGAGCGCGCACCTTCGGGCCGTTGCGGCCAGAGTGTCCGAATTCGCGCTTCTGGCGTTTTCGCGTTCTCCGCAACCGGTATGAACGAACCAGAGCCCGGGACAAGGGAAATTGCATCGCAGCCGCTGGCTTCCGCTCATCCTGCTGCTGGCCGCCATGGGCCTTGCCTACGGCATGGGCTGGCACAGGCTCATCACATTCAAGACGATCGGGCTGAACTATGAAGCTCTGGTGCGCTTCATCGGCGCCCACGTCGTCATCGCTCTGCTACTTTATATGAGTGCCTATATCGCGGTGGTGGCCCTGTCTTTGCCCGGTGGCCTGGTGATGACGGTCACTGGTGGACTGCTGTTCGGATGGCAGCTTGCGGCCCCGGTCACCATTCTGGCGGCTACGGTCGGTGCGAGCCTCATTTTTCTTGTTGCGAAGACCTCGCTCGGGGAGCCGCTGGCGGCCAGGGCCGGCCCGTGGCTTGGCAGGCTGCGCAAGGGATTCCAGGAGAATGCGCTGAGCTACCTGCTCTTCCTGCGCCTCGTACCGATCTTTCCATTCTTCATCGTCAATCTGGCTCCGGCACTGCTCGGCGTCCCGTTCAGCAGGTTCGTCATCGCAACGTTCCTCGGCATCATTCCCGGAACGCTTGCCTTTTCCGTGGCCGGCTCGGGACTTGGCAGTGTCATCGAATCCCAGAACCAGATCTACCGGGCCTGCCTCGCCCAGGCTCCTCCCCACCAGCAGGCTGATTGCTCATATAATGTGGACGCCAGCGCACTCGTGACGACGGAGCTCATCGCCGCGTTCGTCCTGCTCGGCGTCGTGGCGCTGATCCCGGTAGCGGTCAAGAAATGGAGCAAGCGGCATGCTGAAGCGTGATGACGGTGCCGGCAGCACAGGGACCATTCTACCTTCGGCCAGCAGGAGCGATGTCATAACCGCCGACCTGTGCGTGATTGGTGCCGGATCGGGCGGGCTTTCCGTCGCGGCGGCGGCGGCCGCGTTCGGGCGCAGCGTGGTGCTCGTCGAAAAGCACAGAATGGGCGGCGATTGCCTCAACTATGGCTGCGTGCCCTCCAAGGCGCTGCTCGCCGCGGCGAGGCGGGCGCACATCATGCGGACCAGCGGCCGGTTCGGCATCGCGTCCGTTTCACCGGAAGTCGACTGGCGGGGTATCCGCGATCACATCCGCGGCGTTATCGCCGAAATTGCGCCGAATGATTCGGTTGAGCGTTTCACTGCGCTCGGCGTTCGGGTCATTCAGGCTGCCGGTCGCTTCGTCAACAAGCGGACCCTGCAGGCGGGCGAGCATCAGATCCGTGCGCGCCGGTTCGTGATCGCCACCGGCTCGTCGCCCGTGCTGCCGCCGATACCCGGCATCGATGATGTGCCCTGCTTCACGAATGAAACAATCTTCGACAACACCTCCCCCGTTTCCCACCTGATCGTCATCGGCGCCGGACCCATCGGGCTGGAGCTGGCGCAGGCCTTCGCGCGGCTCGGGAGCAGGGTGACCGTTATCGAATCCGCCAAGGCCCTCGGCCGTGAGGATCCGGAGCTTGCGCAGCACGTGATGAAGGCGCTTGGCGAGGAGGGCGTGGAAATCCGCGAACACACGTCAGTCGAGCGGATCGAGGGCCGTGAAGGCGATATTCGCGTGACGGCAAAGGCCGGGGACGCCAGCGAAATCATTCAAGGAACGCATCTACTGGTCGCCACGGGCCGGCGCCCGAACGTTGCCGATCTCAATCTGGAAGCTGCCAAGATCAGGTATGACAGGCAGTCCGGCGTCAAAGTGAACAGGGGCCTCGTCACGTCGAACCGGAGGGTTTTTGCCATCGGCGATTGCGCCGGCGGCCCTCAGTTCACGCACGTGGCCAATCATCATGCCGAAATCGTCATCCGGCGGGCCTTGTTCCGTCTGCCCGCGAAAGTCGACGAAAGTCGCTTGCCTCGCGTGACATTTACCGACCCTGAGCTTGCCTATGTCGGACTTTCCGAGGAGCAAGCCCGCCTCAAAGGCGAAGTCCGGGTGTTGCGCTGGCCCTATTCCGAAAACGACAGGGCGCAGACCGAGCGAGCCACCCGGGGCTTCGTCAAGGTGATCACGAATAACCGCGGGCGCATTCTCGGCGCGGGCATTGTCGGCGAGCAGGCGGGAGAGCTGATCCAGATGTGGGCGCTCGCCATTTCGCAGAAGCTGAAGATCAAAGCCTTCACCGGGCTTGTCTCGCCTTACCCGACGCTTTCGGAGATAAACAAACGCGCCGCCATCCGCTATTATGCCACTGCGGCCGGCAATCCCTTTGTGCGCAAGGCGGTGTCGTTGCTGGCCAAGTTGGGCTAGGTGTTTACAAGTCGAGGCGTGAGTGCCGCAGGACTCGGCTCCACCTGAGAAGATCGGCGGCCGGGCGACGAATGACACCGGCAAAACGGCCGTAGACGCTCCGGCGCATTCCGCGCCGGACATGCTGCTGCACGGCCTGCCGTCGAAGCTTCTTTATCTGACAGCCATGTTCGTCATGCTGGCGGAGGTGCTCATTTTCGTGCCGTCCGTCGCGAACTTCCGCGTCACGTGGCTGACGGATCGGCTGACGGCAGCGCGTCTGGCCTCGCTGGCCGCAGACGCGGCCCCCGGCGGCATCATCCCCGAAAGCGTACGAAGCGAGCTGTTGAGCACGGCTCAGCTCCGTTCTGTTGCAGTCAAGGCCGGCGGCATGCGCAAGCTCGTGCTTCCGCCCGACGGCTCGTTCGTCGTCGACGCAAAGTACGACCTACGCGAGTCGTCCGAATCCACGATGCTGGGGTGGCTTTCGAACCGAATTGGGCTGATCGCCGATGCTGTGGCCGTCTTCTTCGCGCCACCAGGACGCATGATCCTGGTGCGCGGGCATCCCGACACGGGGCCGCGCCCCGCACTGCCAATGACGGATTTCGTCGAGATCGTTCTTCCGGAAGCGACGCTCAGAGCTGCGATGGTGCGGTACGGCGTAAACGTTCTCGGGCTGTCGATCATTATCTCGATCATCGCCGCCGGGCTCGTTTATGTGGCGCTGAGCGCGTTGTTCGTGCGCCCGATGATGCGCATTACGCGCAATATGCTCTCTTTCAGCGAGAATCCGGAGGACGTGAGCCGCATCATCGTTCCGTCGGACCGGCGCGACGAGATCGGCATTGCCGAGCGGGAGCTCGCCCGTATGCAGCGGCAGCTTGCGCAAACGCTGCATCAGAAGAGCCGGCTGGCGCAGCTTGGGCTTGCTGTCAGCAAGATCAATCACGATCTGCGCAATATGCTTGCCAGTGCTCAGCTCATTTCGGATCGTTTGACCTCGTTGCCGGATCCGACGGTTCAGCGGTTTGCGCCGAAACTGATTGCCTCGCTCGACCGGGCGATCAGCTTCTGCAACGACACGCTGCGATTTGGACGCGCCGAGGAGGCGGCGCCGCGCCGTGAGCTCGTCGTGCTGAAAACCCTCGTCGAGGAGGTCGGAGAAGGTCTCGGCCTGCCGCGCGACGGCATCGACTGGCGTATCGCCATAGACGAAACGCTCAGAGTGGACGCTGATCCGGAGCACATGTTCCGCATCTTGAACAACATCTGCCGTAATGCGGCCCAGGCCATTGAAAGCCAGGGTCCGCAATCCGCGGGCGAGGTCGTGATCGAGGCGCGGCGCGAGGGCTTGCGTTCGATCATCGAGGTGCGAGACACAGGGCCGGGCCTGTCGCCGCAAGCGCGGGCGCGCCTGTTTCAGGCCTTCAGCAGCTCGGCGCGCAGCGGCGGCTCCGGCCTCGGTCTGGCGATTGCCGCCGAGTTGGTCCGGGCACATGGTGGATCAATCGAGCTTCTCGACGCTCCCAAAGGTGCTGCATTCCGCATCGAAATCCCGGATCGGGGCACGGGTGCGCTCAACTGAGCTGGCTCACCCGTTTTTTTCCTCATGGCCGGTAATCACCGAAACAATTGCGCGACGGAATGCTTGATCCCTGTTGCCTTGCTGGCGCTATATGCGGGCGCGCGGCCGGAGCCGCAGAAGCTGGCCTTGGCGGAAGGATCGTGAGGCAGAAGCATGCATGGCGATGAGATCTGTTGGGCGGATGTCGGCGCACTCGTCGAGGCCGTTCGTGCCGGCGACCTGACCGCCGCCGAGATCGTCAGCGCTGTCCTGCAGCGGATCGAACACCTCGACGGCGGTTTGCGAGCTTTCGTAACCGTCTGTGCGGAGGAAGCCCTGGCGGCGGCCCATGCTGCGGATGCGCGGCGCCCGAAAGGGCAGACGTTGGGCCCACTCGACGGCGTTCCGGTTTCGCTGAAAGACATCATTCTAACAAAGGGCATTCGCACGACCGCCGGCTCCAGGCTGCAGGAAACGTTCATTCCCGATGTCGACGCCATCGTCGTCGAGCGGCTGAAAGCAGCCGGTGCCATCGTGATCGGGAAGACAGCAACGCCGGAGTATTGCCATAAAACGGTGACTGTGAGCCCGCTCTCGGGCGAAACGCTCAATCCGTGGGATCTCAGCCGGACGCCCGGCGGCTCATCAGGCGGTAGCGCCGTTGCCGTTTCGGCGGGAATGGGGCCCATCAGCATCGGAACGGATGGCGGTGGTTCCATCCGGTTGCCTGCCGCGTTGTGCGGCGTTGTCGGACTGAAGCCGACCGCCGGCATGGTTCCGCAATGGCCCGTGATACCCGGCTGGGATCTCCTCGGCCACACCGGGCCAATCGCTCGTACTGTCGCTGATATAAATCGCGTCCTGAATGTCATTGCCGGACCGGACACCCGCGACCCGGACTCGCTTGTTGAAAGCAGCATGGCCAATCGCGAAAATTTCCGCGTTGCCTGGGCGCGCTCACTTGATGGGCTCGAGCCCGAGCCGGAGGTTGCGCGCGCGCTGAGTGATACCGTTGCAGCGGCCAGGGAGCTCGCCGATCAAGTCGATGAGGTGGTGTTGAACTGGAGCGATCCCGACCAGCAATTCCGTATCATTGTGATATCCGACCTGCTCGCCGCGTTGGGCCACAGACTCGAATCCGAGCAGGACCGAAGCGTGATGGATCCGACTTTGATCCAGATGCTCGAGTTCGGGCAAAAGATCACGGGTCCGGATCTGGCGCGAGCCTTGCGCTGGCGGCGCATGTTTGCCACCCGCGTTCTGACCTGGTTCCGCGATTACGACATTCTCCTGGTGCCGACCTCGCCGGTGAGCGCATTTCCGATCGGGAGTCTCGGGCCTCGCGTCATTTCCGGTCAAAAGACTTCGCCGCATGCCTGGTTCAACTGGACGTGGCCATTCAACGCGACGGGCCAGCCGGCGCTGTCATTGCCGATTGTGCCTGCAAATGGCCTTCCCGTCGGCGTTCAGATCGTTGGCCGCCGGGGAGAGGATGCGTTGGTCATGTCTTTTGCGGAGCGGCTCGAAAAGCGCCTTCGCACCGATGCCCGCCCGCCGATAAGGCAGGGCTGAGACACTATTCGATCATGCGGGTAAGCCGGGATGAACCCACTTTTGCGTCCGGCGCAAGTGTTTCAAGAAGAGCATTCACCGGCTTATGCGGGGCTTCCCGAAACGGAATGGTCGGCCGGTTTCTCTGCCATGACGGAGCGAAATCTCGTCTTTTGACTGCATAATTCCGCTCTTCGGCGCAGAAGAAAGGTCGCACACCGCACTTCGTTGTTGCAAAGGTGGCACACCGTAATGTTTAGTTTATGTTTAGGGCATGCAATTAGGTTCGCAAATGAGGTGAACTCAGTTAAGTGCGCAAAATCATGGAGTTTCGAGCCCGCACCTCAATCCGCGAGGCAACCAGCCGATACCAAGAGAGGAAATCATGAAGGAAAGTCAGCTTCAAAAGATGAGCTATAAGGAGCTGCTGCAGCTCCAGCAGAAGGTCGCCGATGCGATCGCGAAGAAAAGGGGCGCCGAACGCGCTGCCCTGAAACAGAAGCTCCAGTCGATGGCGGAGCAGGCCGGTTTCCGGATCGACGATCTGTTCGGCGGCCAGAGCCGCGAGCGGGTTGCAAGCTCCTCCATCACCGTCAAATACCGCCATCCCACCGACCGGTCCCTGATCTGGACAGGCCGCGGGCGCAGGCCCAAATGGCTTATTGCGGAAGGTGGCGATGTCGAACGTTTCCGCGTTGCTTGAGTCCTGATCACATAGCGAAATTCCATCTGAGGAGACCTGACTCATATGAAAGCGCCAGCCGCATCCAAAACGAAGGCGAAGAAGTCGGCAGCCGCCGCGACCGCCAAGACCCCTGCGAAGGCCGCCGCGAAAGCTCCGGCAAAGGCCCCCGCGAAAGCTGCTACGATCACGCTGAACCAGATGGCAAAAGAGCTGTCTGAATCGCACGAGATGCCCAAGAAGCAGACGACCGCCCTGCTGGCGGATCTGACTTCCATGATCCAGAAGCATCTGAAGAAGGGCGCTCGTGTCCGCATCGGCGGGCTCGGTGTGCTGCAGGTCCGCAAGCGGCCTGCCCGCATGGGCCGCAATCCAGCCACCGGCGAGCCGATCAAAATCAAGGCGAGCAAGAAAATCGCCTTCCGCCCCGCCAAGGAGCTCAAGGAGCTCATTTGAGCCTGGGGACGGCTCTCAACCACACCTATGGACAGATGCGCTCCGGGACGTGTCCCGGGGCGCGATTTTTTTGGCAATGATCAGCGGTGGAGATACCTCCACTTGTAGGGGTTCTTGTAGCGGGAATAGAATCGGGCATCGACGCACGCCTCACCGTTCCAGAATCGGAACGTGCCGCAGGTGCCTGCCGGGTCGAATACAGGGCCAAAGAAAGCGGCTGGCGGCGGCCCGTAGTCCTTGATCGATCCATGACGGTGATAGTGGACCTTGGGTCGGTAATGGAACTTTGGCCCGTAGAACTCCACGGCGGCTCGCGTTTGTGCCGCCCGGTTTGAATCGTAGATGATGCGCTTGTCTCTCGTGAATATTGCATCATAGGCCACTTCCCGCTGGCGCCAGAGGTCGGGCGGGCCTTTCACGAAGGCGGCGCCATAGCGGTAGCCGGGAGCGCCGCGATAGCGAATCCTGACTTCACTGAATGTCTGGATGACCTTCTCTTCAGCCGGGGCTTCGACGAGTCCGGGCTCCGCGGTGTATGCGTAGTAATCGACGTCTTCGGGGTAGCCGCCAGCAGCGGCGGGGGGTGTGCAGATGAGAACCGAAAGAACAACTCCGGCGACGGCGCATTTCAAATCCGGCATGGGGACCTCCATCCAGCGTCCCCCCGCCCAAAAACGCGGCTGGCATATCCTGGTTCCTGAAAATCGTGCGAGGAAGGAGCTTTTTTCTGCCGGGCGGTTGTTTGAGTGCTGAGCAAATCTCGAGGGCGGGGGGTCGGCGATCGGGAATCGCTCGTGATGAACCGTGTCGGGCGCATCCGCGTTCTGATCCATCCGGCGCCCGCAGCCTGGCCCAGCTACGTCGTGGCGACTACAAGCCGCCGCTCCGCCACTTACCGGATAACGTGCAGAAGCAGGCACGCACGCAGTGATCTAGCGCAGATCGCGGCCTGCTTCGGGTCTTAACCGTCAATCTCGTAAACGGATCTCGCGGTTTCCGGACTGATCCGCTCATCCTCCAGATCGCGCCGCGTAGCATGAGGGTCGCGTTCAGACGGCGAGCCCATGCCGCCGCCGCCGGGCGTCTGGATGACGAGGCGCTCACCCGGCGGCACGAGCTGGGAGCCTTTGCCCTTCAGCTTCTGGCCTGAGGCGAAAGCGACGGAACCGTTCGCACCATTGCGGCCGCCATCGCAGCCCCGCGCCGGATAATCGATCCGATCGAAACCCGCCAGCAGCTCAAACGGCTCTCCGATGTTGCTTTCGATCTCGATGATCTGACCCAGACCACCCCGGGTGCGCCCCGCGCCACCGGAATCGGGTCGCAGCTCCTTCTTCCAGAAGAGCAGCGGCGTGATCTGTTCGGCGATTTCGATGGGTGTCCCTTTGACGCCGGATGGATAGGCCGTGGCCGACAATCCATCGGAGTTGGGGCGCGCGCCCGTTCCGCCGTTCGAGGTGACGGTCATCATGAATCCGTAATTGCCGCCCTCGCCGCCCTTCACGTAGCCGCGCACGTTGAGGTTCCAAAGGCAGGCAGCGCCTTCTGCAGGGACGCGGTCAGGTATGGCCTGCCGCAGGCAGCCGAAGACAACGTCCGGCAGCATTTGGCCGATCACCTGCCGGATGAGCACGGCCGAAGGCTTTGGCGCATTGACGATCGTATCTTCTGGGGCCGAGACGGTCAGCGGCTCGAGAGAGCCCGCGTTGTTCGGCACCTTGGCGGCAACGACGCAGCCGAGCCCGAACACCGTGTAAGCGGTCGTGTAGGCGAACGGCACGTTGATGCCGCGCCGGGCCGGCGGGCTGCTGCCGGTGTAGTCGACATGAATGCCGGTGTCGCTGATGGTGGTCGTGGCTTTCAGGACGATCGGCTCGTCATAGCCGTCCGTCACCATCGTATTCGACCAAGTGCCTTTCGGCAGCTTGGCGATTTCGGCCAGAACGGCTTCGCGGGAGCGATCGATGATGTAATCGGCAAGCTGGTCGAGATCATCAAGCCCGAACTCGTCCAGCATTTCGATCAGCCGCTTGCAGCCGACATCATTACATGCGGCCAGCGAATAAACGTCACCGATGGTGTCGACGGGCAGCCGGGTGTTGGCCCGGATCATGGCCATCAGTGTTTCGTTGACCTTGCCCTCGTCGAGCAGTTTCAGGAAGGGGATGTAGAGCCCTTCCATGAAAACATCAGTGGCGTCCGGGCCGAAGCCAATGCCACCGATATCCATCAGATGACTGGTGCATGAGAAGAGGCCGACGAGCTCGCCCTTATAAAAACAAGGCGTCGTCACCACGAAGTCGTTGAGGTGCCCGGTGCCCATCCAGGGGTCGTTGGTGATGTAGGCGTCACCGGGCTTCATGTTTTCGAGACCGAAATGGGCAATGAAATGCTTTACAGATTCGGCCATCGAATTGACGTGACCGGGCGTGCCCGTCACGGCCTGTGCAAGCATCCTGCCCTGACGGTCGAAGACACCAGCCGAGAGATCACCCGCCTCGCGCACGATGGCGGAGAAGGCGGTTCTGAGAAGTGTCTGCGCCTGCTCCTCCACCACGGAGATCAGGCGGTTCCACATGATCTGCAGCTCGATGTCGCCAGCCAGCTTTTCCGTCATGACTGGGCCTCCGAAGTCTTTGCTGTGAGTACGAGAGCCAGGCCTGCATCGACGACGGCATCGAAAGTCGCCGACACGTAGCTCGAGGTGCCGTCCTCGACGATGACCGCCGGTCCGCTGATGTGCGTGCCGGGCTTGAGGTGTTCCCGCTCGTACACCGGCACCTCGATCCGCTTGCCCAGGCGTGCGTCGAAGATGTTCCGCCTCCCGGACGGATCGGGCGGCGGCTGGAGCGCGGGCGTGCCGAGTCTTGCCGGACGGCTTTCGGAGCCGGAAACGAGCACGACCCAGCTCATGATTTCGATCGCGGCCCCGGGAATGTGCCGCGCGAAAAGTCGATCGTATTCTGCCTCGAAGACCTGGCGCAGCGATGCCGTATCCGCCTCGGTCAGCGCACGATTCGGCAGCTCCACCGGGATTTCGTGCCCCTGGCCGGAATAGCGCATGAAGATGCGGCGCTGCTCGCTCAGCTCCGCGTCCCCCGCAGCCTCACTGGCCAGAGCCGTTGCTTCGGCACTCATGGTCTCGAGGAGCGCATTGGCGGCAGCCGCATCAAACCGGTCCAGCCGCATGTAAAGCGAGCGGACGAGCTCGAACGCAGCGGGCGCAGCGAGAAAACCGATGGCCGAGCCGACGCCCGCTCCTGCCGGGATGATGACGCGATTGACGTTGAGCTTTTCCGCGACGCGCGCCGCATGCAGCGGGGCTGCGCCGCCAAAGGCAATGAGCGTGCGCGCCCGCACCTCCGCGCCACGCTCCACCGCATGGACCCGCGCTGCGTTGGCCATGTTCTCGTCGACGATCTCGGCGACGCCGTATGCGGCTGCATCGATATCAAGCCCGAGCGGGCCGCCGACACTGGTTTCCAAGGCTGCGATCGCCTTGCGCGGTTCGACCGCGATCTTGCCGCCGGCAAAGCGCGCCGGGTCGATCTTGCCGAGTGCCATGTCGGCATCGGTGACCGTTGGTTCAGTGCCGCCGCGATCGTAGCAGGCCGGTCCCGGCTCGGAGCCTGCGCTATCCGGCCCGACGTTGATGCGTTTCATGGCGTCGACGCGGGCGATGGAGCCGCCGCCAGCGCCGATCTCCACCATCTCGATGACCGGAATGCGCAACGGAAAACCGCTGCCCTTCATGAACCGTGACGAGCGGTCCACCTCGAAGACGCGCGCCTTGAACGGTCGGCCCTCGTCGATCAGGCAGACTTTGGCGGTCGTGCCGCCCATGTCGAAGGAGAGAATGCGATCTTCGCCACGCTCGGCAGCGATCCGGGCCGCAAGAATGGCGCCGCCCGCAGGCCCCGACTCGATCAGCCGCACCGGGAAGCTCGCGGCGGTTTTCAGGCTGGTGAGGCTGCCGCCGGAGGTCATCAGGTGGATCGGCGCTGTGCAGCCTCTCGATCGAAACTCCTGCTCCAGCCGGCCGAGATAGCCCGCCATCAGCGGCTGCACGTAGGCATTCGCGACTGCAGTCGACGTCCGCTCGTACTCGCGCGCCTCCGGGCAAACCTCGGAGGAAAGCGTGATGCTGAGCCCCGGGCAGTGCTCCTGCAGGATCGCCCGGACGCGCTCCTCGTGCATCGGGTTGACGTAGGAGTGGATCAGCGCAACGGCGACGGCCTCGATCTTTTCGGCCTTGAGCCGCTCGGCCAGTCCGACAACGGCGGCTTCGTCGAGCGGCAGTTTCACCTTGCCATGCACATCGAGCCGCTCGGGAACGGTAAAGCGCAGGCGGCGCGGCACGAGCGGCTGCGGCTTCTGAATGAAGATGTCGTACTGATCGAAGCGGCCCTCGTCCGCGATCTCTAGCACATCGCGAAAGCCCTCGGTGGCGATGAGGGCCGTGCGCGCGCCCTTGCGCTCGATGACGGCGTTCGTGGCAAGCGTGGTGCCGTGCACGAACTGGCGAATGTCTGCAAACTTTTTTTGAGCTCGGGCGAGGATTGCCGATGTGCCCTCGACGACGGCCCGCTCCGGCGCCGACGGCGTCGTGAGAACCTTCGACGTCACGCGCTCCGATCCGATATCGAGAACGATGTCGGTGAAGGTGCCGCCGATATCGACGGCCAAGCGTAATTCGGGTGTGGATGGACCCATGTCAGTTCGCAATTCCGGTGAGATGTCGTGTGCGGCCGGGACTATGCCATTGATGAGCCGTCCTCTTCTACGGCCAACTTGAAAAGCTGTCATGTCCCGCGTGAGCATCATTGTCGCGCCGGTCGCCGTGGGAGGGTGTTCCCGAACGCAAGCGAACCAATGCCCGTGGCGGGCGTTCTGCATTGACCGATGCTGGGGGCGTTCTCTGGCAGCAGCATCGGTTCAGCTTGATGCCAATCAATGATGCTCCGGACACGTCACGCTATCGAGGCTGTCTGCGCAAACGAGGCTTCGACATGGCACGCAGAAGAGGTTCGGCCGCAAGCGCCGAGACGGCAGCGACTGATGCCGCGGCCGGCAACGTCACGCCGCTGCCAGAGGCTGCGGTCCAGAGGGAAGCCATTCCCAAGCATCGCAAGCCGGAAATCACCCCGCGGCCGACGATCCATGATGTGGACACCTCGGCTCTGTTCGGTGAGGCGCTCGATCAGTCGCTCAACTACCTGACGTCGCGTTTCACGCTGGGCCTGTCTCCGGCGGCGCTCACCGAGGCCTATTTCGACTGGTTCATCCATCTCGCTTCCGCCCCGGGCAAGCGGCTGCAGCTCGCCGAAAAGGCGGTTCGAAAATCGGCGCGGCTCGCACGGTATGCGGCTTCATGCATGATGAATCCGGAAGGCGAGCCGCCTTGCATCGAGCCGCTGCCGAACGATCCGCGATTCAAGGCGGAAGACTGGCAGCGCTGGCCGTTCAACATCATCCACCAGGCGTTTCTGCTCAATCAGCAATGGTGGCACAACGCCACGACAGGCGTTCGGGGCGTCACCAAGCAGCACGAGCGCGAGATCGAGTTCGCCACCCGGCAGCTCCTCGACGTGTTCTCACCCTCGAACTTCCTCTGGACCAACCCGGAGATCCTGCGAAGGACGGCGGCCGAGGGCGGACAGAATCTCATCCACGGCTGCATGAACTTCGTCGAGGATTGGCAGCGGACGTTGAACGAGCGGCCGCCGCCCGGCATGGAGGACTTCAAGGTCGGCGAAAAGCTGGCGGTCAGCCCCGGCAAGGTCATTTACCGCAATCGCCTGATGGAGCTCATCCAGTATGAGCCGACAACGGACAAGGTACGGCCCGAGCCGGTGCTGATCGTGCCCGCCTGGATCATGAAGTACTACATCCTCGATCTCAGGCCCGGTAAGTCGCTGGTCGAGTTCCTGACGGGCCAGGGCTTCACGGTTTTCATGATTTCCTGGAAGAACCCCGACACGGAGGATCGCGATCTCGGGCTGGATGATTACCGCCGGCTCGGGGTCCTGGAAGCGATCAAGGCCGTGCGCGCGGTGGTGCCTGATCGGGACATTCACGGCGTCGGATATTGCCTCGGCGGGTCGCTGCTGGCGATCGCAGCCGCAGCACTGGCGCGGTTCCATCAGAATACGTTCAAGACGCTGACCTTCTTCGCCGCCCAGGTCGACTTCGAGGAGGCGGGGGAGCTGACGCTCTTCATCAACGAGAGCCAGCTCGTTTTCCTCGAGGACATGATGAGAATGCAGGGCTTTCTCGGCAACTATCAGATGGCCGGGGCCTTCCAGCTCCTGCGTTCCAACGACCTCATCTGGTCGCGTGTCATCCACGACTACATGCTGGGCGAACGCCAGCCGCTGTTCGATCTGATGGCCTGGAACGC
>JAWLCO010000039.1:0-33420 GCA_041687075.1 Hyphomicrobiaceae bacterium | reverse complement strand
CACCCAGCCGAGATTCTTCTGGCGCTCGGCGGCAGCGATGCGCTCGTTGTAGTTCAGGCCCTTCCGGTAAGGCTCGTCGGCGACGACGCCCGTGTACGTCGAAAGCGCGGCGTAGAGAAACACACCGTTCACCAGAAACACCGCGCCGAAGAAGGCAAGCACCGCAACCAGCACGTGCCGGCCCCTGAGACCCTGCCCCTGCTGCCGGGTTGACATCATTTCACCTCCTGTCCTCATCACCGGCCGCGCTGCGATGCGCTCTGGAAGATGGCGCCGCGGCGCATTTCCGCACCGCTCGCGACGTCCTTCACAACGAAAGCGAACTCGGTCGATGGCGGCGTGAGCTGGTCCAGATGCTCGGGCGGCACGGTGACCAGCACGCGTACCTCGCGCAGGTTGTCCGCGGGAACGCTGAGCGTGGAATCGCTGTCGTTACCGATGATGCGCATTCCCGCCCCTTGCAGCCCGTCGATGGAAAGCACCACGTCGACTGCCTCGTGCTGCTTGTTCAGCACCTTGACCGTGTAGCCGTTGCGCACGCCGCCGTCGGACAGCGGCACGAACAGCACGCCACGGTCGTGCAGCACGTTCACCTCGAGGGTCGTGCGGTTGAGGAGGCCGAAGGCCATGACGGCGGCGACCAGAGCGATCAGCCCGGAGTAAAGGAGCGTGCGCGGGCGAACAAGTTTTATGGGCTCGTGGGTGGTGCTGCCGGCCGCCTTCGCCTCCTGTTTGGCAACCGTCTCGTAGGCGATCAGGCCCCGCGGCCGACCCACCTTGTCCATGATCTCATCGCAGGCGTCGATGCACAGAGCGCACTGGATGCACTCGAGCTGAGGCCCGTCGCGAATATCGATGCCCATCGGGCAGACGGCGACGCAGGCCTTGCAGTCGATGCAGTCACCGCGACCTTCCCATCCCTGAGCCTTGCGCAATGGGCCGCGCGGCTCGCCCCGCTCGGGCTTGTAGCTGACGAGCAGCGTGTGGCGGTCGACCATGGCGCCCTGAATGCGCGGCCATGGGCACATGTAGATGCAGACCTGCTCACGCGCGATGCCGCCGAGCAGGTAGGTCGTGAAGCTGAAGATGCCGAGGAACAGGTAAGCGATGGCCGGCGCCGTGCCGGTCACCAGCTCCGCCGCGAGCGTCGGCGCGTCGCGGAAATAGAAGACGAGCGCACCGCCCGTGGCAAGCCCGATCACCAGCCAGGACAGGTGCGTCATCACCTTCTTGAAGATCTTGGCCGCGCTCCAGGGCTCCTTGTCGAGCCGGATGCGCGCATTGCGGTCACCCTGCCAGAACCGCTCGACGGCGAGCATCAGATCCGTCCAAACCGTCTGCGGACATGTATACCCGCACCAGACGCGGCCCGCGGCAGACGTGACGAGGAACAGGCCGAGGGCGGAGAGAACCAGGAGCCCGGTGATGTAGTAGAGCTCCTGCGGCCAGATCTCGAGGAAGAAGAAGAACAGGCGTCCATTCGCGAAATCGAGCAGCACCGCCTGATCCGGCAGATTCGGCCCGCGATCCCAGCGCAGCCAGGGCAGCACATAATAGATGGTCAGCGTAATCGCCATGACGGCCCACTTCACCGTGCGGAAGCGGCCGTGAGCCAGGCGCGGATAGATCCTCTGGCGGGTTGCGTAGAGGTCGCGGCGATCCTTGCGGTTGATCGCAGCAACATCATGCTTCTCGACGCCGGGGGCGGCTTCGTTGATGAAGTCGGCTGGCTTGAGATTCTGCGGCATGGAGGTCATCGGTCTCCTTCCCTCCAACATCGGAGAGATTGTTGGTGAGGGGCAGCTTCCGTCCGCGCTGCATCCCTGCCCCTCACCGGCCCTCGCCAGCTGACCACAAGCGAGGGAACTACTCTTTGCTCCCGGACAAGGCGCGTTCAGCGTTGCCGGTTCTGGAAGCGAGCATCGGCCCTATCGCACATGCGAGGCCATTGATCCCCTCACCCTGACCCTCCCCCACGGGAGAGGGGACTACGCCTCACGTGCGGCAAGCACGACGCCAACTGAAGAGCGCTCGGCTCACTACTTGCGCTTTCCCCCTCTCCCCGCTCGCGGGGAGAGGGAGCATCGTCATTGCCCTCCGCCCAGAGAGTGAACGTATACGGCGAGCGACTTCAGTGTCACAGGATCAAGGCGGCCCTCCCAGACGGGCATCTGGCCGCCGCGGCCCGTGCTGATGCTCTCCATCACCGCTTCCTTCGAGCTGCCGTAGAGCCAGATCGCATCCGTCAGGTTCGGCGCGCCGAGCTCGACGTTGCCCTTGCCGTCCTCGCCGTGACAGGCGACGCATTGCTCCGCAAACAGCTCGCGTCCACGCGCTGCGGCAGCCTCGTCCGTCGCCTGACCGGTCAGCGACAGCACATACTCCGCCGTGTCGCTGATCTGCTTGCGGTCGAACAGGCCGTCGAGGCCAAACCTCGGCATCTGGCTCTCGCGGCCCTCCTCGTGCCCCGAGCGGATGCCGAAGCGGATCGTCTTGTGGACGTCCTCGATGCTGCCGCCCCACAGCCATTCGTCGTCGTTGAGATTGGGATAGCCGACAAAGCCCTGCGCGCCGCGGCCATGGCACGGTGCACAGTTGGTGGCGAATGCCGCTGCGCCACCTGCCATGGCGAACCGCAGAAGCTCGGAGTCGTCCTTCACCTGCTCCAGCGGGGTTGCCGCAAGCGCGTCGCGGAACTTGCCCTGCGCGGCCCGCGCCGCCTCGACCTGCTCCATCACGACGGACCGCTGGCTGTAGCCGAGCACCCCCTTGGTATAGCCCGCCATTGTCGGCCACGCGGGATAGAGGACCCAGTAGCCGATGGACCAGATGATGGTCACGTAAAACGTCCACAGCCACCATTTCGGGAGCGGCTTGTTCAGCTCCTTGATGCCGTCCCACTCGTGACCGGTGGTCTCGACGCCGGTGACCTCGTCGATTTCCTTCCTGCTCATTTGCGGCCCCCGTGGGAATTGCTGTTCTTGTCGAGGTCGAGCGCCTGTCTTTGCGCAGTTTCGAAGCGACGGCCGTTGCCGGGCCAGAACGCGTATGCGATGACGCCGACGAACAGCGCGATGAAGAACAAGAGCGAGCTCGTCTGGCTGAATGCCGCAACAGTGTCGTAGGTCATCACGTGAGCCTCACCTCAGGTTCGGACCGGCGGCATCGAAGCTGGTGAAGTCGACCAGCGTCCCGAGCACCTGCAGGTAGGCGATCAGCGCATCGAGCTCCGTCACCTCTCCGTCAGCCTTGCCGTCGAAGCTGGCGACCTTGGCCTTGGGGTAGCGCTGCAGCAGCTCCCGCGCGGCCCGCGAGTCGGGATCGACCTGGGCCTTGAGATCAGCTTCGGCCTTCTCGATCATCTCGTCCGTGTAGGGTACGCCCACCGCTCTCAGCGTCTTCAGCCGGTCGGCGATGGTCTCCGTGTCGAGCTTGTTCTTGGCGAGCCACGGGTAGCCCGGCATGATGCTCTCGGGCACCACGGAGCGCGGGTTATTCATGTGCTCGACGTGCCACTGGTCGGAGTACTTGCCGCCGACACGGGCGAGGTCCGGCCCGGTCCGCTTCGAGCCCCACTGGAACGGGTGGTCGTACATGCTCTCCGCGGCGAGGCTGTAGTGGCCGTAGCGCTCGACCTCGTCGCGCAGTGTCCGGATCATCTGGCTGTGGCAGGTGTAGCAGCCCTCGCGCACGTAGATGTCGCGACCCGCCTGCTCGAGAGGCGTGTAGGGCCGCATGCCCTGCACCTTCTCGATGGTGCTGTCGATCCAGAACAGCGGTGAGATCTGCACGATGCCACCGATCGACACCACGATCAGAATGCCGACGAGAAGAAGTATCGAATTCTTCTCTAGAGTTTCGTGCTTAATCATCGCGGGAAATCCCCCTTATTCCGCCGGAACCGGGCGCAGCTCCGGGGCGGCCGCGACACGCGGCTGCTCCATCGCATCCACCGGCTCATCTCCGCGGATCGTGCGCCAGACGTTGTAGGCCATGATGAACGAGCCGATCAGGAACAGCAGGCCGCCCGTCGCGCGGATCGTGTAGAAGGGCTTCATGGCCTCGACGGTCTCCACGAACGAGTACTGCAGGAAGCCGAGGCTGTCGTAGGCCCGCCACATCAGGCCCTGCAGGATGCCCGACACCCACATCGCCGTGATGTAGAGCAGGATACCGACGGTCGAGATCCAGAAGTGCCACTCGACGAGCCGCAGCGAGTAGAGGCCCCTGCGCCCCCACAGCCATGGAGCCAGGCAGTAGATGGCGCCGAAGGACACCATGGCGTTCCAGCCGAGGGCGCCAGAGTGCACGTGGCCGATGGTCCAGTCGGTGTAATGGCTGAGCGAGTTCACCGCCTTGATCGACATCAGCGGCCCCTCGAAGGTCGACATGCCGTAGAAGGCCACCGAGACGACCAGGAACCGGACCACCGGATCGGTGCGCAGCTTGTCCCAGGCACCCGACAGCGTCATCAGGCCGTTGATCATGCCGCCCCATGACGGCATCCACAGCATGACCGAGAACGTCATGCCGAGCGTCTGCACCCAGTCGGGAAGCGCCGTGTAGTGCAGGTGATGCGGGCCGGCCCAGATGTAGATGAAGATCAGCGACCAGAAGTGCAGGATCGACAGCCGGTACGAGTAGACCGGGCGCTCCACACGCTTCGGGATGAAGTAGTACATGATGCCGAGGAAGCCCGCCGTCAGGAAGAAGCCGACGGCGTTGTGGCCGTACCACCATTGCGTCATCGCATCCTGCACGCCCGCGAACACGATGTAGCTCTGCGTGCCCGTGAGCGAGACCGGCAGCGCCAGGTTGTTGACGATGTGCAGCATCGCGATGGTGACGATGAACGCCAGATAGAACCAGTTCGCGACGTAGATGTGCGGCTCCTTGCGCCGCGCGATCGTGCCGAGGAAGACGAGGAGATAAACGACCCAGACGATCGTGAGCCAGATGTCGGCGTACCACTCAGGCTCCGCGTACTCCTTGCTCTGGGTCACGCCGAAGAGGTAGCCGGTTCCGGCGATCAAAATGAAGAGCTGATAACCCCAGACGAGAAAGTATGGCGCCCAGCGCCCGGGTAGCCGCGCATGGCAGGTGCGCTGCACGACGTACAATGACGTGGCGATCAGCGCGTTGCCGCCGAACGCAAAAATCGCGGCCGATGTGTGCAGCGGCCGCATGCGCCCGAAACTCGTCCACGGCAGATCGAAATTGAGCGCCGGAATAGCGAGCTGCCAGGCAATGATGTCACCGACGGCGAACGCGGCAATCGCCCAGAAAACTGCGGCGATCGTCGCCACCCTGATCGGGCCGTCGAAGTAGCCTTCCTGGGCGTCCGGCTTCTCATCGCTGCCGAACGAATCCTTGAGAACGAAAATCGCGCCGGCCACGCAGGAGAGAGCCAGGAGCGCGCCATGAAACGACATCACGGAATCGCGCGTCGTCGCCGCCAGGAAGAGACCGAGCAGAATGCCGAACCCGCATCCCAGAACTGCGACGACGTCGGAAAACGCCCTTCGCTCCACTGCCGTGTTTGCCATCTCAGTGCCCCTCGTATCGGCTGACCAGCCCACTTGGTTGCCTACTCGCTTATTCTGTTCCGTTACACCGGCGGGCCTTGATTTCGATCAAGGCGGGTTGCCTCAGGGCGACCGGTCGCATCGGACAAGCTGACGCCCTTTGGTCAGTCCGCAAAAATACTCTTTCAGGACTCCTCAGTTCACGCATGACGGCTGACTTCGTGGGTCTGAACACCCGCAGTCGCGTGCCGAAGCAGCGCCGAGTAGGCTGCGCGCTCCTCGGCGTCCGTCCTGACCTCGACGATCGTGATGGCGCCGCCGCTGCGCAGGTGGCGATCGAGCTGTTGGGCGTGGCGCTCCAAGGCCCAGATATGGAAGTTGGGCATCACATCGCGCTTGGAGGCATTCTCACTCGTCACGAGACGGACGGGAGCGAAGTCCCACGGACACGAGCCGCTCGACTCCGACACGATCCAGATATCGGCGCCGAGCGCTGCCAGCCGCTCATCCCAGGGCATCTCCCGGCCGCTGCTCACCGGCGGCACGATGACCTTTACCTGAGCGAGCGGCAGTCCGACTGCGCAGAGCTCCTTTACAGCGTTCTCGACGTCACCGGCACGGATGAAGAGGCCAAGTGCGTATCGAATCTTGCCGTCGCTGTTGCTCATGCCCGATTCATCCCCGCGGACCACCCCCGTCGGGAGACTTGGCCAAATGCACGCATCACACATTGATCTGGATCACCCCTCTTCGCGCCCGACTGAGGCGGGCCGGCTCACGCGTCAGCGAGCCTGGCCAGCCGGTCGGCATCCTTCAACTGCACGAGCGTCGCGCGCGGCAGGTCGATGATGCCGTTGCGCTTGAACTTGCTCAGCGTGCGGCTGACGGTCTCGATGGTCAGGCCGAGGTAATCTGCTATATCCAGCCTGGTCATCGGCACCCGGATCTCGTCGGGGCTCTCCCCCTGCTCTGCATTGCGCCGGGAAAGGGCCAGCAGGAACGCGGCGAGCTTCGCCTCGGCCGATTTCGCCGCGAGGCAAAGGAGATGGTCGCGCGTGGCGGCCAGCTCGATAGCGGCAAGCCGCAGGAAGCGTTGCGCCAACTCAGGCCGCTGGGCCATCGAGCGCTCGAGGACACTGCGGGGGATGCGCCGGACCCGAACGGGCGTCAGGGCCTGCGCGCTGTAGGCGTATGTCCCCAGGCTGCAGTTCCCGATCATGTCGCCGGGGTAATAGAAGGAAATGATATGGCGTTCGCCATCCGGCAGGATGCGGTAGGCGCAGACGATCCCGTCGCGCACCTCGTAAACATGGCTCGCTTCGTCGCCATCGAAAAAGATGTCCTCACGCGCTGGAATGCACTGCACCGACCCGAGCTGCGGCCAGCCATCCATGCCGATGCCCGAAGAACTGCGATCGGCGGCAAAGTCGAACTCCCGGGAGGTGTTCTCTGAAGGTGCTACCAGGGCAAGCATCGGACCATTCCTCTCGTCGACCTCACTGACGGGAGGCATATGAACAGGGCCATGTCATACCGGGATGGGAACTGTGTAAGAGTTTGTAAAAGTGTGTAAGACGAAGCTGCGCCCGGGCGATGGTGGGGGCCCCGAAATGCCCGAAATGTCGAATAGAGCTTCAGCGCATATTCTGGTCGTCGATGACGAGCCGAAGGTCCGGCTGCTGCTGCGCCGCTGCTTCGAGGAGGAAGGCTACCGGATAACCGAAGCCGGTAGCAGCGCCGAGGCCATGGAGCTGCTGGACCAGTCCAACTTCGATCTCGTCACGCTCGACCTCAACCTGCCCGACGTCGACGGCCTGACCGTTGCGCGCGAGATCCGGGCCCGCTCGCCGGTGCCGATCATCATGGTGACGGGCAAGGGCGACACCATCGACCGGGTGGTCGGGCTGGAGCTCGGGGCAGACGACTACATCACCAAGCCGTTCCACCTCAGGGAAGTTCTGGCCCGCGTCCGCGCCGTCCTGCGCCGGTCTGCAATGACCGCAGCGGACGCCGGATCCGAGACCCATCCGGGAAAGGCGGCGACCCAGCGCGAGACTTTTGCGTTTGCCGGCTGGCTCCTTGATCCCGCCAAGCGGGAGCTGAAGACGGCGTGCGGCACACCGTGCGACCTGACGACCAGCGAGTTCGACCTGCTGCTGCTGCTGGTGAACAACGCCAACCGCGTGCTGTCACGGGATCAGATCATGGACCGGCTGAAAGGTCACGACTGGACCCCCTATGACCGGACCATCGACAACCTCGTCGTGCGGCTCCGGCGCAAGGTCGAGCCCGATCCCGAACGCCCGACGCTCATCAAGACTGTCCGCGGCGTCGGCTACACCCTCACGGCCGACGTCAGCCGCCGGCAATAGAAGTTCACGGGCCGGTAAGAGGGAAGAGCGGTGGTCTTAAGCTAGCTCAGCGATACTCCACCCAATCCATTCAGTTGCTGTCAAGTGTTGCCGATCATCGCTTGCTGATGCATGCGAGTCATGATCTTTATCCAGATTGACCGCAAGCGGAGGGATTGACTATGCAGAAGCGCATTGCCCTTTTTTGCATATTGGCCATATCAGCCTGCGCACCGCAGAGGGATATCATTTCCCTTGCTGCGGCTCCTGACCAGCAAGCTATGATCCGAGACGGGGTTCCCGCGCTGGTATCCTCCAAGAAGCATGCCGTTTTCCTACGCCCGACCGACGCGAGGCAGGAATCGGGTGGCCGGCCAAAATTCGTAGTCGCTATGCTTAATCGCGGTAACGCGCCAGCGACCTTCAACCTGAGCGACATGCGGGTAGAAATGCTCCGCCCGCGCCATGCTCGGATTAAGCTATACACTCACATGGAGCTCGCCGATGAGGTGGAAACTGAGCGCAATACGCGCCTGTTTCTCGCCGCGCTATCAGGCGCGGCCGGTGCCATGTCCGCTGCTTCAGCTGGGACGACGTACACAAACGCATCATATACCCATCATTCACCCTACGGGACGGGCACGGGTTTCTATACGGCCAGCACCTATAATCCTGGCCTTGCGCAATCAGCAATCAATGCCAACAACGATCGGACCTTGGACTCGATGGCTGCGATTGAGGCGGGCGCCGAGAATGCGCTTGCCAACCTCAAGGCAACGATCCTGAAAGATCACACCCTGATGCCGGGCGAGTGGCATGGCGGGGTGATTGTGCTTGACCCGCCAGAAATGGGCGAAGAGGGCACTGAATACCAAATCACTCTCCGGTTCGACGGCGAGGAGCACGTATTCACCGTCAATCAGCGCGGCGGTAGCGGCAGGTAGACTAACGCGTTTTTCAGCGCACCCCGAGCTTCTTCTGCAGGCTGGAGGACGACGTGGTGTACTGGAACAGCAGCTTCCGGTCCGGATAGACGTACTTGTGCGCCTGCTGGGCCATCAGCGCTGCCTCGTGGAAGCCGGACAGAATGAGCTTCAGCTTCCCAGGGTAGGTGTTGATGTCGCCGATGGCGAAGATGCCCTTTTCGCTGGTCTCAAACTTCTCCGTATCGACCGGGATCAGGTTCTCCTCCAGGTTCAGGCCCCAGTTGGCGATGGGCCCGAGCTTCATGGTGAGCCCGAAGAACGGCAGCAACCGGTTGCAGGCGAGACGCTCCTCACCTTCCTTCGTGCGGATCGTAACCCCCTCCAGCCAGCCGTCCGCGCCGTGCAGCGCCGTGACCTGCCCGATCTTGAGCTGCATCCGGCCCTCGGCCACCAGCGCACGCATCCGCTCCACGGAATGCGGGGCACCGCGGAACTCGTCGCGCCGGTGCAGCAGCGTCAGGCTGCGGGCCAGCGGCTGCAGGTTGATCGTCCAGTCGAGCGCCGAATCCCCGCCGCCGACGATCAGCAGATCAGTGCCGGCGAAGTCCTGCATCTTGCGCACCGCATAGAAGACGGACTTGCCCTCGTAAGTCTCGATGCCATCGAGCGGCGGACGCTTGGGCGTGAACGAACCACCGCCCGCCGCAATGACCACTACGCGGGTCAGGAAGGCCTTGCCGCCGTCCGTCTTCAGCAGAAAGCGGCCATCGGGCATCCGCTCCAGGGCATCGACGCGCTCGCCGAGGTGGAACGTGGCGTCAAAGGGCTTGATCTGCTCCAGGAGCTGGTCGGTCAGCTCCTGTCCGGTGACGACGGGCAGACCCGGAATGTCGTAGATCGGCTTGTCGGGATAAAGCTCGGCGCACTGGCCGCCGGGCTTGTCCAGAATGTCGATCACGTGCGCCTTGATGTCGACGAGGCCCAACTCGAACACGGCAAAGAGGCCGACGGGGCCCGCTCCGACGATGACGGAATCCGTTTCGATCGGCTCTGAGCCGGGGCGGCCCTGGTTCGTTGCGTCCTGTTGCACTTCCTCGCTCCCGATCATGCGGCGTTCACTGCGCTGGGTTGCATCGCATCAAAAAGCGCCGTGGCCCACTCGCGAAGGATCTTCGCGTGACACTTACGCCCCGATTCCGCGCGCCTCGCGCCCCATCCGGCCCGTCAAAACTGCTTCTCGGGCACTCGCACAACTAGGCCGTCGAGCTCCTCCGTTACCTTGATCTGGCAGCTCAGGCGGCTTTCCTCACGGACGTCGAACGCGAAATCGAGCATGTCCTCCTCCATTTGGGAGGGCTCGCCCGTTTTTTCACGCCAATCGCTGTCGACGTACACGTGGCAGGTGGCGCAGGCACAGGCGCCGCCGCACTCCGCCTCGATGCCGGGCACGAGAGCCAGCCTGGCCGCCTCCATGACGGTCATTCCCGGTGTCGCCTCTACGACCTGCTGAGACCCATCCGGCTGGACGAATGTGATCTTGACCATGCGTGCGTTATGCTCCCTGGCAGCGCGTGTCCATGTGCGTCAGCTGAAGGTTTCGGCAACCGGTGAGGATGACGCACTCCCGCGTATGCCAGCCTGGAGCCGCCTCGAGCCCTACCTCGCGTCCATCAATAAGCGGCGAATTGATAGACACATGGGCCTATGAATTCAAGCGCACTGCCGACGCAGGCCGTGCCCGTGCGCGAAGGAGGAGGCGCGAGCGCACTAGGCTGACAGCCCGCCACGGCCAGATCCGGCGTGCGATGCTTCTCACGCGTGCATCTGGCGCGTGCTCATGAATCTCTGAACGCGCACGACCGCTGCCTCCAGCCTGGTGACGATCTCTCCCCATTCAGACTGGGGTGCCGCGGCGAGCTCAGCCTGCTCGGCGCCGCGCGCCACCTCCCATGCGCCGATTGCCAGCGCCGACCCTTTCAGGCTGTGCGCTGCTTCGCGCCACGACTTCTCGGTCCCTGCCGCTCGGAGCTCGGCAAGGAGGACGGGCGCATGGCTGCAGAACAGCTCCAGCACCTCCCGCTCCAGTCTCGCGTTGCCGAGCGTATACCGGCGAAGGTGGCTGAAATCGATGGGGGATGACCTCCCCGAATCGAGGGCTCGCGATGGCACTGATTCGAGTTGCGCATCGGACTTCATCCTCTCCGGCGCGTTCTGACCCCATTTGCCGTCGGCATTACCGGGCTCGGGCATCTCCACCTCCCCAGCAGAGAGATACTCTTTCACAACAGAGAACGAGGTTAGCAAGCCCGGAAATAAGCTCCCGTGATCTTAAAGCTTCGTCGTTTACAGGTTATCTTAACCACTTGATAACCATGACATCATCCGTGCTCCATCGTTTCGCCCCAAAGGCGGACTACCTACGGTTGGAGGGCGAGGCCGTGGCGGTTGAGTCACGCCGTGAACGGCATGCGTTGAGAAAATGCCATATAGGCCTTGCCCGTCGTATGCACTAAACAAAGTGCAGGTGGGGGCGCCTTCGGGCGCGAGGGGACGTCGGACAACTGAATGGCTCAGGACCCGAAGACGAAGCGGGACAAGACGCCTGACTTGTCTCTTGTCGGATCAACGTCGGCTGCGCCGAAGCAAGTCACTTCGAATACGAGCAAACCAACTCCCTCTGGTCCACCTCCCCTGCCACCCTCTGCCACGAAGGGGGCTGCCGCTGCTGCAGCGGCGGTCCGTATCGAGCGGGGCCGGGACGAGCCCATTCCACTGCCGGCCTCCCCATCGGCAGAAGCGAAGCCGAGCGCGTCCGCCGAAGCGAAGCCGGCAGGCAAGATGGAGCCCAGCCAGGGCGGCAGCCGCGGGACGACTCCGCCCCCGCCGCCTCCACCGCTCCGGGGCGGTACTTCATCGTCGGCCGATGCCTCGAAGGTCGTGAGACCGCTCAAGCTTTCTGAATTGCAGCGGAGGCCCGAGCTTTCGCGGCCGGCGGAGAATGCATCGTCGGCCGAACCACAATCCGCGCAACCCGCTCCAAAGGGGCCGGAGACGCGCCAGCCAGCAGCCAAGGCGCAGCAGCACGAGGCGCCTTCCGAAACGCAGCCATCTCGCGGGCCGTCGACCACACCCGAGGCGGAGAGCCGTACGGATACGGAGGAGGTAACCGAGCGCCGGCCGGCCCGCCGCCGCCCTGCGGGACCGTCGCGCGCACGTATCGCCGCCAATGACGATCTGCCGTCGATCGGCGGGCTGATCTACGCGCTCAACGAGCGGCCATCCAACAAACCGTTCGTCTATGCCGCCGCAGCAAGCGGTGTCTGGGCCGCCATCGGCATCGCCTTCGCATGGGCGTTCATCAGCCGGGAGCTTGCCGACGCGACCGGCTTCTTCGACGCCATGGGCCGGCCGGCGACACTCACCGCCTTCGCAACCATCCTCGGCCCCATCGCGCTGTTCTGGTTCCTGGCGCTGCTCGTGTGGCGCACGGAGGATCTGCGCCTGCGCTCGACCGCCATGACGGAGGTCGCCGTCCGGCTTGCCGAGCCGGACCGGATGGCCGAGCAGTCGATTGCGTCGCTGGGCCAGGCAGTGCGCCGGCAGGTAACGTTCATGAACGATGCCGTCTCCCGCGCGCTCGGCCGCGCTGGAGAGCTGGAGGCTCTGGTCCATAACGAAGTCACGGCGCTCGAACGCTCCTACGAGGACAACGAGCGCAAGATCCGCAGTCTGATTCAGGAGCTGTCCGGCGAGCGCAACGCGCTGCTCAACACCACCGACCGCGTCAACGAGGCACTGAAGAGTATCGCGGGCGAGGTGCCGGTGCTCATCGAGAAGCTGTCGAGCCAACAGGTCAAGCTCGCCACCATCATCGAGGGCGCCGGACAGAACCTGACGGCGCTGGAGACGGCGCTCGCCGAGCAGACCGGCCGGCTGGAGCATACGCTCGGCTCGCGAACCCACGATATGCAGGCGGTGCTGCAGGAATACACGGCAGCGCTCGGCACGGCTCTCGGCAGCCGGACAGAGCAGATGCAGGCCGTGCTGGAGCAGTACACAGCCTCCTTCGGCGAGGCGCTCACCGGCCGCTCGGAGCAGATGCAGACTCTCTTCGAGGACTACAAGAAGTCCATCGAGAGCTCGATCGCCAGCCGTACGGAAAATCTGCAGACCGTCTTCGAGGAGTACGCCCGCGCCCTCGATACGACGCTGGCCAACCGCGCACAGGCGCTCGACATGCAGCTCGTGCAGCGCACGGCTGCTCTCGACCAGGCCTTCAACGAGCGTCTCAAAGCGTTCGACGAATCGATCCTGCGCTCGACCATGGCCATCGACAGCGCCGTCGGCGAGAAGACGGAGGCGCTCACCAAGGCGCTCGAGAACCACGCACAGGGCCTGAGCAACACGCTCGGCCAGCAGGCGATCGAGCTCGACGAGACGCTGATGCAGGGCATCGCCGCGGTTCGCCGCACCAGCGAAAACATCACGCGGCAGTCGGTGAAGGCCATCGAGGGCCTGTCGACGCAGTCCGAAATGCTGAAGAGCGTCTCGGAGAACCTGCTCGCCCAGATCCATGGCGTGACGAACAGGTTCGAAAGCCAGGGCCAGTCGATCATGATGGCGGCCAATGCGCTGGAGTCCGCCAACTACAAGATCGACGCCACGCTGCAGAACCGGCAGGAGCACCTGAGCGAAACACTCGACCGGCTGACGAGCAAGGCCGAGGAAATGAGCGAGCTCATGTACGGCGCATCCTCGTCGCTCGAAGGCTCCCTGACGCAAGCCGAGCAGCGCGCCCGCCAGCTGACGCAGGAGCTGACAAAGGGAGCAGAAGCCCGTTCGCGCTCGGCCATCGCGGAAATCGAGCGCATGAAGATCGCGGCGAACGTCGAAGCCGATCGCGCCTTCGAGGAGCTGACGGCGAGATTCGCGCGCGTCTCCCGTCAGGTCAGCGAGCAGCTCACGCAGCTGCAGACGCAGTTCAACGCCACCTCTTCCGAAGTGCGCGCGAACGCGCAGCGCGCAGCCACCGAGCTCGCCTCCGAGCAGGCGCGGCTGCGCCGGCAGATCGAGTCCCTGCCGCACACGACGCGCGAGGGCTCGGAGGCCATGCGCAAGGCGCTGAGCGATCAGGTGCGTGCGCTCGAGGAGCTTTCGAACCTCACCGCGCGCGAGGCTGCGCGTCGGGATGCGATGCCGCCGCGCGATCCCGTTCCGGGCGGCGCATTGACGCCTATTTCCTCGCCTCCAGAACGGCCGCGGTCTCTCAGCTCGCTCACCTCTACGCTGGCCGACGAGCTCGGCCAACGTCAGCGCAAGCCAGGAAGCTTCGGCGAGACGATGCCGGCCGCGGACGCATCGGCTAGCGACAATCGCGACAGCTGGTCGCTCGGCGACCTGCTCGCCCGGGCCTCACGCGACGAGGAGAGCGCACTGCGCCATCATCAGCAGCCGCCACCTTCTCCGGCATCGCAGCCGCCCCTGATCGACATCGACCTGCTGGCGAGGGCGCTCGACCAAGCCACCGCCTCGGCCATCTGGTCGCGCTTCCGCGCCGGGCAGCGGGGGATCATGGTGCGCAGCATCTACTCGACCGAGGGTCGTGCGGCCTTCGACGAAGTGAGCCGCCGGTACAGGACCGACCTCGGGTTCCAGGACATGGTCAACCGCTATCTCGACGAGTTCGAGAACTCACTGCGGGAAACGGAACGGCAGGAGGGCAGCGCGCGGCTGCTTGCAAGCCAGCTCGTGTCGGAGACGGGACGCGTTTACCTCTTCCTTGCTCACGCCAGCGGCCGCCTCTCTTGACGGCGGCCCTGCCCGCGCGCAAGTGCGTGGACATGGAACAGCTCACCATCGAAGCCGCCATCGAGAGCTGGCCACTGGCCAGCGATTTCGTGATCTCCCGTGGCGCCAAACGCGAGGCGCGTGTCGTCGTGGCGCGCATCTCGGACGGCCGGCTCACCGGCCGCGGCGAGTGCGTGCCCTACCCGCGCTATGGCCAGACACCTGAGGCAACCCTGGCCGCCATCCAGTCCGCCGGCTCCGATCTCGACCGCGACCGACTGCAGGGCGACTGGCCGCCTGACGCCGCCCGCAACGCGCTCGACTGCGCCCTGTGGGACCTCGAAGCGAAATGCTCCGGCCGGTCCGCTGCCGAGCTGGCAGGCCTGGCCCCGCTGCAGCCCGTCCTCACCTGCTACACTCTGAGCCTCGACACGCCCGAGGCAATGGCGGCGGCTGCGCGCACGGTTCCGCACCTGCCGCTGCTGAAGCTGAAACTCGGCAAGCCCGGAGATGCCGAGCGCATGCGCGCCGTGCGGCAGGCCCGCCCCGACGCCCGACTGGTCGCTGACGCCAACGAGGGCTGGCAGCCCTCGGATCTGCCGCATCTGATGGCGGCCGCTGCAGAGGCCGGCCTCGAGCTGATCGAGCAGCCGCTGGCCGCCGATAACGATACCGCTCTCGCGAGCATCGACCGAACCGTACCGGTTTGCGCCGACGAATCAGCTCATACGACGGACGGCCTTGCCGCGCTTCGCGACCGCTATGACGCAGTCAACATCAAGCTCGACAAGACCGGCGGCTTGACGGAGGCGCTGCGGATGGCGCGGGAGGCCCGCCGCCTCGGCTTCCGCATCATGGCCGGCTGCATGGTCGCCACCTCCCTGGCCATGGCGCCAGCCATACTCATCGCGCAGCTCGCCGACTGGGCCGATCTCGATGGTCCCCTCCTCCTCGCCCGCGACCGCGAATGGGGCCTCGACATCCGCGACGGCATGATTGCGCCACCTGACCCGCGACTGTGGGGTTGAGCACACTCACGTCACCACAGTCTGTAGCGATAATGCCGCCGCCACGAAAGGTTTCAGACCAAAACCGAAACTCATCCGCTTTCGTAGCGAACCTGACAAATCTATTGTTTATCCAGCACTCGTAGGACTTGTAGGCGTCGCCCCCTTATTGCACCGAAAGTGTTTCCATTCGCGACAGTTAGATCTTTGACGCGATGAATGGATCTGCCTTAGCAATTATTGTGGGTGCCGCAGGCCTTCCTAAAATGAATTTCGCCAGAGGCCTCGAATCCGAACCCAGGTAAAGCCGACAGAGCCGGGATCATACGACCTGCATGGTGCCACTACGGCATACGCCGCCCATCCAGAGCATCCAGTATCCGCTCCTGATGATCGAGCGAGCGCAGCCGGTTGAGCTCATTGACAACTCGTCGCTTGGCTTTCTCGCCGGCTACGGCGCGGGCCTCAAACTTGGGTGGCAGACTCAGCGTGAATAGGAGTTGGTGTGTATCGGTTCGATCTGCGACCACCCGCATGGAGGCGTCCGCAAGTCGAAAGCTATCCGCAACCGGGGCCAGGACGATCTTTGGCGCAACCGAGCCGACGAGTTTAGTGGTAAATGTGAGCTTATCTGCGAACGATTTCAATTTCACACCTTCGCGAGATAGCGCGTAAAACGTGGCGACGACCTCGTCCATGCCAATACTGCCTGTAATAGGGTAGTCAAATCTCTCCGATGCAACCTCAGATTTGGCGCATGGCTGGGAAGCTCTTAGCTCATCGATCGTTTCCACAATCTCGAACTTCCGCTTGTTTTGCCGACGCAAGTCTTTGCCAGCCTCCAGCCCGACTGTGATTATGCCTTGACTGTACGGAAGCCGAAACGTAGCCGCGCCGGTGTTACCATTGTTCTCTGTTATGAGGAACTCGAAGTCATAGCCAACTGCCGTAGCACGATATTGTTCCCAGAATTCAAGTGTTTCACGGTCAAGCATACGGCCATCAATTGCGTCTATGGTAAGATCGCCACTATCCAGCTGCTCTGCAACTTCTCGCGTTTGCGGATAGGGTGACTTCAGGAGTTCTCTAGCAAAAACTTTTCGAAGCGCGTCATGTGTTTCGCATCGGATCTTCTGCACGATCGTCAGAGTTGAGTCCCGGGTTACGTCATCGGGAAGCGGATGGATTGAACATGCTCCTAGGACAATACATAGAAATACAACAGCAATCTGAACGAAACACATGATCGAACATCTCCCCAATATCACACATAGTACACGGACGATCGGTTCCAGGGTGTTGCTGCAGTGTCACAACAATATCAAAAAGGAAGCTCGCCGAATGGTGCGATAGCCGATGCGATCTAATGTTGAGTTCGGTATTCTCTTAGCGCCTACGTGACAAGTCTCAAGAGTTGCCGGGGCCGCGGTCGCTCCTGGCGATAGGCGTCGATGTGGGGCAATTTTGCGCCGGCTCTATCAATCGCCCTTCTCGTTCAAGTAGTCACCCTTCGCCTGCCGCATCAGCCAATACTGTCGGACCACGGATCGCTGGCGGTGTAGTATGACTTCGCTCTCCACGCATATGCGTCCCGTCGCTTCCACCGCTAGCGCCGATGTCAAGGCGGAGGGCGCGAGTTGTCTTCGTCATCTTCGGAGTCGAAGCGAGCACCTTGCGGGTTCAATTAGGCAGGTTATGATAGTTTGATATCTGCTCATCGCACGTTTTGGCGATCTCATCCAGATTACCCAAAGTGTGAGCTGTTATATTATCAACCATTAGTAGAGATTGCATATTCGTAATCTAATTCTTAGAAGGGAGCGCGGCAATGCGGTTCTGGGCATGTCCCTTCATGTGGATCTTGCTGGCGGTGTATTTTGTCGCCGCGAGCCCGGCGGCTAGCGAACAGAAGCGACTGGCCTTGGTGGTCGGCAATTCAGCCTATATCCATGCCGGCGAGCTGCCCAATCCGCGGAACGATGCGGCCGATATCGCAGCGGCGCTCGAGAAGCTCGGCTTCGAAGTCATCAGAGGAATTGATCTCGACAAGCAGAGCATGGAACGCACCCTACGCCAGTTTGCAAGCGCCCTATCCGGTGCCGAACTGGGGCTTTTCTTCTATGCCGGGCACGGTCTGCAAGTTAACGGGCACAACTACCTTGTCCCTATAGACGCTAAGCTCGAAGATGCAGCGGGGTTGGATTTCGAGGTCATCCGCCTCGACCTCATCCAGCGAATTATGGAACGAGAGGGAAAGACAAACATCCTGTTCCTCGATGCCTGTCGCAACAACCCACTTGCGCGCAATCTCGCGCGTGCCATGGGGACTCGCTCAATTTCTATTGGCCGCGGTCTGGCAGCCGCTGAGTCTGGCGTTGGCACGCTGATCAGCTACTCGACCCAGCCCGGCAACGTGGCACTCGACGGCGATGGCCGCAACTCACCCTTCGCCAAAGCTCTGGTCGAGCAACTCCTCACAAGCCGCGACGATCTCTCCAATATGCTCATCAACGTCCGCAATTCTGTAATGCGGCAGACAAAGAATCTCCAGGTGCCTTGGGAGCACTCCGCTCTGACTGCTAAGGTCTACTTCTCGCCGCCAGCACCCGGAGACGTGACCGCGGCACGGCCTTCCTTCAAGCAGGTTGCAGTGGCGCGCAACGACACGGCAAACGCATCCGGTTTGTCGAGTTTTGATGGCTCATGGACCCTCACCCTTTTTGGGTCCACTGAGAGATGTCGTCCACGGGCGCCTGTTCTCTCAATCATTATTCGGGGTCGAACAATAACGGGCAGGGTTGCTCGGGGCGACGTGTCGGGCTCAATCTCCGCATCAGGTGTCGCGGAATGGACGCATCCCAATCGAGAGGGACATCCCCTGCGCTATCGAGGAAGCTTCAATCGCGATGCGGGCTCCGGAAGCTGGGAAAGGAGTGACGGCCGTTGCTGGGGCACGTTTGTGGCAAAGCGTGAGGGGCAAACCGCCTCAGCCCCTCAGCAACAGGCGGCCCTCACGCCGCTGCCGGCTTGGCACTTGTCGGCACCGGCGCGGCCTCGCTCCGCCACCGAGGACTGCGCGACTCGGCAAGTAGCAGCCGGCCAAGATACTTACTGCGTGAGTTCCGTTCTAGGCAAACAACTGGGAAATACCTACGGTGCGCGCAACCTGTTTGATGGTGCGACAGACACCGCCTGGGTTGAGGGACGTAGTAACTCAGGGCTTGGGGAATGGATCGTTGTCTCATTCGAAGCCGAGAGGATAGTGTCCGGGATACGAATCACCAACGGCTATCACAAGCACACGGGGCGCTCGAATTTATTTCTGAAGAACAACCGAGTGCGGCATTTGCGGGTTACATTCTCGAGTGGACGAGCGGATACAATAGCTTTGCGCGACAGTGGCGAGGGGCAGTTTTTCACGTTTGCCCCAACAGAGCGGGCGTACTGGGTGCAACTTAGCATTGATGGGATCTACCGTGGTACAGACTATGACGACACCGCCATTTCCGAACTCGAAGTAGTTTCTCATGCTGTGCAGTGATCGCAGGTTGCCACGTATAAGGAGTTCGGTTCGTAACCTCATATCCAAGCTGGCTGCCCTTTTGGCGGTCACACCCGCAGCAGCCGAAGGCCAAATTCCAGAGGAATTCGTCTACTTGCGTGATGTTGCACCCGGCATAGTTCAAGAGATGCGCTATGCCGGGCCGAATAACTTTACCCGGCACAAGCTGCCGGGCTACGAGGCTGCCGAGTGTGTCCTCAAGCGTGGCGCCGCCGAGGCACTCGCCCGCGTACAAGAAGATCTTGTCCGCAATGGCCTGTCGCTGAAGGTGTACGACTGCTACCGGCCTCAGCGAGCCGTTGCAGCCATGCTGAACTGGGTTACAAACGGCGAGGATGTCAGAAACCGCTTTCATCCGCGCGTGGCTCGGAGACGGCTCGTTGTGCTCGGTTATATTGCCGCGCGATCGACTCATTCCCTCGGGACGGCCGTCGACGTAACGCTCATGGAAAAGATGCAGCGTCCGGCCGAAATGCGAGTCGTCCAAGGTCCGGCTCCGTGCACAGCGCCCGCTACGGAACGCGCACGCGACGATAGTGTCGATATGGGCACCGAGTTCGACTGTTTCGACATTAAAAGCCACGTCAAAGCAACTGGCCTTACCGCTGCACAACGCACATGGCGACGCCGTCTTCAGGAGGCAATGAGCCGCCACGGCTTCAAAGGCTACGCTCGCGAGTGGTGGCACTTCTCCTGGGGCGATAGCAATAGCCCCGAACCGCAGGACTTCTCCATTCTACCTCGAAACAAGCAATCGAGCAGGGAGTGGCGACCTTGAGGTCTGTCATCGTGGGATGGGCCAGGGAATGGCCCGGCGCAGCATGGATGACTACCCTCCGCCCGCGGAGTGCGCAATTCCTTCAGCAACAGCGGGCATACTTCAATACGCAATGATCACGCTCTCTTAATCACGCCACCGCCTTTTCAACGCGATGGTCGCGATGAGCCCGATGCCCCCTATCGCAGCCATGGCCAGATAGCCCCGTCCCGCAATGGAGTCGTAGAGTACGCCGGACAGCAGGGTGGCAGCCCCCATGCCGAGGCCACCCGTTGCTGCCGCGACGAGAGACTGCGCCGTCCCGGCCTGCTCCTGCGGCACCGCGCGATGGATGAAGTGCATGGCCCCGAAATGGGTGGCGCCAAACGTGAATGCGTGCAGCACCTGCAGCGGAAAGAGCAGTGCCAATGGCGGATCGAACGCCATCAAGCCCCAGCGGACCACGGCAGCCACACCTGCGCCCAGAATGAAACCGAGGGGGCCGATCGCATCGATGAACCGCCCAGCGGTCGCGAACAGCACGACCTCGGCGAGCACGCCTATCGACCACAGCACACCGACAGCCGTCGATGAGATGCCCTGAGCCTGCCAATGCAGCACACCGAAGGCATAGAACAGGGCGTGGCTGGCCTGAATCAATCCGACCCCGCAAGTGAACAGAAGGAAGGTGCACGACCCCGCCACCTCTGCCACCTGCTTCAATGTCAGCGCTCCATGCACGCCTTCGTCGGAAGCTCCCCCACTCCGTCGTCGCCCGGGCAGGAACCAGGCGGCCGCCAATAGCGCACCTGTGCTCGCCACCACCATCCAAATGACCGATGACTCGCCGTACTGCCCGACGATAATTCCGCCCGCGAATGCCGCAGCAATGAAGCTGATCGAGCCCCAGAGGCGCATGCGGCCGTAGTCCACCCCAAGCTCGCGGACTCCGGATAGCGCGATGGCTTCTCCGATCGGCCCTGTCGTCTGGACCCCGACGAGATAAACGGTGGTGAACAGAAGGATAGGGAACAGGTGGTACGACTGGCTGAGCGCCAGTACTGCCGCCAAGCCGCACGCAGCCGCAATGACGATCGCCCGATGGCGCTCCCCGGACCGATCAGCGATGAATGCCGCCGCCGGCCCGATCAGCAGTCGCAGAATCAGGGGCGTCGCAGTGACGATCCCGATCTCGGCCGGCGACAGGCCACGCCAGTCCAGCCACACGGGAAAAAATGGAAGCTGAATGCCATACACCACGAACAACGCCGCGAAGAACAGCGACAGCCGCAGACCGAAGGCGCGTGCAGGGGTTGTGGACAGGCTCATGGGAGTGAGATCGGCAAAAAGGTCTTTGGACGAATCAGCCTCCGCGGCCTTGAGCGGGTCGAATCGGCGTATCTCTTGGAAAACAGCATCTTGCGAGTGATTGGATCTGCCCCATGCAGCAACAGCAGTCGTACGCCCAGATGTCGATGGACGTCGAGCAGGAATACCGCGCGATCGAGGCGGCCTTGCTCAACAACCCTCGTGGCCGCTGGTTTCTTGCCGAGCACGGCCGGCGCGCCCGGCGGCTCGACAGCGCTATCCTCGAGGCGGCGATCGAGCGCTTGCAGAACTCGATACGTCAGCCCCCCGCCCTGCTCGGCCAGCTCCAGAGCGAAGTCGAGGAGCTGAAGCGGTTCCTCGGCGAGACCCGGGCGGAAATGCTTGCCCGGCCACCCAAGCTGGACACCGAAGCGCCGTCGAACGCCCCGGCTGATGGCATTCTGCAGGCGGCGGAAGACTTGCATGAGCTTGCCTGGACCCTTCAGTCCAACGACATCAATGCCGATGCCTGCGAGAAGATCGCGCGGCAGGCTTCGGCCATCTACGCGCTGAGCGTCCGTCAGGCACTCGAATCGGAACGGACGCAGAAGCTCGCCATTGCGCTCGACGCCGCCTGTGCCCGGCTCAATGCGCTGCTGGAGACGATCGATCACGAATCCCAGGTCGACGATGCCCCTCCGCCGCCTTCTGACGAGGTCGCCTCCATGACGGCCCTGCTGACCGAGCAGATCCTCCCGCCCGCCGATGAGCTCGACGAGAACGAGGGTGCCGAGAATGAGAAGAAGCACGCCGACCTTGGCGATCTGATCGACACGGATTGAGCCGCCAGGAGTACCGCCGTTCGGGTAGCGAGGTCAGACGTGGTCTGGCCTCGCTGCATTTTGGGCGCCCGCTTCAGGCCTGAATGATTTCGGCGAGCAATGCCGGGTCGATGTTGCCGCCGGAGAGTACGCAGGCCACCGTCCGGCCAACCGTCGACACCTTGCCTGAGAGGACGGCTGCCAGTGCTGCGGCGCCGCCCGGCTCGACGACGAGCTTCAGCTCCTCGAACGCGAAGCGCACGGCCGCACGCACCTCGTCCTCGCTGACGACTGCTCCGCCTGCCAGCGACTTCTGCGCAAGCGCAAACGTGATCTCGCCAGGTGTCGGGGCCAGCAAGGCATCACAGATCGAGCCCGACATCTTCTCGTTCCGCTCCCGACGGCCGCTCTCCAGCGAACGCGCCAGATCATCGAAAGCCTCCGGCTCGGCGCTGTAGACCTCCGCCGCCGGATTGGAGTGCTTCACGGCGAGCGCCACGCCAGTGACCAGCCCGCCGCCGGAGCACGGTGTCACGACCCCGTCGGGTATCGCGTTCATGGCCGTTGCCTGCTGCATCAGCTCGAGCCCGACGGTGCCCTGGCCTGCGATGACATCGGGGTGGTCGAATGGCGGGACGAAGGCGGCGTTGCGCTCGGCGCAAAGTGTGCGCGCGATGGCATCCCGGTCCTCGGTCTCGCGATCGTAGGCGACGATATCCGCGCCGTAACGCCTGGTCCGCGCCACCTTCATTTCCGGCGCGTCCTTCGGCATCACGATGAGTGCATCCATGCCGCACATCATTGCCGCTGCGGCGACACCCTGCGCGTGGTTGCCCGACGAGCAGGCCACGACTCCGCCCGGGTAGCGATTGCGGTCGAGTTGCGAAATGGCATTGAAGGCGCCGCGGAATTTGAAGGAACCCACGCGCTGTAGCGTTTCCAGCTTGAGCAGCACGCGGCCACTGGCTCGTTCGTTGAGCACGGGATGCTCGATGAGCGGCGTGCGGATGGCAAGTGCCCCCAGCCGCTCGGCGGCGGCGAGGACATCGTCGTAAGTCGGTAGACGAGTCTCCATGGTGCCCTGGCTCCGGTTTGGAATGCGGCAGCTACGCAGGGCATGCTGCGCGCGGGAAGGCGCGCACAGCACTGCGGCCGGCACCCGAAGGGGTCACCGGCCGCTCCTGCGTTCCCGGATTAGCCCTTTAAGCGGCTTCTCGCCAGCCAATTCATCGTGCGAAAGCCGGGCCATTGAACTCGGCGCCCGTTTACCGGTGCGCCACGAAGGGACCCGCGGCCATGCTGGGATCGGCGCGCGCAATTCCACCGGTCCTGTCACAGAAAAACCGGCCCGGATGGACCGGGCCGGTTCTTCGTCAGAGCCGAACGCCCGTCCGGCTCTCCCCCCGAAGCCCACGTTTGCCGGACCTCCCCTGATCCGGCTGGATCAATGCCCCCTGTGAGCCGATTTGTGCTTGCAAGTCTGTCATTTGCCGACGCGGCCGACAACGGGGTGAGAACTGAATACTGGGGAACCGATGCCGGGAAGCAACAGATGGTCAGATCGCCAAGACCAACCGTCTCAACTCAGGCAGGCTCAGGCTGACGCCGGATCGCAAAGAGGTGATCAACCGGCCCCGATCCGTGCCCGATGCGAAGGTCTGCGCCAGCTTCCAGGGCGCGCCAGACGTACATCTTGGCGCGGCGCACGGCCTGCTCCAGAGGTGCGCCCGCCGCCATCAGCGCCGCAATGGCAGCCGCGAGCGTGCAACCGGTGCCGTGGGTGTTGCGCGTGGCGATGCGGGGGGCTTCGAGCTTAACCACGCCGCCCGAGTGGACCAGCAGATCGACCGCAGTCTCGCCGCTGCCGTGGCCACCCTTGAGCAGCACGGCGCCGCAGCCTAGGCCCCGCAGTTCCTCTGCTTGACGGGCCATCTCGTCGAGATCGCCAGCTTCCCCGTGCCCCAGGAGCCGGGCGGCTTCCGGAATGTTGGGGGTGATGAGTGCCGCGCGAGGAATCAGCCGCGCTTTCAGAGCATCGATCGCTTCGGGCTCGAGCAGCACATCGCCGCTCGTCGCAACCATCACCGGGTCGCAGATGAGAGGGATGTCGGGATGCGTTTCGAGGGCCTCCGCAACGGCCAGTATGATTCCGGCATTAGCCAGCATGCCGGTCTTTGCGGCTCCGACCTCGAGGTCCGTCAGAACCGAATTGAGCTGCGCCGTGACGAAGGCTGGCGGAACAGCCAATACGTCATCGACACCGCGGGTGTTCTGGGCCGTCAGCGCCGTCAGGACCGAGGCGCCGTAGACACTCAACGCCGTAAACGTCTTGAGGTCCGCCTGGATGCCGGCCCCCCCGGAGCTGTCCGAGCCGGCGATGGTCAGCGCGATCGGAACGGATGGCGTCGTCTCAGCCATTCTGAGAACTCACTTCTCTAATCTCTTGCTGAATGCGGTGTGAGGAGAGTAACCGGCCCCTTCCCTCGGGAGCACCTCAATTCCCGAGGCTCTGCTTCATGATGTCCATCTGCAGGGACTTGGGCGTGAACTGCTCCTCGATGGTAGCGAGCCCCGGGAAGGTTTCGATCATCCACTGACCGAGCCAGTTCATGGATCCGCTGAGGAACATCAAGCCGGTTACGACGAGCACAAGGCCCATGACCTTCTCCACCATGCCCAGATGCCGGCGGAAGCGTTGCATGAAGGAGAGGAACGGGCGGATGGCAACGGCGGCCAGAATGAACGGAACGCCCAGCCCCAACGAGTAGACGAACAGAAGCTGCACGCCCTTGCCCAGACTCGCCTCGTTGGCGGCCAGCGCCAGAACCGTGGCCAGGATCGGCCCGATGCACGGCGTCCAGCCGAAGGCAAACGCGAGCCCGATCAGATAGGCACCGACGAGCCCGGCCCCCTGCACCTCGCCGTGATAGCGAGCCTCCTTGTAGAGCAGCGGTATCCGCAGCACGCCGAGGAAGTGCAGGCCGAACAGGATGATCACCGCCCCGGCGAGGATGGACAACTCACTCCTGTAGGTCTGGATGAGCTGACCGAACACCGACGCCCCCGCGCCGAGACCGACGAACACCGTCGTAAAGCCCAGGACGAAGACCATCGAGCCCAACACGACCCGACGCCACACGCCGGTGTCGATCTTGGTCTCCGCCGCGGCAGCCATGTTGATGGTCGTACCGCCGAGATACCCAAGATACGGTGGAACGAGCGGCAGCACGCACGGGCTCAGAAAGCTGACGAGCCCGGCCAAAGCCACACCAAGGTAGATGTGCGCATCGATCAACACGTGAACCAAACGCCCCTGCGCTCTACTCGGCAGCCTGCTCTAGCTCACCACCCCTGTCACCAGTGACACGCCGGCGCAGGTTAACGGGCATCGCAGCGCCCAAGCACGAACTACATTTCACCGCCGGCCGCGCCCGACTGCCGGGGTGGGCTCCTCCGGTCCCTCCACCGCCTCGGACGCCTCGTCGACCTCGGGCTGCACGAGCATCCTGTCGACGATCAGTCCGGCGTTCTGCCGGATGGCCTGCTCGATCTTTGTCGCAACTTGCGGGTTCTCCTTGAGGAACGCCTTGGTGTTCTCGCGGCCCTGGCCGATACGCTGGCCATCAAAGGAGAACCAGGCGCCCGACTTCTCGACTATTCCGGCTTTCACCCCGAGGTCGATGATCTCGCCGGTCCGCGAGATACCCTCGCCGTACATGATGTCGAACTCGACCTGCTTGAAGGGAGGCGCGACCTTGTTCTTGACCACCTTCACGCGGGTTTGATTGCCGACCACCTCGTCGCGATCCTTGATCTGGCCGATGCGGCGGATGTCGAGCCTCACCGACGCATAGAACTTGAGCGCGTTGCCACCCGTGGTCGTCTCGGGATTGCCGAACATGACGCCGATCTTCATCCGGATCTGGTTGATGAAGATCACCATGCAGCGCGACTTCGAGATGGAAGCGGTGAGCTTACGCAGCGCCTGGCTCATGAGCCGGGCCTGCATGCCGGGCAGGGAATCGCCCATCTCACCTTCGAGCTCTGCCTTGGGCGTCAGGGCCGCGACCGAGTCGATCACCAGCACATCGATGGCTCCGGAACGGACCAGCGTGTCGGCGATCTCGAGGGCCTGCTCGCCCGTGTCAGGCTGAGAAATGAGCAGGTCGTCGACGTTCACCCCGAGCTTGCGGGCATAGACCGGGTCGAGCGCGTGCTCGGCATCGACGAAGCCGCAGATCCCGCCTCTCTTCTGCGCCTCGGCGACGACGTGAAGGGCGAGTGTCGTCTTGCCAGACGATTCCGGCCCGTAGATCTCGATGATGCGGCCGCGCGGCAGGCCGCCGATGCCGAGGGCAATATCCAGGCTGAGAGAGCCTGTCGGGATGCCTTCCACGTCGATGGAGCGGTCATGCGCGCCGAGCCGCATGACTGAGCCCTTGCCGAAATTCTTCTCGATCTGCGACAGCGCGGCTTCGAGCGCCTTCTGCTTATCCATTGTGTCTCCCTCGACGACTCGGAGGTGCGGTGCTTGCATCGGCGTCACCCTATGGCAGCGGTTGCGGATCGGCAATTGGTTAACCCAACGTACTCGATTTGTTCGCATCTGTCGAGGGTGGACGGACAAACTGAAATTACACGATAATCCGGCGTGTATACATGAAACGTTCTCCTCGTGGCCGCAGGCACGATCCCAAAGCCGGGCCACCTGCGGCGCTTGGGCCTATTCGCTGCGGCCGCGCGACGCCGCAGTTGAACCGGATGAATCGTTCCCGCCCGGTGGGGGTGGCTTATGCCGGCCGGAGCCTATCCGCCGAGCTCGGCCTTCACCTTGGCCGCCAGCTGCGCCAGCGAGAACGGCTTCTGCAGGAAGGCGAACGTCTCTTCCGAATCGAGCGCATTCTTGAAAGCATCGTCCGGATAGCCGGACATGAAAATGATCTTCAGCTCCGGATTGGTCTCCCGCAGCAGCTTGTACATGGTCGGGCCGTCCATCTCGGGCATGATCACGTCGCTGACGACGATATCGATGGGCCGATCGGCCTCGCTCATCATCTCGATCGCCTCGGCGCCGCTCGTGGCCTGAAGCACCTCGTAGCCCTGGCGTTTCAGTGCTTCGACCGCGAAGCTGCGAACGGCGTCTTCATCCTCTACCAGCAATACGCGGCCGGCGCCGGTCAGATCCGGATGACGATCCTTTTTTGCAGCCTTTTCGTCGGCCAGTTCCGCCTGGGCGTCGGCATCGATGAAGTGCCTCGGCAGGTAGACGCGGAACGTAGTGCCCTTGCCGGGCGCGCTGTGAACGAAAACGTAGCCGCCGGTCTGCTTGACGATGCCGTAAACCGTTGCGAGTCCAAGGCCGGTGCCCTTGCCGACGGTCTTCGTCGTGAAGAACGGCTCGAAGATCTTCGCCTGCACCTCGGGCGTCATGCCGTGGCCGGTATCCTCGACCTCGATCATCACGTATTCGCCGATCGGCAGGTTCTGCGGCTCGAGCTTGCGGCTTTCGCGCTCGCCGACGTTGCGTGAGCGGATCGTCAGCCGTCCACCATCCGGCATGGCGTCACGCGCATTGACCGCCAGATTGACGATGACGGACTGGAGCTGCGAGCGGTCGGCCCTGACGTACCAGAGATCGCGCCCCGGCAGGATCTTCAGCTCGATCTGCTCTCCCAGCAGCCGGTTGAGGATCACCGACGTGTCGGTCAGGATCTCGTTGAGTTGCAGGACCTCCGGCTGCAGGGTCTGACGGCGGGAGAAGGCCAGCAGCTGACTGACGAGCTCCGCAGCGCGGTTGGCGCTATTCTTGATATTGATGATGTTCTGGTGCGCAGGATCGCCCGGCCGGTGCGTCTGCAGCAGCAGGTCGGCGAAGCCGATGATAGCTGTCAGAACGTTGTTGAAGTCGTGCGCGACGCCGCCGGCCAGCTTGCCCACTGCTTCCATTTTCTGGCTCTGCGCGAACTGGAACTCCAGCGCCTTCAGCTCGGTGGCATCGATGACGTAGAGCACCGCCGATTCCGCTGCGGAGCCGCGCGTCAGAGCGCTGAAGAACACCCGCCGGGTGAACTCCCGCGAGTCGCCGACGGTGATTTCCAGCGGCTGAATGTTGGCCTTGCCGGCGAGCGCATCGTTGAGGGCCGCCTCCACGTCGGCCCGGCGCTCCGGCTCGAGGCTCCGGGTGAGAACGTCGAGAGCCATGTTCGCCCGCCCGGCCCGGCCATTGAGCATGAGCCGCGCGAAGGCGGTGTTGGAGCTTGCGATCCGGCCGTCCGCCGTTACGGTCGCGATGCCGAACGGTGCCGACTGGAAGAACCGGGCGAAGCGGACCTCCGCGGTGCGCCCGCGGCCGCTTGCATCCTCCTCGACGACCCGCTCCAGGACTGCGGCGACGAAGCCTGCATCTCCAGCGCGCGGCACGACCATCAGCGTCGCCGGCCAGACGCGTCCGTCCTCGCAAACAAGGTCGAGATCGATCCGGCGCGCTGCTTCGCCGGCATCCCGCGCCAAGGCTCGCAGCAATAGGGCACCGTCGCCGGAGACGATGTCCGTGAGCTTGAGGCCGCGTGCAAGGGAGCTGGCGCTGAGCCCGAGCCAGGTCGCCACCGTGCCGTTCAGGTGCTCGATGCTCGCATCCTCGCCAGCCACGATGAGGCCGAGCGGCATGGCCTCGTAGTATCCGAGCTGCGCTTCGAGCGCGCGGACCATCTCGGCCTCACGCCGGCGCTCGTCCGTGATGTCGACCAGCCGCCACAGGACGAGCGGTTCACCCTCGCCGCCGCGTCCCGTGTCGAGGCGCATCACACCGAGCCGGAGCCAGCGAGACTGGCGGTGGCCGCCGGCCACCGTCCGGAGCCGGAACTCCTCGGTTCTGTTCTCGCCACGGCCTGCCGCGCGCGCCAGCCTGAACAGGGCCTCTGCGGCCTGCGGCTCGCCCGCGAAGAGTGATTCGAGCGCGCTCACATGGTCGTACTCAGCCGGCCCGACCAGATCATCGAAGACGCGATTGGCGTAGATCCTGCGGCCTTCGAGCGTCGTGACGCACAGGCCGTCGTCGAAGCTTCTGGCGAGAGCCTTCAGGATATCGCTATCCGCCGAGGACTCTGCAATTCGGATATGACCGGCTGCAAGCCCGAACAGGAAGAAGACACCCAGCGTGGCCAGAAACGCCATCGCGGTCAGCAGCAGCGGCTCGCTGAAATCGGCGGAAAGAATTGCAAGCGCGCCGAAGCTCCCCGCGAGCGCGACGGAAACGAGGGCGATCATGCCGCCGCCGGGCCGCGCACTCACAAGGGGAACATCAGCCGCCAGCGATCCCTGTCGCGCCTCGATTTCCCGCATGACTGGGGAAATTAGCTGATTCTGCGGGAAGGCAGTCTTGCCGGCCATCATAGGCTACTCTTACGCACAACTTTTACACCGGTTTACGAAGCCGGACGGGGGCGCGACCGGCTCTGCGGCAGGGCGTCCCGGAACCGCGCTGATCTCAACGTTTCGGTGATCGCGGTAAAGATATCGTTGCCAGCTGTCCGCCTGCGTCAGACCGCATGGCCCCGTCCACTGACGAGTTGCCGTTCCATTTTGGTTAATCTGTTTCGCGAACCGCGCTATACGTCGGGCTGCAACGTTCGGGGGGTGCTGAGGGATGCCGGACAGGGCGGGTGAAGATCGTCGCTGCCCTCGCGGCGCCACAAGGACGTGCACGCCTCCATCCTGCAGATCGAGAGGAGCGCGGGCGCGCCCGCGTCTGACCACATGGAAATCCTGTACTGGCTGCTCTTTCTGATCTTCATCGCCGCCCTTCTGGTGGTGAGCGGGCTGCTGCTGCGCGGGTATTTCACCACGGGTTCGCCAAGCGGCGCGCTGAAGGATGCGCTCGCCGGAAACTTTTTCGGCCCGCGGCCGCCGAAGCGTCTGGAGGTCGTGGATCAGGCGAACGTCGATGGGCGCCGCAAGCTGCTGCTGATTCGGCGCGACGGGATCGAGCATCTGATCATGACGGGCGGGCCAGTGGACGTGGTGATCGAGACAGGCATCGAGCCGCCTGAAGCTCCCATTCGTCAGGCGGCGGAGCCCGCGGAGCCGGTCTTCCAGCGGCCGGCACGCTCCCTGGGCGAGGTCGCAGCGGAAGCGTGAACGACATCCGCAGGGCCGTTCGACGGAAGCCTACGCATCTCGTGCCGGGCATTCCTCTCCTGGCCGGAGTCGCGTTGGTCGGAGCCGAAGCATGCATCTGAAGACGATCCGGCTGATTGCGATCCTGATCGCCTGCCTGGGGCCGCTGACGGCCGCTATGGCCCAGCCCGCTACAGCACCGGGTGAGCCGCCCCCGGCACAATCCCAGCCAGCGACCGTTTCGCCACCCTCGATCTTCCCGCCCGAGCTTGCTCAGGCCGTTACGCGACTCGGCTCCGACGTCGACACTGCCGCCAAGGCGGTGGAGCGCGTCAAGAACCGTGAGGACGGCCTTGCGGCCCAGCGCATCGAGCTGGAGCGTATCGAGGCAGAGGCTCAGCAGCTGATCAACAGGCTCCGGCCACGCCTCGCAGCCGTGAAGGCGCAGGCGCAGAAGCTCGGCCCGCCTCCGGAGAAGGATGCCGCACCGGAAGCGCCGGCCATCGCCGCGGAGCGCGCCCGGCTGACGTCCGTGCACTCGGAGCTCGAAGGCGCCATCAAAGCCACGGAGCTGACCCTTGTCCGGTCGCGCCAGCTCGTCGGGCACGTGCAGCGACTGCGTCAGACGCTCTTCGCGCGCGACCTGATGCGGCACTCGGGAAGCCCCTTGTCCGCAGCGACCTGGAATGCGCTCGGGGCGGAGTTGTCGCGCACGGGCCGGCAGATCTCCAGCCTCACGACAGCCTGGTGGAGGCACGCGCAGACCGATCTGCTCGCCCTGGTGCTCGTGCTGGCGGGAGCCGCGGTTCTCCACGTGGCTCTGAAATGGCTCCTTTCCCGGCGCCGGGATCTGATGAGGGCCAGCACAAATGGCATCACCGAGTACTTCCCCAGGTTCAGCGATGCATTCCGCTCTGCAGTTTCGCGAGCGTTGCCGCCGCTGGCAGCGGGCGCTGCTGCCTACGTCGGGCTTTCCTCATCCGGACTGCTGACTGTCACGGTCGGTGAGTTCGGGCTCGCCGCGTTACGCGCTTTCGCCGTCACTCAGATCATTCGCGCCATGGCGGAAACGGCCCTGTCGCCCACCGCCACCGGGCTGCCGCTGATCGATATTGCCGATGCAAGCGGCCCCAAGCTGTTGCGGGTGATCAAGCTGTTCGGTGTCCTGCTCGGACTCGACCTGCTGCTCGGCGACGTCGTGCGGATGCTCTATCTGCCGGTGGAGATCGGGGCGGCGCAGGCGGCATTGACGAGCCTCGCGTTTGTCGCCCTGCTCGTCGCCTTCACACGCATCCCACTGGCGCGCCGGGAGGCTGCCCTTCTCCGGACGCCCAGCCGGTCACGGCCCCGTTGGGTGAAGGTGCCCGTCACGGTATCGGCGCTGGCCATCGCCGCGACCACGCTGGCAGGCTATGTGGCCCTCGGCAGGTTCATCTCCACCCAGGTCATGCTGGTCGGGGGCGTGGCGCTGATCATGCTGACAGCGCATTTCGTGATCCGCCGGATCGCAGTCGTGCTGACCGACGGCGAGCGCCCGATGGGGCGCATTCTGGAATCCCGACTCGGGCTCGACCACGAGCGCACCAGCTATCTGACGCGCCTCCTCGTCTTTCTCGTCGAGCTGACTCTGCTGCTGGCCGCGCTGCCGGTTGTTCTGCTGACCTGGGGCTACACGCGCGACGACATTCTCGACTGGCTGCGGCTCGGGATCGTGGGCTTCGAGATCGGACAGTTCCAGATCTCGCTGGTACGCATTCTGCTGTCGCTGATCCTTTTCCTCGCCCTGCTGTTCGCAACCCGGTTCGTCCAGCGTTGGCTGGACCGGTCGGTGCTAGGGCCGGCACGCGTCGACAGATCCATCGCGCATTCGGTACTGATGGGCGTGGGGTATACCGGTGTGGGACTGGCGATCATCGTCGCGCTCTCCTACGCCGGGCTTGATTTCACCCAGCTCGCCATCGTCGCCGGCGCCCTCTCGCTCGGCATCGGCTTCGGCCTGCAGGCGATCTTCAACAACTTCGTGTCGGGTATCATCCTGCTCGTCGAACGGCCCGTTAAGGTCGGCGACTGGATCGTGGTGAGTGGCCAGGAAGGATTCGTCCGGCGCATCAACGTGCGGGCCACCGAGATCGAGACGTTCGACCGGTCGAGCCTCATCATCCCGAATTCGGAGCTGATCACCGGAACGGTGATGAACTGGACGCACCGCAACCCGATCGGGCGCCTCATCATCTACGTCCGCGTCTCCTACAAAGCCGACCCTGAACAGGTCCTCGGCATTCTCAGGGACATCGCCGACCAGTCGCCGTCCCTGCTCCGGGAGCCTGCGCCATCCGTGGTCTTCGAGGACTTCGGCGAGACCGCGATGATCTTCTCTCTACGCGCCTTTGTGCCCGACGTGATCCAGCGACTCACGGTGCAGACGGAGCTGCGGGTGGCCATCGCGAAGGCATTTCGTGAGGCCGGCATCGAGATCCCGTACCTGCAGCACGACATTCACTTCCGCGACCTGGATGGCGTGCGTCAGGCGTTCGCACGAGCCCTCGAGGCCCGCAGGCGTGAGCAGGAGGTAGAAGCGGGAGAAGCGTGATACTGCCCCGCCCTCACCCGTCATACGAGCGCGGTGCAGCGCGAAGAACGACGCGCCGCAGAGACGGGATCGTGCGATCGGGTGAGCCGGTGTGCGTGGCAAGATCCCGGATCAACGCCGCACCATTGCATGCTGCGGTGCATCCGGAACGGCGGGAACCTGACAGCCGGACGCTCCTGAACTCGGACCGGGTAGCCGAAACAGGTGAGACGAGGCGGCCTCAATCCTCCCGATAAACCCGTTCGCGACGCTCATGCCGCTCCTGGGCCTCGAGGCTCAGCGTGGCAATCGGCCTGGCATCGAGGCGGCGCAGCCCGATCGGTTCACCCGTCTCCTCGCAATAGCCGTAGGTGCCGTCCTCGATGCGGGCGAGAGCCGCGTCGATCTTTGCAATCAGCTTGCGGTGGCGATCACGGGCCCGCAGCTCCAGCGCCCGGTCGGTCTCGGATGTCGCCCGGTCGGCAAGGTCGGCGTGCTGGGTGGAATCCTCGTGCAGCCCCATCAGGGTCTCGCGGGTCTGCAGAATGATTTCTTCCTTCCAGGCCAGCAACTTACGCCTGAAGTAGGCGCGTTGCCTTTCGTTCATGAACGGTTCGTCGTCCGTCGGGCGATAGTCGTCCGGCAACAGCAGACTGGACAGTGTTGCTTCCTCCACCGTCATCGACTTGCCT
>JAWLCO010000038.1:0-33713 GCA_041687075.1 Hyphomicrobiaceae bacterium | reverse complement strand
CGCACGCCAGCGCGCTTCAGCCTCTCGAAGATGGGCCGGAGCTGCATGCGGTTCGCATCATAGGCGTAAACTTGCCCCGTATTCTGCATGGCCGCCGCCAATGCCAGCGTCTTGCCACCGGCCCCGGCGCAGAGGTCGATGACCTGTAGCCGCGGAGCAGGTCCGGCCAGCAGAGAGGCCAATTGGCTCGCCTCATCCTGCACCTCGTACCAGCCCTTGCCGTGGCCGGGCTCGGCCTCGACATTCGGCGTGCGGCCAGACCCGGTGGGCGGCGGGATGCGCACGCCGACGGGCGACATCGGCGTCGGCTCCGCGCCGTAGCGAGACAGCGCCTTGAGCACGCGCTCGCGATCCGCCTTCAGCGAGTTCACGCGAAGATCAACGGGCGCGCGCCGCGCCAGTGCCCTGCCCTCCTCGACGGCACGCTCGCCGAACAGGCGCTCGAACGACGGTGCGAGCCATTCCGGGATGTCGGCCTGAACATGTCTGGAAGCATCGGCGGGAACGTCGCCCGCGAGCCCTGCCCGTTCGGCCTCACTGAGCGGCGCCAACGCGTGCTCCGAGCCATCCGCAGCGGCTGCGATCTCATCTGCCGATAGCCTGAGCGAATCCGGCGATGCCGCAAGCACCAGCGCGCGTGTGGACTCATCGCCCATCCGAGCGGCGAGGGAAAGACGGCGGCGGAGCACGTCATAGACGAGGTTGCCGATGGCGGCACGGTCGCCGGAGCCGGCGAAGCGATGCGACTTGCCCCAGTCGGCCAGTGCCTGTGCTGCAGGCCGATGGCGAGCGAAGATCTCGTCCAGCACCTCTACCGCTGCCTTCATCCGCGCGCCGGGCCGCATGGGCTAGGACCCCGCCTGCAGCACGCGCCAGACCAGCAGCATCCACATCGCAAAAAGAACGATGAAGCCGACCAGAAACACCGGACCACGCCAGCGGACGATGTTCGTCGTCAGATGGACGGCGGTATGTACTGCGCGGCTCGCGACGAAGGCCCAGGCCAGACCGATCATCCAGCCATCGACGGTCCGCGTGATCAGCGCGAATGCCGTGGCAGCGTAGAACAGTACCGGCAGCTCGAAGAGATTGACGTAGTTGTTGGATGCCTTCTGCGCCGCCGCCTCCCAGTCGGCTTCTCGTGCGAGGGCCATGTCCTGCGGGGTCTTGCCCTGTGCGCGCAACGCGTCACCCCGGCGCTTGGCCAGGATGAACAGCACGATGCAGGTCAAGAGCGCCTGCGCCGCCACCGGCAGTATGATCAGGTTCTGAGACACGCGCAGCTTTCCCCGGTTTCCGGCACGCGCATTCAGCGTGCCTTGGCTCTCAGCCGTTGCCCGGATAGTTCGGGCTTTCGCGCGTGATGCCGACCCCGTGCGTATGGCTTTCGCGCACAGCGGCCGGCGAAATGCGAACGAACTTCGCGCGCGCCTGCAGATCGGTGAGGCTCTTCGCACCGACGTAGCCCATGCCCGCGCGCAACCCGCCGACGAGTTGGTGGAGCACCGTGCCGACCGGCCCCTTATAGGGCACCTGCCCCTCGATGCCCTCGGGCACGAGCTTCAGGGTGTCCTTCACCTCTTGCTGGAAGTAGCGATCAGCGCTGCCGCGCGCCATGGCGCCGACGGAGCCCATGCCGCGATAGGCCTTATACGTCCGGCCCTGGTAAAGGTACGTCTCACCCGGGCTCTCGTCGGTGCCGGCGAGCAGCGAGCCGACCATGACCGCACCGGCACCCGCCGCGAGCGCCTTCGTGATATCGCCTGAAAACTTGACGCCACCATCGGCAATGATCGGCGTGCCGGATTTGCGGGCCTCGGCGACGCAGTCGAGAATGGCCGTAAACTGCGGCACACCCACGCCGGCCACGACCCGGGTCGTGCAGATGGAGCCCGGCCCGATGCCGACCTTTACCGCATCCGCGCCGGCGTCGATCAGCGCTCGTGTCGCCTCTGCCGTCGCGACATTACCGGCGATGACCTGCGTGCTGTTCGAGAGGCGTTTGATCCGCGTGACTGCATCGAGGACCCGCCGTGAGTGGCCGTGAGCCGTATCGACCACAACCACGTCGCAGCCGGCCGCGATCAGCCGTTCCGTCCGCTCGTGCCCATCCTCGCCGACGGTTGTAGCCGCCGCGACACGCAGCCGGCCCTGCTCGTCCTTGCAGGCATTGGGGAACAGCGTCGCCTTCTCGATGTCCTTGACGGTGATGAGGCCGACGCAGCGATAATCATCATCGACGACCAGCAGCTTCTCGATGCGGTGCTGGTGCAGCAGCCTCTTCGCTTCCTCGCGGCCAACGCCGGACTTGACGGTGACCAGCCGGTCCTTGGTCATCAGCTCCGAGACGGGCGTATCGGGATTGGTGGCGAACCGCACGTCCCGGTGCGTGAGGATGCCGACGAGCTTTCCGCCACGACCGCTGCTCTCCGATTCGACGACCGGAATGCCGGAAATCCGGTACTCCTTCATCAGGTCGAGGGCGTCCTTGAGCGTCGCGTTGGGGCTGATGGTCAGGGGATTGACGACCATCCCGCTCTCGAACTTCTTGACCGCCTCCACTTCCTTGGCCTGCAGCTCGGGCGTGAGATTGCGATGGATCACGCCGATGCCGCCCGCCTGTGCCATGGCAATCGCCAGCCGCGACTCGGTGACGGTGTCCATGGCCGACGAGATGATCGGGATATTGAGGGCGACCGTTTTGGTGATCCTGGTCGAGACGTCGACCTCGCCGGGCAGGGTTTCGGAGGCTTGAGGCACGAGCAGAACGTCGTCGAACGTCAGCCCGACATGCTCGACGATCTCGATCGGGCGTGCAGCCATATGGGTGCTCCTGGGTAAGTGAAATGGTCCGCCTGAGCTGGACGATTTCGAAACGCGCATAGCATGCAAATGGGGTGCAAAGGAAGCGAACGCGCGGTCACGGGTGGCGGACTGCCGCTGCTGTCCCCAGCCCATCAGCGGGCGCCCTCCCGTGCTCAGCTTTTCGGCTTGCTAACGGGACGCGAGAGCGATGCCCGGAGACTGCGCAACCCCTGGTCCAACCCGACGCCGAGAAGGATAAGTCCGAAGCCTGCGAAGTCGGTAAGCGTCGGCTGCTCGGAGAGGATGACGGCCGAACCCACGACGGCGAATACTGGAATGAGGAGCGTTCCCAACGCCGCCGTGGCGCTCGGCACGCGTTCGAGCAACTGAAACCAGAGCAAATACGCCAGCGCGAGCGCCAGCACGACGTGATACACGAAGGCGCCCGCCACGACGGGGCTCGCGAGGTCGATACGGGGCACCTCGAAAGCGAGAGCGCCGAGCCCGGCCAGGGCCGCCCCGATGCCGAGCTGCCAGGCAGCCAGCCCCAGTGGATCGCCCGGCAGGCCGCGGTGCTTGGTATAGACCGTGCCCGCCGCCCAGGAGATCGCTGCCCCCAGCACATAGACCAGCCCTGCCGGCATGGTCCCGGCGGCGAGGGCAGGCCAATAGGGTTTGGCCAGCAGGGCCAGACCGATCGCTCCGCAGCCCAACGCGAACGCCCGGACGGCATCGATCCGCTCGCCTGCGAACAGCGCCGCAAACAAGGCAGCCCAGAGCGGCATCGTGAACGTGAGAATGGCAGCCCGCGAGGTCGGCATCGCAAGCTGGGCGAAGACGGCGCAGATGTTGAACCCTGCGACCGAGAGGAAGGCCGCGATCACCAGCGCCAGCCGATGTCCAGCCGGCACAGAGAGGGGGCGGCGCATGGCGAGCGAGAGCACGGCGAGCAGCGCGGCGCCAAGCCCCAGACCCACGGCCCTGAGCGTCCAGGGTGAGAATCCCTCCAGCGCCAGCTTAACGGCCGGCCAGTTCAGGCCCCAGAACAGCGCCGATATCCAGATGCGCCACACGCTATACCCGCCCCAAAGTGTCCATTCTCGTTGCCGTTAGCACCCAGCGACGCAGACAGCATACGGCGTCTTCGACGCGTTTTGCGCTGGATCCCGGAGATCACGCTCGCTCTGCTGACGCGTCCGGGGATGACGAGGAGAAAGGGTTACCGGGTTACGTACGGCCGCGAAAGCCGGTCGCGAGCACATAGAGCTCGGCGCTGTCGGCGCGGCTGGCCGGCGGCTTGACGTGCCGGACCTTGGCGAAGTCCCGCTTCAGCATGGTCAGCAGCTCGCCCTCAGTGCCGCCCTGAAACACCTTGGCGAGGAAGCTGCCGCCCGGCGACAGCACCTCATGGGCAAACTCCGCGGCAGCTTCAGCGAGGGCCATGATGCGCAAATGGTCCGTCCTGGCGTGACCGACCGTCGGTGCCGCCATGTCGGACAGCACCACGTCTGCGCCGCCGTCCCTGAGTCTCGCTTTCAGCTCGTCAGGAGCGGACGGCTCCATGAAGTCGAGATGCAGAACATCGACGCCGGCCAGCGGCTCCATCTCTGAAATGTCGATGGCGACCACCTGCCCTCGGCCCTCGACCGACTTGGCCCGGGCGGCCGCGACCTGACTCCATCCGCCGGGAGCGGCGCCCAGGTCCACCACACGCTGGCCGGGCTTCAGGATCTGGTGCTTGTCGTCGATTTCAATCAGCTTGTACGCCGCCCGCGAGCGATAGCCTTCGCGCTGCGCGGCGGCGACGTATGGGTCATTGAGCTGCCGCTCGAGCCAGCGCCGCGAGGAGGCCGTGCGCTGCTTGCCGCTGCGAACGCGCACCTTGAGCTGGCGTTGCCCGCCCCGGCTGCTGCCTGGTTTCGTTGATTTGACCATGGTGGCCTTGCTGCTGCGACTTACCAGCTCACGGCCGATCCGGTCAGTTCGGCCTGCGAGTGCGGCGGTTGGATGCGCGATAGCACCCATCCTCAGCCATCATGGTGGCGAGCATGCCCTCTCGCAAGCCGCGATCCGCAACTCTCAGCCGTTTCGCTGGCCACATTCTCAGCAGCCCCTCGAGGATCGCGCAGCCGGCGAGCACCAGCTCCGCCCGGTCCTTGCCGATGCAGGGCTCCGCCACCCGCTGCTCGTGCGAGCGCGACAGCAGATCATAGGTGATCGCTCGCGCCTCTGTGGCATCCAGCCAGCAGCCGTCGACGCGATTGCGATCATAGCGCGGCAAACCGAGCCTGATGCCAGCCATAGTCGTGACCGTGCCCGAGGTGCCGAGCAGATGGGCGCGACCGCGCTCCACGCGAGACCTGAAACAGTACTCGGCTTCGAACGGCACCAGCAGATCGATGACGGTGTCGACCATCGACTCGAACCCCGCCGCCGTAAGCTGCCGGCCGCCGAACCGCTCGGCCAGCGTGACGACCCCGACGGGCAGAGAGGTCCAGGCCGCAATGCAGTTCATCGCATCGAGGCGATCGCCCAAAGACCGCCGCCAGCTCCGGCGGCGACGGGAAAGATCGAGCCAGACCAGCTCGGAAGACCCGCCGCCGATGTCGAACACGAGCGCGAGATCCGACTGGTCATCCAGAAGCGTGGCGCATCCAGATACGGCGAGCCTCGCCTCATCCTCGCGCGACAGGATCTCGATTTCGAGACCCACCTCGCGGCTGACGCGGGCAATGAACTCGGGGCCGTTCCTTGCGGCCCGACAGGCTTCCGTCGCGACGAGCCGCGCGCGGGAGACGTTCTGGCGCCGCATCTTGGCTGCGCAGACCTTGAGTGCGTCGATGGTGCGCGCCATCGCCGCCTCCGAAAGGCAACCGGTCGCACCCACGCCTTCGCCGAGGCGAATGATCCGCGAGAACGCATCCACGACCTGAAAGCCGCGGCGGGTCGGGCGGGCGATGAGCAGGCGGCAGTTGTTGGTGCCGAGATCGAGCGCCGCGTAGACACGGCTGTCACCAATGTCCGGGCGGCGTGGGGGGCGTAGCTTGAAGCCGGGTTGCGGGTCAGGCCAAACCGGAACCAATGCGGGAGGCGTCTCGACAGGTGCGAGTGCAACCGCATCCGGCGAGCTCCGGCTCGAGTCGTCAGAGGCCGTCAGCTCCTCGGGCGACGTGAGCGACTCCCTTTCGTCGGTTGGCACCTCCACGACCCTTCCCCAGCGCCTGGATCGGCTCCGACCTGCGGACACGTCCGCCATCGGAGAGTACAGTCATCAGGCGTCGTCTGGTTACACTTGAAGAACACTGTAGCAGCTTGGCGGGCCGGGTAAACAACTTCTTACCGATTTCCTTGACGCGCGACCAAACGACAGAAAATCAACTTGTTTTCCAATGCGAAAGGTGAATCAGGCGAGGCCCGTCGCAAGTGCGATCGAGAATCGCGCCGCAGCGCCCGCGGCCTTCGATTCTCTCCTGGCTAGACCACTTCGTTGCGCAGTTTTGTCTCACCACGCCAGAGGCGCTCGATGTTCTCCATCATGATGTCGAGGACATTGTCCTCATAGCGGCGGGTTTCGCCCGCGGTGTGCGGCGTCAGCAGCACGTTCGGCATCGTCCAAAGGGGTGACGTTTGCGCCAATGGCTCCTCTTGCGTCACGTCGATGCCTGCCGCTGCAATCCGCCCCGCTTCAAGCGCTGCAATGAGGGCGTCCTCGTCGACCACCCTGCCGCGGGCCACGTTGATCAGGTGGGCAGATGGCTTCATCAGCGACAAGGCCTTTGCGTCGATCAGGTTCTCCGTCTCAGGTGTCAGCGGGCAGGTGAGGGCGACAATGTCGGCCTGCGGCAGCAGCGCGTGGAGCTCGCTTTGCGCGTGAATGCTGTCGACCGCATCGCCTCCGGTGCTTGGATCACGCTTCGTCGCCATGACGGTCAGGTCGAACGCCTTGGCCAGCTGCGCAAGGCGCGCGCCGATGCTGCCGAGGCCGACGATCAGCAAGGTCTTGCCGCCGAGCTCATCCTCGCGGAGAGACGGATCGCCGATCATGCCGCGCCAGTGCTTTGCGTTCTGATGATCACGGCCGGTATGGAGCTGGCGCGACAAGGCCAGGATGAGCGCCATCGCGTGCTCGGCCACCGCCTTCGCGTTGACGCCCTTGGCGCTCGCGAGCCGCACGCCCTTCTCCCGGAAGAGATCCTTGTCGTACTGGTCCGTGCCGGCGCTGATCGATTGCACGAAGCGCAAGACCGGCGCCGTATTCAGCAGCTCATTGCGCCAGAACCCGGACGTGACGATCACGTGCGACTCGGCCGCGGCCGACTGCAGGTCCTCCACGGACCGCACCTCCCGCCAGCTGATCCCGGTGTTCCGGCGCGCAAAGGCCTCCCCCATCCGGTAGGCGACGTGGGCGAAGCAGATGACGAGTTCCTCGCGGCTCGGCAGCAAATTCGACGACATGGAGCGGTCCCTCTGAAGCGGCATGTCCGGCGGGAAATGGCTCGGGCGACAGAGCCTGTGGCAGAGAATGACATCGACGGCCCGTGATGGGCAACTCAGGGCCCCACAGTCCCGTCGATCAATAGACGCGATTAGGGAAGTAGCGCAGCACCAGCTCCTCGTAACGGCCGCTTTCGCGAACGCGCTTCAGCGCCTCGTTGAGCAGGTGCTTGAGATTGGGATCCCGTTTCGAGACGGCGATCGCCAGGCCATCGCCGAAGTACTTCGGCTCGTAATAGGCACCGCCCCGCAGCTCGCAGCATTCGCGCGATGCCGTGCCGACGACCCAGAAGCTGAGGCTGATGCCGTCGTCGAATACGAAGTCGACCTCGCCGTTCATCAGTGCCTCGCGCGCCAGCTTGGGGCTGTCGAACTCACTGATGGTACTGAACCGGAAGAAGGCCTTGAGATAGGCCTCGTGCGCAGTGCCCTTCGCCACGGCAATGGACTTGCCATCGAGATCCTCCGGGTTGATCTCGATCTTGTCTGCATCCCGCCGGGCCGCAAACCGCGCGGGTGTGTGGAAATAGCGCTCGGTGAAATCGACAGACTGGACGAGCGCAGGCGAAATCTTGTGGCCGGCGATCACCGCATCCGCATCACCCCGATGGAGCGCCGGGATGAGCGTGTCCCACGGCCGCACCTGGATATCGCAGGACGTATTGGCTTCGAGGCACAGCGCGCGGGCAAGATCGACGTTGAAGCCTGTGAGGATGCCGTCCTCATCGAAATAGTTGAACGGGGGGAAGTCGCCGTCCGTGAGGAACCGCACCACGAGCCGACGCGTGCCCTGGCCGGTCGCAGGATCATCCGGATCCGGAGACTGCGCGCCCACCCGCTCGGCACCGGCAAGGAGCGCTATCGAGAGCACGGCCACCAGGATCTGATGCAATCGCTTCATGTCACGCCTGCTTCCGAATCACTCGCGCCCTGGCGGAATTACGATCGGTCGAGGCGCCTAGCTAGGTCCATACCTAGCTGCCCGCCTCCCGTTCCCAACACTTAATCTGCCGCCGCTTCATCGACAACGCGTTCCGGGCGCCACCGGCTAATCGTGGACTACCAGGGCGACAGGTTCTTCGAGGGGCAGAGCCGGCTCGTTGCACTCGAGGCCGCCGAGGCGGAATACGGTTTCCTCGTAGGCCACCTGCTCGACCGCGATACCCTTCGGGAAGGCATTGAGACGGCGGAGAGCTGGGGCGTCAGTCCGCACGAGGTGCTGCTGGCACGCGGGTGGATCACCGACACGGCCTATGTTGCGGCATTGGCCCAGCATCTGGGTGTTTCTGCCTTGACTCAATCGGGTGCTCAGCCACTACCGGCCTCGGCCGTCCTGGTCGACGGCACGGCAGACACGCCATGGCAGGTCGCCCGGCAGATTGCGGAACGCCAATCGGCGGGCAGCATCGTCATCATCGCGTCGACCCGCGAAATGGAAGCGCTGGAGTCGCCGGGGCAGAAGCAGCGGAGGCTCAGGCAGGCGATCGCGGGGCTGCTCCGCTGGCGCCCCGTGCTTTCCGCCGGCACGCCGACGTGGACGTGGCAGCTCCTGGCCACAGCGGTGCTGGCCGGGCTCGTCGCCGGCGTGGCGACGGTCGCGCCTGATGCGGGTTATACCCTCTTGCTGGTGGCGCTGACGCTCGCATTTCTACCCGTCGTCGTCCTGCGGCTGGTCGTGACCGCGCTAGGCCTGATACCGGATCGGCGCCCAGGTGCCGCGACCCGCATGCCCGATGCGGATCTTCCCGTCTACTCGATTCTCATCCCGATGTTCCGCGAGAGCCAGGTACTGCCTGACCTCGTGGCGGCCATCTCCGCCCTCGACTACCCGGCCGCCAAACTCGATGTGCTGCTCGTGCTCGAAAGCGTCGACCTCGAGACCCAGGAGGTCGCCCGGTCGCTGGAGCTGCCGGGCTTCATGCGCATCGTCGTCGTGCCAGACTCGCAGCCGCGTACAAAGCCCAAAGCGCTGAACTATGCCCTTCAATTCGCCCGCGGCGATTACGTGGTCGTTTACGATGCGGAGGACATGCCCGAGCCGGACCAGCTCCGTCGGGCAATAGCAACCTTCCGCACGAGCCCGACCGGCACGATCTGCCTGCAAGGCCGGCTCAATGTTCATAATGTGCGCGAGAGCTGGCTCACCCGCCAGTTCGCGCTCGAATACTCTGTACTGTTCGATGTCATCCTCCCGGGCCTCGCGCGACTCGGGCTGCCGATTCCGCTCGGGGGTACCTCCAACCACTTCCCCCGCGAAGTGCTGGACCAGTGGCTAGGCTGGGATCCGTTCAACGTTACGGAGGACGCCGATCTCGGCATCCGGCTGGCGCGTACAGGCGGCCGTATCGGCATGCTGAGCTCGACGACCTGGGAGGAGGCCCCTGTACGGTTCGGCGTCTGGTTGCGGCAGCGGACACGCTGGATCAAGGGGTGGATGCAAACCTATCTCGTCCACACCCGTCAGCCGATGCGCCTTATGCGCGAGCTCGGGCCCGCCGCGTTCGTCGGCTTCCATCTCTATTCGGGCGGCCTGATCCTGTCGTCTCTGGTGTTTCCGCTGTTCTGCGCCATGGTGGCATTCGAAACCTGGCAAGGCGGCTGGCTGAGCCTGCCCGACTCGATCGGTACTGGTGCGCTCTGGACTATGGCCGTTTTCAATCTTTCGGCGGCCTATCTCAATTCGGTGCTCGCGGCCGTGGTGGCCGTCTGGCGCCGCGGGCGGAAGTGGCTGGCGCTCGGCGCGCCCCTCATGCCGGTGTACTGGCTGCTGATCTCCATCGCCGCCTACCGCGCCCTTTTGCAGCTCGCTACGGCACCGTACTTCTGGGAGAAGACGGAGCATCGCTCGCGAACGCGGCACCCGTAGCGTGACCTGATGGGCAGACATCGTTAGTGTTGTCGCTCGAGCCGAACTCCACACGGCAGCAGCAGAGACTCTCGAATGAGCGGCTTCATTCTCGCCATCGACCAGGGCACGACCTCCACCCGCGCCATCGTCTTCGGCACGGACTACCGCATTCGCGGCATCGGTCAGCAGGAGTTCCCTCAGCATTTCCCGCGCTCGGGCTGGGTCGAGCACGACGCGCAGGATCTGTGGCGCACCACCGTCGAGACCGTCCGCACCGCGCTCGCCCAGTCTGGCGTTCCGGCCTCCGGAATTGCCGGCTGCGGGATCAGCAACCAGCGCGAGACCACCCTGATCTGGGACCGCGAGACGGGGCAGCCGATCGGCCCCGCCATTGTCTGGCAGGACAGGCGGACCGCTGATGTCTGCGCTCAGATGCGGGCTGAGGGACTGGAACCGGACATCACTGCGCGTACCGGCCTGCTGCTCGATCCCTACTTCTCCGGCACCAAGGTCGCCTGGCTGCTCGACAACATTGAGGGCGCGCGCGCAAAGGCTGAGGCGGGCCGCCTCGCCTTCGGCACCGTCGACAGCTGGCTGTTATGGAACCTGACCGGCGGCAAGGTGCACGCCACCGAGGTGACGAACGCCTCGCGCACGCTGCTCTTCAACATCCAGCGGCAGGAGTGGGACACGGAGCTTCTGCGCATCTTCCGCATCCCAGCCGCGATCTTGCCCGATGTGCGCGACACCGCCGCCGAGTTCGGCACCATCGACCCGGCGCTCTTTGGTGCGCCAATTCCGATCCGCGGCATCGCGGGCGACCAGCAGGCGGCGACCGTCGGCCAGGCCTGCTTCACGCCGGGCATGATGAAGTCGACCTATGGCACCGGCTGCTTCGCGGTCCTCAACACGGGCGCAGACCTGGTGCCCTCGCGCAACCGGCTGCTGACCACAATCGCCTACCGGCTCGACGGCCGCACCACCTACGCGCTCGAAGGCTCGATTTTCGTCGCCGGCGCGGCGGTGCAGTGGCTGCGGGACGGGCTCAAGATTCTGCAGCGGGCCGACCAGTCCGCCGCCATGGCCGCCGCGGCCGACCCCCACCAGGACGTCTATCTCGTTCCCGCCTTCACCGGCCTCGGCGCACCGCACTGGGACCCCGAGGCCCGCGGCGCCCTATTCGGACTGACGCGCAACACGGGGCCCAACGAGCTGGCACGTGCGGCCCTGGAATCGGTCTGCTACCAGACCCGCGATCTCGTCGACGCCATGCGCCGCGACTGGTCCGACGGCGCCGGCTCCGTGCTCCGCGTCGACGGCGGGATGGTCGCGAGCGACCTCACCATGCAATGGCTCGCCGACTTCCTCGACGCCCCCGTCGACCGGCCCTCCGTCCTCGAAACCACCGCCCTCGGCGCCGCCTGGCTTGCAGGACGGCAGGCAGGCGTCTGGCCGGGTGAGCAAGGCTTTGCCGAGAGCTGGCAATGCGAACGCCGCTTCGAGCCGGCAATGGACGCGGCGACGCGTGAGCGCAAGCTGGCCGGATGGCGGGATGCGGTGAGGCGGACGGTCAGCCGGACGGAAGCGTGACACCTGCCCAAGCGCACCAACCCCATCGTCCCGGTTGCACCGCAGCATGAAATGGTGCGGCCTTGCCAGTCGCAAGATCCCGTGTTTGCGGCGCACCGCTTCGCGCTGCACCGCGCACGGGATGACGGGTCAGAGGGACACAGTTGTGGACACCAAGCTCAGTGGCCCGGAACTGGAGGCACGTAAATCACTCGGCTCATTGATGAAACTGGAGCGGGCGATCGGGATCGAACCGACGACATTCAGCTTGGGAAGCTGACGTTCTACCACTGAACTACGCCCGCACCTCAGTCACTTAGGTCCTCCGGCCGGGTAGCCGGAACGCCGCTACGTGCATTCCTATAATGGTCGGCTCCTTGCCGCGGCGCAAGAGGCTTGGGTGGGGTATGCCTCCACAGCGCGTTCTCCGCGTGAGAGGCAGACCGCTGCCTCGCGCTTGGCCACAGAATCAGGCAAGGCTCGTGGCGATCCGAACCGCACAGAAGGGACTAAACTCATGCCAGTTTCATTCGAACACCTGGAAGAGCTGAAGAGGCGCTCTGAGGAGAACAAGAAGGCTCCAATTGAGCAGAGGAGCTATCTGGCCCTGGAGCTCATCGCAGACGCGCTCATCCTCACCCTGGAGCAGGAGCTCGACGAAGAGCTGGATGACGAGGAGGAAGAGGACGAAGAGGATACCGGCGAGGAGGAGACCGAGGAGCCCGGGCAGGAATAGGAAGGGCGCCGGGGCACGTTCAGTTCGCCGGGCAGGAGCGCCCCGTCGTGACCGCCAGCCGCCGGCCTCTCGAACATCTCCCAGGAGGTTGATCCGAATGTGAGTGGGTGGCGTAAAGTCTTCGTGGTAGCGTCCCGCGGGTGTGAACTTTCACCCAGAGGAAACGCGTGACCGTCGAACCGAAGCCGCCCGCAGCCGACCACCGCCTCGCCAAATTCGAGGACCCGGACTGGACCGCGGCGGGCGAGCGCCGGGCTGCGGTGCCGTTCATCGGGCTCGAAACGCTGTGGATCAACACCGGCACGTTGTGCAACATCACTTGCCGCAACTGCTACATCGAATCGAGCCCGAAGAACGACCGGCTGGCCTACATCACTGCGGCGGAGGTCGCGGCATATCTCGACGAGATCACGGATCAGCGGCTTCCGACACGCGAGATCGGCTTCACGGGCGGAGAGCCCTTTCTCAATCCTGACATCCTCGCCATGGTGGGCGATGCGCTGGGGCGTGAGTTGCAGGTGCTGGTGCTGACCAACGCCATGCGGCCGATGCAGCGGCCGAGGATCAAGGAAGGATTGCTGTCGCTGCTCGCCGCCCACGGCGCGCGCCTCAAGATCCGCGTCAGCCTCGATCACTACACGATGGCGCTGCACGAGAGCGAGCGCGGCACACGGACCTGGGCCAGAACGCTGGAAGGGCTCGATTGGCTGTCGGCCAACGGGTTCAACGTCGCGATCGCCGGGCGGACCTGCTGGGGCGAGGACGAGGCGACGGCGCGGGCCGGATATGCAGCACTCATCGCCGATCGCGGATGGCGGATCGATCCGCAAAACCCCAGCCAACTCACCCTGCTTCCGGAGATGGATGGGCACCACGAGGTGCCGGAGATCACCACCGCGTGCTGGAGCATCCTCAAGAAATCGCCGGCCGACGTGATGTGCGCGTCGAGCCGGATGATCGTGAAGCGCAAAGGCGCTGCGAGCCCCGTCGTCGTGCCCTGCACGCTGCTGCCGTATGAGCCGGCATTCGAGATGGGCCATACGCTGGCGCAGGCAGCAAGGGCGGACGGCGGCATGTTCGCCGATGGCGCCGTCAAGCTCTGCCATCCTCACTGCGCCAAGTTCTGCGTGCTCGGCGGAGGAAGCTGCTCGTAAGGGATCGCCGCCAAGAGCGCGGCTATTTCTTCACCAGAGCGTCCCGGATCTCGCGCAGGTAGATTTCAGCGGGCGGCTCGACCTTCGGCGCCGCCGGCGCCGGCCTGCGGAAACGGTTTACGGCCTTGACCAACAGGAAGACTGCAAAGGCTGTGATCAGGAAGGTGATGATGGCGTTGAGGAACAGTCCGTACTTGATCTCTACTCCGTCGCCGGTCGGCGTCGGTAGCGTGACTGCCAGTTGCGAGAAGTCGATTCCCGCGAGGAGATAGCCGATCGGCGGCATGATGATGCCGTCGACCAGGGTCGTGACGACCGGACCGAACGCAGCGCCCATGATGACCGCGATTGCAAGGTCCAAGACGTTGCCCCGCATCGCGAATTCCTTGAATTCCTGGATGATGCTCATCCCTGGACTCCCTTCCCATGGCGTTGCTGCGCCCGCCCCGGTTGTGAGCAGCCGCAGAGGAACGTGACGAATCGAACGCTAGTCTTGCGGCGATAGGCTGTAAATCGCCGCCCGGTGACACTGGCCGGCGGACCTGTGAATACTTGGCCGACTGCCGCCATTGCACCGCGGCTATTGCGCTGAAGCCCGAATTTTGTGCAAATCAAGCACCCGTGCGCTCTGCCGCCTTTCTCGGCTGAGAGCAAGCGGGCAGTCCCTAGTCCCGGACGCGAGGGCCGGCGCGCATGTTCGACGGTTGGGCCATTCTGGCGCTCGGCATCGCCTATATCGGCGTGCTGTTCGCCATTGCCTGGACCGGCGACCGCACCATCCGCTCGCGCAAGGGCGGCGAGGGCCGGCCGCTCATCTATGCGCTCTCGCTGGGCGTCTACTGTACGTCCTGGACCTTTTTCGGCAGCGTCGGGCTGGCGGCCTCGACGGGCTACGACTTCATTCCGGTCTACATCGGCCCGATCCTGATGTTCGCCTTCGGCTGGCCGCTGATCCTCAGGATCATCCGCCTCTCGAAGAGCCAGAACATCACCTCCGTCGCCGACTTTCTGGCCGCCCGCTACGGCAAGAGCCAGGCAGTAGCCGCAGTCGTGACGATCGTCGCGGTTGTCGGCACGCTGCCTTACATTGCCCTTCAGTTGAAAGCCGTCGTCATCTCGACGGAGGCGCTCCTCGTCGGCAACCTGCACCTGCCGGAGGAGTGGGCGGCTGTGGTGGGCTTCGGCGAGACGGCCCTGCTCGCGGCCATAGCCCTGGCGGCTTTCGCCGTGCTTTTCGGGACCCGCCACATCGACGCCACCGAGCACCAGGACGGCCTGATGCTGGCCGTGTCGGCCGAATCGCTGGTGAAGCTGACGGCCTTCATCACGGTTGGCATTTTCGTGATGGTGTCCGTGTTCGGAGGCATCGGGGGATTCACTGAAAGCCTGCGCCGGAGCGGCGAGGTGCAGGCGACGTTCATGAGGCCATTCCACGGCGGGGTCTGGCTCACCGTCACGTTCCTGAGTTTCGTGTGCATCATCCTGCTGCCGCGCCAGTTCCACGTGACCGTGGTGGAGAACAACTCCGAACGCGAAATCAAGCGCGCGCGCTGGCTGTTCCCGGTTTACCTGATCCTTATCAACATCTTCGTCGTGCCGATTGCGGCCGCCGGTTTGCTGGTCTTCCCGGACCGGTCGATCGATGCGGATCTGTTCGTGTTGTCGCTGCCCATCTCCCGCGACGCCAACCTGATGACGACCGTGGCCTACATCGGCGGCCTGTCGGCGGCGACCGCGATGGTGATCGTGGAGTCGATCGCGCTGGCGATCATGGTCTGCAACGGTCTTGTGATTCCGCTGCTGCTGCGCCAGAGGCTGCTCGAGGCGAGTGAGCAGGACAACCTGTCGAGCGTACTGCTGATCATCCGCCGGGTCGCGATCCTGCTGATCGTGCTGCTTGGGTATCTCGTTTACCGAGCGCTCGGAGAAGCCCAGGGGCTTGCCGCGATCGGGCTCATTTCCTTTGCCGCCGTTGCGCAATTGGCACCGGCCTTCTTCGGTGGGTTGTTCTGGCGCAAGGGAACGGCGCGCGGCGCGATCGCCGGCATCGTGGCGGGTTTCAGCGTATGGGCTTACACGCTGCTGCTGCCGTGGGTCGTGAAGGCCGGATGGCTCGGAATGGACATCCTGGAGCACGGCCCGCTCGGCATCACCATGCTGCGGCCGCAAGCGCTGTTCTTCCTCGAGTTCGAGCCGCTGACCCATGGCGTTCTGTGGAGCATCTTCGCCAACGTGCTGGCGCTGGTGATGGTGTCCCTGCTGCGCCCGCCCGAACCGGTCGAACGGCTGCAGGCGCACGTGTTCGTGCAGGATGACCTGCCGCGGATGGCGCCGACGCCGAGCTTCCGGCTCTGGCGCACGTCCATCACCATCGGTGATCTGCAGGCGACGGTGGCCCGCTATCTCGGCGCCGAGCGAGCGGAACGCTCGTTCGCGGAGTTCGGCGCCAGCCGCAACACCAAACTGTCGCCGCACGCAGAGGCCGACATCCAGATCATTCGGTTCACCGAGCATCTGCTGACGAGTGCCATCGGTGCCGCCTCCTCGCGACTCGTGCTGTCGCTGTTGCTGAGGCGCAGCAATGTGGGCAGCCAATCGGCGTTGCGGCTTCTCGACGATGCCTCGGAGGCACTGCAGTACAACCGCGACCTGTTGCAGTCGGCGCTCGATCAGGTGCGCCATGGGCTCAGCGTCTACGACAAGGACCTGAAGCTCATCTGCTGGAACCGGCAGTTCCGCGAGCTGCTCGATCTGCCTGCAGACCTTGGCCGTGTGGGCATGTCGCTCGACCGCATCCTGCGCGCTTGTGCGGAGCGGGGCGACTTCGGAGAGGGGCCGATCGATGATCTGGTGGCAGACAGGCTGGTGCGCCTTGCCGTCAGGAAGGAGACCGTTCAGGAGAAATTGAGCAACGGCCGCATTCTCGAGATCCGGACTGCGGCGATGCCGCAGGGCGGCGTCGTGGCCACCTATTCCGACATCACGGACCGGGTCGCTTCGGCCAACGCGCTGGCCCGAGCCAACGAAAATCTGGAGCGGAGAGTCCGCGAGCGGACGGCGGAGCTTCTGCGCGTCAACGCCGCGCTCGCGATTGCCAAAGCCAAGGCGGACGAAGCCAACCTCGACAAGACGCGGTTCCTGGCTGCGGCGAGCCATGATCTTCTGCAACCGCTGAATGCGGCCCGGCTCTATGCCTCGAGCCTCGTCGAACGGCCTCTGAGCGAGGATGATGGCCTCATTGCCCGCAACATCGATGCCTCGCTGGCCGCCGTCGAGGATATCCTGAGCGCCCTCATCGACATTTCTCGTATGGACGCCGGCCGGCTCGAGCCGGAGATCAGCGATGTGCCCCTCGATGATCTTTTCTCGCACCTCGACGTGGAGTTCACGCCTCTGGCGCGTGAGAAGGGGCTGGAGCTGCGGGTCGTCCCGAGTTCGCTCTGGGTGCGCACGGATCGCAGGCTGTTGCGCCGCGTGCTGCAGAACCTCGTCGCGAATGCTGTCAAGTACACGAGTTCTGGTGCGGTGCTGGTCGGCGCGCGCCGGCGGAAGGGCGCCGTGCTCGTCCAGGTAACCGATACGGGGCGTGGCATTCCCGCCTCCAAGCACGAACTGATCTTCAAGGAGTTTCAGCGGCTCGAGGATTCAGGACCGGAAATCCGCGGGCTGGGGCTCGGCCTGTCTATCGTCGAGCGGATCTGCCGTGTGCTGCAGATGCCGATCACCGTCAACTCACGGCCAGGGCATGGCTCGACCTTCTCGATTCTGCTGCCGTCAGCCATCACCCGCTCGCCCGCTGCGAAACCTGCCGCGCGAGGCCCGGTACAAGGGCCAATCGCCGGGTGCCTCGTGCTGTGCATCGATAACGAGCCGGCGGTGCTCGAGGGCATGGAGACGCTGCTCGTCGGCTGGGGATGCAAAGTACTGACGGCGAGCAGCGGCAGTGACGCATTGGAGGCGGTCGAACAGGCCAAGGTCGTCCCGGACATCATTCTGGCGGACTACCATCTCGATGAGCATACCGGGCTCGAGGCCGTCATTGGTCTGCGGGAGGCCATCAACGCCGACGTCCCTGTCGCTTTCATCACCGCTGACCACTCGCCCGAAGTCGAGCGAGAGCTCCGCGCCCGCGGCTTCGCACTCCTGCGAAAACCCCTGAAAGCCGCCTCCCTCCGCGCCCTGATGACCCAGCTCACGCTGAGGCGCGTTGCGGCGGAATGACCCTCATTTCCACTGGGTGCCACACCCGTGGCAAGATCCCGGATCAGCGCCGCACCATTTCATGCTGCGGCGCATCCGGAATGACGGGTGGAGGTACTATGCCTGCTCGTCATCAAGGTGGCGGGCGGCGTCGACGGTCATCAGCGGAACGCCTTCCCGGATGGGAAAGGCGAGACGGGCAGCGCGGCTGATCAGCTCCTGGCGTGACTCGTCGTACTCCAGCGGAGTCTTGGTCAGAGGGCAGACCAGCAGCTCCAGCAAGCGCCGGTCGACGCCTTCCTTCTGGTTATCGCTGGACGGCTCCACCGGATCATCTGTCATGACACGTGCCCTGACTACTTGTTAGTTCACTGCGCCGCCCGATCCGCTTTCGCTGGAGGCAAGCTCCATCTCCGCGAGCGCCACCAGCACCTCGGCGCGAGTCTTCAGGTCCTTCGCCTCGAGCAGAGCCTGCTTCTCCTCGGGACCATAGGGACAGACGACGGACAATGAGTTCACCAGATACTCGCTCGGCGCGCTCAGAATGGCGCGCCAGTCGGCTCTGAGCTTGTGCGCCTCGAGGTAGTTCTTGAGGACGCGCAGCAGGTTCGACCGGTCCACCCGATCTTCCCCGTTTCCTTCCTGGAAGTCCTCACTGAAGCGGTCGTAATCGACCTCGAAAATCCGGTAGGGCTTCTCCGTCGCCCGCTCCGAGACGAGACCAAAGCGCGATACGCCAGTGACGGTCACCAGCACCCGGTCGTCATCCAGCTCCTGGAACGCCGTGAGACGACCCGCGCAGCCGATGGGCCGCAGACTGACGTCCTTCCCCGGCGGGCTTTCCTCCTCGCTTTCCGAGCGCTCAGGCTGAACAATGCCGACGATGCGCTCGCCCGCGACGACATCCTCCAGCATGGCGAGATAGCGGCTCTCGTAGATGCTCAGCGGCAGCACGGCACGCGGCAGGAGGATGACGCCGCGCAACGGAAACACGGGGATCTGCTGGGGCAGATCAGCCGGACGTCGATAGCGGTCCGTAGGGGCCAAAACCGGCCTCCCTTTGAGGTTCGGGTCGTCAGGAGAACATCAACGACGACAGCTTGCGCCGGCCCTCGATCGTGTGCGGGTCCTTCGGTCCCCAAGCATCGAAGAGCTGGATGAGCTGCTTGCGCGCAGCCTCGTCGTTCCAGTTGCGGTCGCGCCGATAAAGCTCCAGAAGATGCTCCACCGCGCCGGCCTTGTCGCCTCGCGCCGCCAGGGCGGTTGCCAGATCGAGGCGCGCCTGGTGATCGGTCGGATTGGCAGCCAGCTTGGCTTCCAGATCCGCCGTGTCGCCACTGTCGCCGGCCTTCTTGGCCAGCTCCAGGGCGGCAATCACGCTGGCCACGGCGCTCGTCTGCTTCTTGTCGGGCGGAACGAGAGCGATCGTCTGCTCGGCCCGCGCAAGGTCGCCGCTCTGCAGATAGCACTTCGCCAGCCCGGCGAGCGCCGCTGCGTTCTGCCGATCCTCCTGCAGGATGGCAGCGTACATCTCGGCCGCCTGCTGCAGATCGCCGGCTTCCATCGCCTGCTCCGCCGCCTCGATCACCGCAGCGATATCGGCCTCGCTCTCCTCACCGAGCAGGCGGTCGATGAAGGCTTTGACCGCGCTTTCCGGCTGAGCGCCCATGAATCCATCGAGCGGACGGCCGTCACGGAACGCATAGACCGTGGGAAGAGACTGGACGCGAAGCTGCCCCGCGATCGCCGGGTGCTCATCCACGTTGAGCTTCACCAGCTTGACCTTGCCGTTGTAGCTCCTCACCACCTTCTCGAGTATCGGGGTGAGCTGCTTGCACGGTCCGCACCACGCGGCCCAGAAGTCCACCAGCACCGGCACCGAACGGGACGCCTCGATCACGTCCGTCATGAAGTTGGCGGTCGTGGTGTCCTTGATCACATCCGACTGACCTGCAGCAGCAGGCTCGCGCGCTCCGAATTCCATCTGGTTCTCCTTGGCCGGATCCGTCTTCCGCGGCTCACTCAGCGGAAAACCTCAAGATTGTGGCGGGCGGCCCATCAAACAATGGGCGCGTCGACCAGTCCGACAATCCGCGGCTCGTGTCCACAGGAGCGAATGAACCGCAAAAGGTCGTCGCGTGCAATGTTCGTCGTGGCGGTATTCTCGAGCGGATGACAGTTGATGGTCTCGAAGGCCATCAGCCGCTCGTCGAGAACGAAAGAGACCTGGTGGTCGCGATCGTTGATGAGAGCCAGCGCGGTCACCGAGCCCGGAGCCACGCCCAGCACCTCCATCAGCAGCTCCGGCTTTCCGAAGCTCAGGCGGGCGCAGCCGAGAATCTTGTGCAGTGACTTGAGGTTAACCGGGCTGTGACTTTCCGCCGTCACCAGGAACAGCTTGCCCTTGGCATCCTTGAGGAACAGATTCTTCGTGTGGCCACCCGGCAGGTCGCGCTCCAGCTTCTCGCTCTCCGCCACGGTGAAGACGGGCTCGTGCTCCACCGTCCGGGTCTCGATACCGAGCTCGGCGAGGCGAGCAAAAAGATCGGCGCGTGTGGCAGGCATGTCAGCGGCCTCAGGCAGTCGGCTGGCTCGTGGGATGATGCGCAGGGTCTAGCTGGTGACAGCCCGCGGCGCAACCGGCCGAACCGCACGGACCTGGCACTCGATTCGGGCCGCGGCGGAGCGCGGTGTCGCAAGTGCCGCCGACCGCTTGCAATCGCCGGGGACTTGCGTCATAAGTCTGGCCTCGTCGCCGTTCGGCGATTACCCCATCCAAGGACGCGGGCGTAGCTCAGGGGTAGAGCATCACGTTGCCAACGTGAGGGTCGTGAGTTCGAATCTCATCGCCCGCTCCATTCTTACGATTTCCCAGGCTGAGACTATCGACCGGCTCCGCCGGTCATCGGCAGTGATTATCTGCGCACCGGGGCGGCTTCGGCCTCATCCGACGTTCCGGGCTGGTGAACTCGCGGCTGGGCATTCCGGGCCGCCAGACGCGCCAGAATCTCTTCGGCCAACGCCCTGATGGTCTGCCCCGCCTCGCCCGGATACTTGGCCTGATAGGATCGCTCCAGCGTGGAGAACCTGGCGGCGTTCTGCAGCGCGTTCACCCGCGGAATCACCTGGGTGAAGCACTGGTTGTCCGGGTTCTCCTGCAGCCAGCGGTGATATTCGTCGTCCACGAGGGACGAGCGGTCCTTCATGTTGATCAGCACGCCCAGGTTCTCCGCGAACCCCATCTCGGGGTTGAGCGCCTTGAAGCGGCGGAAGACCTCGAGCCCGCAGGAGGAGACGTAATCGGGCTTGGTCGGCGAAATGTGGAAGTCGGCCTCCCGCAGCCAGGACTCCGTCAGAACCGACAGCCCCGGCGGACAGTCCACAAGCACCACGTCGAATACCGGCCGCACCTCGTTGAGCAGCCTGCGAATGCTCGCCCTCAGGCGGGCATGAAGGCTCTCGCGGGAAACCTCGCGCTCGAAGAGCGTCAGTTGCATGTCACTCGGGAACAGGAAGACGGAGCGCGCGTCGTCAACGTCCGACACGCCGCGCACCACGAACTGCGGCCACTCGACCGGCGAATTGTTCAGGACCGCGGTTACGAGATAGTCGACCAGCGTCAGGCCGGCCTCCTGGAGCTGATGCAGGCTGGCGGGCGTCATCAGCATGGAGCTGACGCTCGCCTGAGCGTCAGAGTCGATCACGAGAACATTCTTGCCGTGGTAGGCGGCCAGCGTTTCGGCCAGTGCCAGCACGATCGTGGACTTGCCGACACCCCCCTTCGTGTTCATGACGGCAATTGTGTTTCTCATCTCACCCACGGCGGCCTGGAAAGTGAGGCTCGAAGCTGCTGGCGGGGCTGGCTTCAGACGTCCAGCTTGGTCCTCGTGGTAGTGATGCCATGTGGTTGTGGCATTAGGAAGAGGCCCCCATGCCAGAACGCCCTTTGGAGCGGCTGGATTTTCGGCGAACCGGTGGCGGAACCCGCTCTCGCGCGGCGTAATGGTATTCCCTGTTGGGCCGCATGTCGGTGGCGGACGCGATGCGGTTCGACATGTTGTAGAAGCCTGTGATGGCAGCGATGTCCCAGATGTCACGATCGCTGAACCCCGCCTTTCGCAACGCTTCGCGGTCTGCTTCCTCGATCTTTTCCGGGTGCTCCGTGAGCTTCACAGCGAAGTCGAGCATCGCCTTCTGGCGCTTGTCGAGGCGGGCGGCGCGATAGTTCTGCACAATGAGCTCGCCAAGCTCGGGATCGCCGGATCGCTGCCGCACCGCCGCGCCGTGCGCCGTCAGGCAGTAATGGCAGTGATTGACCGAGCTGACGGCCACCGCGATCATTTCGCGTTCGAGCTTGCTGAGGCCGCTGTCGCCCAGCATCAGGTCGTCGACCATGTCGATGAAGGCCTGCAGCTTCGTGTTGTCGAACGCGTAGGCGCGCAGCACATTCGGCACGAAGCCCAGCTTTTCCCTGCACTTCGCGAAATATGCGGCGATCTCCGGAGTCGGCTCGGCATCGGGGCCGAGATCGAGCGCTGTGACGGGTTCCTCGGTTCGCTGCTGCACGGGTCTGATCCTTCTCGCTGACGCGAATGACTGCACTGAGGGTAACCCTGCAGCGCTGCCCTGTCATTCGGGCACACACCAGCCACTATGTTATGATGCAGCAGCTTCGGGCCGGGATCTAAACCCTGGCCGGTAATGACCGGAACTGGATGATCGGAGCCTCGTATCCATGGCACTCCACGCGCCACACATCGATGACGAACTCCTCAACAGCATCGAGTCGCACCTCGACGCCTCTGCCGAGCTGAAAACCTATTGCGGGCTGCTATTCGGCGACCATGTCCACGGCCTCGATCGCTACGAACCCAAGTCTCTGGCCGGCATAGCACGTTCAAGCTTCGCCTTTGCCCGGACGAAGCCGAGCGGCAGGCACGCCATCCAGTGGCAACCGGTTCATCTGGAGACGGCGAGCGGCGCGCACCCGTTTACGCTCATCGAGATCGTGAACGACGACATGCCGTTCCTCGTCGACAGCATCCTCAACGAGCTGCAGGCGCGTGGCTTGTCGGCGCTGCTGATGCTGCACCCGATCCTCAAGGTCCAGCGGTCGGGCAAGGGAGAGTTCGAACGGATCCTGGGGTCGGGAGACCGCAACTGGGGCGACGGCACTCAGGAAAGCTGGATCATCCTGCTGCTCGACACGATGACTGCAGAGACGGCGGACAACCTGACCGACACGCTCTCCGCTGTTCTCGACGAAGTACGGCTTGCCGTGACCGACTGGCACTCGATGACGGCGCGTTTCGACCGGTCGGTCCGCGCACTGGAATCGTCCCCGCCCCCAATTGCGCCGGGGCTGCTGTCGGAATCGCTCGCGTTCTGCCGCTGGCTGCTGGATGGTCAGTTCACGTTCCTGGGCCTGCGCGAGTACAAGCTCGTCGGCACCGAGGAAACCGGGGATCTGGTCCCGGTTCCCGACACCAGCCTTGGCATTCTGCGCGAGCCGGACCTGCACGTGCTGAGCGGCCGGGGAGAGCCGCTGGCGATGACGCCGGAATCGCGAAAGCACTTCTTCGCGCCCAATCCGCTCATCATCACCAAATCCAAAATCATGTCGCGCGTGCACCGGCGCGTGTTCATGGACTACGTGGGCCTGAAAACCTACAACCAGGACGGCTCGCTGGCCGGAGAGCTGCGGCTCGTAGGGCTTTTCACGTCACAGGCCTATACCCAGCCACCGCAGCAGATTCCGTTTCTGCGCCACAAGGTCGAGAACGTCATGACGCGCTCTGGCTTCGCGCCGGGCAGCCATGCCGCCAAAGCCCTGGCCAACGTGCTTGCGACGTTCCCGCGGGACGAGCTGTTCCAGATCGACGAGAAACTGCTGCTGAACTGGTCGCGTGGAATCGTCGACCTGGACCTGCGGCCACGCGTGCGAGTGTTCGCGAGATTCGAGCGCTTCGAACGCTTCGTCTCGGCCCTCGTATTCGTGCCCCGCGATCGCTTCTCGACGAGCGTCCGGGAGCGGATCGGCGCCATTCTGGCCGAAGCCTACGACGGCCGCTTGCAGGACTTCACCCCATTCTTCACGGAAGGCCCACTCGTCCGTGTGCACTACATCATCGAGCGCGACGAGGGTCCACGCCCCAAAGTCTCGGAAACCGATCTGGAGGCGCGGATCACGGAGGCGACCCGAACGTGGGACGACCAGCTCTCGGATGCCCTGCACGCGGGCGAAGAGACGCTTGCCGCCCTTGCCCCGAAGTACCAGGGCGCCTTCCCCGCCGGCTACACCGAGATGTTCAGCGTCTCGCGCGCCATCGAGGACATCGGCCGTATCGAACGATTGAGCCCCGACCGGCCGCTCGCCATCGACTTCCATGCGGAGGGCTCCACGGGCGGGCGCAGGATTCGCGCCGCCATTTATCGCTTCGACCAGCCCATTCCGCTCTCGGAGCGCGTGCCCGTGCTCGAGAACCTCGGCTTCTTCGTCATTGACGAGCGCAGCTATCGCGTGATGCCACGGTTCGACGGCACCGAGCGCGAGGTGACCCTCCATGACATGGTGCTCGAGACGGCCGACGGTGACCCGCTCGATCTCGCCCGTTGCGATCGCCGGATGGAAGAATGCTTCCTCGCCGTCTGCCGCGGCGAGGCGGAGAACGACGGCTTCAACCGGCTGGTGGTCACGGCCGGTGCAGACTGGCGCGAGGTGGCGGCCCTCAGAGCCTACGCCACATATCTGCGGCAGATCGGAGCTCCGTTCGGGTTCCGCTACATCGGGGAGACGCTCAACCGGCACGCTGGCATGGCGCGTGATTTCATCGAGCTGTTTCACGCGCGCTTCGACCCGGACCGGAAGCTCACTTTCAAGGAGCGGGCCGAGGCCGAGCAGCGCATCAGAGGACGAATTGAAGGCGCGCTGAGCAATGTGCCGAGCCTCGATGAAGACCGGATCCTGCGCCATTACTTGAACCTCATCGCCGCCACCTTGCGCACCAACTTCTTCCAGCGTGACGCCAATGGGCGGCCGCCCGCGACCATTGCCTACAAGTTCGACTCGCAATCGATCGAGGGACTACCGGAGCCCAAGCCCTACCGGGAAATCTGGGTCTACAGCCCCAGAGTCGAAGGCGTGCACCTGCGGTTCGCGCCCATCGCGCGCGGCGGGCTGCGGTGGTCAGACAGGGCGCAGGACTTCCGCACCGAAGTGCTGGGCCTCGCCAAGGCGCAGCAGGTAAAGAACACCGTCATCGTGCCGGAAGGCGCCAAGGGCGGATTCGTGCCGAAGCAGCTCCCGCGCACCGGAACGCGCGAGGAGATGCAGAAGGAAGGTGTCGCCGCCTACCGCGCGCTCGTTTCAACGATGCTGGACATCACCGACAACATCGTTGCCGGCGAGGTCATGCCCCCCGAGCGCGTCGTGCGGCATGACGGCGACGATCCCTATCTCGTCGTCGCTGCGGATAAGGGTACGGCCACGTTCTCGGACATCGCCAACGAAATCTCGCGCGCACATGACTTCTGGCTCGGCGATGCTTTCGCCTCGGGCGGCTCGGCCGGTTATGATCACAAGCGCATGGGCATCACTGCCCGCGGCGCCTGGGAGTGCGTCAAGCGTCACTTCCGCGAAATGGATATCGACATCGAGACCCAGCCGTTCCGGGTGGTTGGCGTCGGCGACATGTCCGGCGACGTGTTCGGTAACGGCATGTTGCTGTCCCGGGCCACCAAGCTGATCGCCGCATTCGATCATCGCGACATCTTCATCGACCCCGATCCGGACCCGGAAATCAGCTACGCCGAGCGAAAACGCCTGTTCGCGCTGCCGCGGTCGAGCTGGCAGGACTACGACAAGTCGCTGATCTCCCGCGGTGGCGGCGTGTTCTCCCGTTCGGCCAAGTCGATCCTGCTCTCCTCGGAGATACGGGCAATGCTCGGCGTCGACGCGGAGGTAATGACACCGGCAGAGCTGATGAGCGCCATTCTCAAGTGCGAGGCGGACCTTCTGTGGTTCGGCGGCATCGGCACATTTGTTCGGGCCTCCACCGAAACGCCCGAGCAGATCGGGGACCGGGCCAACGACGCGATCCGCATCACCGGCCAGGAGGTGCGCGCGAAGGTGATCGGTGAGGGCGCAAACCTGGGCGTCACACAACTTGGGCGCATCGAGTTCGCGCGCAAGGGCGGCCGGATCAACACGGATTTCATCGACAATTCGGCCGGTGTGAACTCCTCCGACCTGGAGGTGAATATCAAGATCGCGCTCGGCCCCGCTGTTCAGTCCGGACGGCTCGATCCGGAAGCACGCCGCGAGCTGCTGGCCTCCATGACGGAGGACGTGGCCGCCCAATGCCTCGTCAACAACTATCAGCAGTCTCTGGCCTTGAGCCTCGCCGAGCGCAACGGCGTTCGCGATATTGCGTATCTCTCCCGGCTCATGCGGGCGCTCGAGAAGCGTGACCTGCTCGACCGTAAGCTGCAGGGTCTGCCAAGCCGGCAGGAGATGGCGCAACGGCAGACCACCGGCACGGGGATGACCCGGCCCGAACTCGCAGTGCTGCTGAGCTTCGCCAAAATCGCACTTTCGGAAGACCTCATTCAGAGCTCCGTGCCGGACGATCCCGTCTGCGAACCACTGCTGACGAACTATTTCCCCGAGGCGCTGCGTGAGAAGTTTCTCGAGGACATCCTGGCCCATCGCCTCCGCCGGGAGATCATCGTTACGGGCCTCACGAACGCCATGCTCAACCGCGGCGGTCCGGCCATGGCTGTGCGCCTTGCCGATGAGACGGGGCGCGGGACAGGCGATGTCGCCGCGGCGTTCATCACCGTCAGCTCCATCTTCCATCTGCCAGACCTGTGGCATGCGGTCGATCAGCTCGACGGCAGGATGCCCGGGCAGGCGCAGCTCGGCCTCTACGCGCGGCTTCAGGATTTCCTGCTGGATCAGATCGCGAACATGCTTCGGCACGGCACGGGCGAAGGCCCGGCAGAGACGATCGCGGCGCACCGGGCCGGCGCAGAAGAGCTCGCAGCCGTGTTCGAGGACTGCGTGACACCACGTCAGCGGACTCATCTTGCCACCGTGCGCAAGTCACTGGAGCAGTCCGGTGCAACGCCGGATGTGGCGGGGCGTATCGCGATGCTCGACATACTGTCCCACGCCACGGCCGTGGCGCGCCTCGCCCACGGAACCGGCCGGGCGATCGTGGAAGCGGCGCGCGTTGCGTTCGCCGCCAGCGACTATTTCCGGCTCGACGACCTGAAACAGCTTGCGGCCGGCCTGCAGCTCCGCGACTACTACGATCGGCTGGCGATCAACGGCGCCATCCACACGTTGGATTCGGCACGGCGAGCCCTGTCGCGGGAGATCCTTCTGACCGCGGAGAAAGGGGCTGCCGACTTCTCGGCCTGGGAGCGCGAGCATGGTGGACGGCTTGCGCGGGTCAAGGCGGCTCTTGACGAGATGGCCACGACGGGCGACGTGACGGTCTCACGTCTGACGGTCGCAGCATCGCAGGTGCGCGATCTCACGTCTGCGTAAGGACCCATCGGGCCGCAAGGGGGAGACGAGGCTTTGACGCATTCACAGCCGGTGGAGGCCGCTCTTCCGGCGAGTTCGCGGGCGGCCGCGCCGTTTCGCGCGCTTGCCGGCTGGGTGCTCGTGGATTGGGCGCTGCAGCCTTACTACACGCTCGTCCTCACGTTCCTTTTTGCGCCCTACTTCGCCTCTGCTGTCGTGGATGATCCAGTACGCGGACAGGCGCTGTGGGGCTACGCAGCAGCAATCGCAGGCGTACTGATCGCGGTCGGCAGCCCGGTGCTGGGCGCATTGGCCGACGGCGGCGGCCGACGCAAGCCTTGGGTCGCGCTGTTCGCCCTGATTCTTGCTGCCGGACTCGCGGCGCTCTGGTGGGCAGTGCCCGGCGCAAGCAGTTCGACTGTCTTCCTTGTACTCGCGGCCTTTGTGGCGGCGACACTCGCGGCCGAGTTCGCGACCGTCTTCACGAACGCCATCATGCCGACGCTCGTCCCGTCGGGTCAGCTCGGCCGGCTTTCCGGTGTGGGCTGGGCTGCGGGATACGTCGGTGGGCTCTTGAGCCTCGGCGCGATGGCCGGGTTGCTGGTGACGAACCCGGCTACAGGACACACGCTGCTCGGTCTCGAACCGCTGCTGCCGCTTGACCTCACCCAACGGGAGGGCGACCGGCTCGTCGGGCCGTTCGCCGCCGCCTGGGCGCTCGTGTTCCTCATTCCCTTCTTCCTCTTCGTGCCCGACCGGCCGGCGGCCGCCGCTATCGGATTCCGGAGGTCTGCTCTGGGCGAGCTGATGGAAACGCTGCGCGCGCTGCCGAGCCAGCGCGACATGCTCTACTTCCTCATCGCGCGAGCGCTTTACTCCGACGGGCTTTCGGCGATCTTCGTCTTCGGTGGCATCTACGGCACAGCCGTATTCGGGTGGGAGGCGTTCGAGCGGGGCCTGTTCGGCATTTTCCTCATCACGATCGGCGTGGCCGGCGCGGTGGCGGGCGGTGCGCTCGACGACAGGTTCGGCGCGAAGCGCGTGGTGATCGGCGCGCTGGTGCTGCTGATGGTGGGGTCAGTCGGCATTCTTTCGGTAAGCTCCGGGCACGTGCTGTTCACGGTTCCGGTCGAGGCGAAGTTGCCGAACTCGCAGCCGTTCTCCAGTTCCGGCGAGCTCGTCTTCCTGGCTTTCGCCTGCCTCGTGGCCATCGCCGCGGCACCCAATCAGGCGGCAAGCCGGACGCTGCTGGCGCGCCTGGCGCCGCCCGAACGCATGACGCAATACTTCGGCCTGTTCGCTTTCTCGGGCAAGGTCACGGCGTTTCTTGCCCCGCTCTCAGTCGCAGCCGTGACGAGCGCCACGGGAAGTCAGCGGGCCGGGATGGCCAGTATCCTCGTATTCCTGCTGGCGGGGCTCGTCTTGATCTTGCCGGTACGCGAGAAGCGGCTGGCGCCGGTCTGATTCACCGGGCCGGCCGCTCGGCGACCATGAACCACTCGGGCCCGGAAACGGGATCGTGCCAGACCCGCCGCCAGCGAAACCCGGCCTTTTCGTAGGCGCGCACGGCTGCTTCGTTCTCGATCGACGCGAAGACGCATACCGCGACCGCGAGCGTCGTCTCGAAGACCTCCTCCTTGAGAACCCGCAGCGCCGCCTCGCCGATGCCTTTCCCGCGATGCGCCTCCGCTGCGATGAAGATGTCGAGATCCCACGTCCCGGGGCTGAGGTCATCGGGCAGCGAGTCGCCCCAGAGCGTTGCATCGACGGCGTGCGCATACCCGACCGGCGATCCGTCCACCTCGATTATGCGGCAGATCGCATGCGTGCTGTCGAGCGCCATCAGCACCTCGGCCTCGGCACTCGCCTGCGGACCCCACCAGCGCTGAATGGCAGGCTGTGCGAGCCAGCTCCGGATGAGCGGCCAGTCTGCACGGATCGCGGGCCGCAGCCGTACACCACCGATGCCCCCCGCACCACTCATGGGATCAGTGCCGGAAATGGCGAACGCCCGTGAACACCATCGCGAGCCCGCGCTCGTCGGCAGCCTTGATCACCTCGTCGTCGCGCATCGAGCCGCCGGGTTGGATCACCGCTGTTGCACCGGCCTCGGCGGCAGCGATCAGGCCGTCAGCAAACGGGAAGAAGGCGTCGGATGCCACGACGGAGCCCTTTGCAAGCGACTCCGAGAGACCGGCAGCGCGCGCCGCCTCCTCTGCCTTCCAAGCCGCGATGCGGGCCGAGTCGACGCGACTCATCTGCCCTGCACCAATCCCGACGGTCGCTCCGTCCTTGACATAGACGATCGTGTTCGACTTGACATGCTTGGCTACCCGGAACGCGAACTTGAGATCCGCCAGCTCCTGCTCGGTCGGCTGCCGTTTGGTGACGACCTTCAGCTCCATGTCATCGATATTCGCCGCGTCGCGCGACTGCACCAGGAAGCCACCGGCCAGTGAGCGGAACATCACGCCCGGCGCACGCGGATCTGGCAGGCCGCCGGTCGTCAGCAGCCGCAGGTTCTTCTTGGCAGCGAACAACGCTTTCGCCTCCGGCGTCACGTCAGGGGCGATCACCACCTCCGTAAAGATGCGCGTGATCTCCTCCGCAGCTTCCGTGTCAATCGGCCGGTTGAGAGCGATGATGCCACCGAACGCGCTGACCGGATCGCAGCGCAGGGCCGCGAGGTAGGCCTCCTTGAGTGTCGCCCCACATGCCACTCCGCACGGGTTGGCATGCTTGATGATCGCGACGGCGGCTGATTGCGCGGGGTCGAACTCCGCCACCAGTTCAAAGGCGGCATCTGTATCGTTCAGGTTGTTGTAGGACAGCTCCTTGCCCTGATGTTGCACGGCGGTTGCCACACCGGGGCGCTGCTCGGATCCGTGATAGAAGGCCGCCCACTGGTGCGGGTTCTCGCCATAGCGAAGCTGTTGGGCCAGCCGTCCACCGAACGCGCGCCAGGCCGGCGCCGTGTCGCCCAGCTCTCGTGCGAACCAGCCACTGATGGCGGCATCATAGGACGCCGTGCGCGCATAGGCCTTGGCCGCAAGTGACTTGCGTAATCCGAGGCTTGTCGCACCGCCCCGGCTACGCATTTCCTCGATGAGCCGCGGATAGTCCTCTGGATCGACCAGGACAGCCACGCTCGCGTGGTTCTTGGCCGCCGCCCGGATCATTGCCGGCCCGCCGATGTCGATATTCTCGACGCAGTCCTCGGTGCTGGCGCCCCGCGCAACCGTCGCTTCGAACGGATAGAGGTTCACCACCAGCAGATCGATGGGCGCAATGCCGTGTTCCGCGGCGGCGCGGTCGTGATCGGGCTGCCCCCGGATCGCGAGCAGGCCGCCATGCACCTTGGGGTGCAGCGTTTTCAGCCGTCCATCCATCATTTCCGGGAAGCCGGTGTGCTCCGAAACGTCCTTCACCGGCAGGCCGGCTTGCTTCAGCGCCCTGGCCGTGCCGCCCGTCGAGATCAGCTCGACGCCGCTGTCGTGGAGATGCCGGGCAAGCGCCTCGAGGCCGGTCTTGTCGGATACGGAAAGCAATGCACGGCGAATGACGGGATCGCTCATTGATCGGTCCTCGAGAGCTTATGCTTGAGCTTCGGCGCGGCGCGCCGCCGGCCGCCTAACACAAAACGCGATTGCCCTCAAAAGGGTCGAGCGGTAGGCGGTCGTTCAGGTCCGCCGCTCCAGCTCCCATCTGACCTCGCTCTCGCCGTAGCAGGCGCCGCGCAGCACGATCTGCAGCGACCGGCGCGGTCCGGAGAGATCGGCGCAGTGAAAGCTGTCCTCGACGGCGATGTGCGCGCCTTTCGCGGTGAAGCCCCAGCGCTCCCCGTTCGGCAGCACGATTTCGGCCGGACCTCCGCGCGGGCTCACGCTGCAGCCGACCTCCGGATGCAGGTGGAAATGCACGGCGAAGGGCACGTCGGTCTTGAGGCGCAAGCTCCCGCGGATCGGACCCAGCGAATCAGTGCCTGACAGTTTTGTCCCGCTCGGGTCAAGAACCAGGCAACGCCGGTGAATCAGTCCGAACTGACGATGATATCCATCATGCCGGGCCTTAAGCGAAATGCCGCCGTCCGGAAGGTGCTTGACCCGCGCACCCACGCCATTGGGAAACCGGATCGGCGCCGAGCCGACGAGCGTCTCGAGCAGGTCATGTAATATGAGCCTCGACGACGACTTGCCGCCCAGGCAGAGCGTATTGTGGCTTGCGGTGGCTCGCGACGCGGCGCGCCAATCCTGGTCCGCCGGGCCAGGTGCACCGCAGTTAACGAAGATCGGATACCTGCCCCAGCTCATCTCGAACGAGAGGCATCCCGCGTGAGCCTGCCCCGCCAGCTCCAGCGGAGGCGGTGAGCCGACATCCGCAATAACGACCGCGTCTCCACATGCCAGCCGCGCATATCCGGACGCGGGCGCGTGAACTGGAAGACTTGGCGGAGGATCGCCATAGGCCAGAACGGTGGCGACCAGATCCAGATTGGGCGAACCCATGCCGTTGAATCGGGCGAGCGAGCCGTCGCCCAGGCGCATGAATCGCAGATGCGGCATCATCCGCTCGATGGCGGCATTGAGCGCAGGTGGCGGCGCGCGGTCCCGAACCACGAAACACTGGCGCAGCGGCAGGAAATCGAGCAGCAGCTCCACCGGGACGCCGGGATTGCGGCTGATATGACCGCCATCCGGCAGGATCTGCGTCTCCAGCTCCTGGGCGAAGGCGTCCTGAATTTCTCCCAGGTGCCGGTCGTGACCCGCAACACAGAGGTCCGCCAGCACCAGCGCCGTCAGCGAGAGCAGCCGCGGATAGCCCGCCGCTGCATCCCGCCACGTCGCCGAGAGCCGTATGAGCTGATCGCCGAGGCAGTCGGCAATCCGGTCATAGGTCGCCTGATCGACATCGTCGAGCAGCAAGGATGCACTCGAAATCCACGAGATGAGCCGGCGGGCGATGACCGGCGGCTCCCATGCAATCCCGCCGCGCGAGCCGTGCGTGCGGATCCACTCCGTGACCAGATCGATCGCCTGATCACGCGCATCCTCTGTCTCTGCCGCCCGCAGATGCCGCAGCCAGCCGAACCCGTGCAGCTCCCGCGCCCACTCCGGGCTCAGCATCTTCAGGTCGAAGGGCGAGCCGTTGCCGATGTGCGCAACGGAACCGCCCAGTCCGAACTGCCCGGTAGCGATCTCGTCGGCGAAGCTCGGATCCGCGGTCCTGAGCTCCTGCGGCACGATGAGCAGCTCGTCGGCGACCGGCGCCCCATAGCGCCACCGCAGCAGGCGCGAGCTCAGCAACCGCGCAACGGCGGCCCGGCGCACCCGGTCGGTCGCCAGGCGGGCAAGGCGCGTCTGTTCAGTAATCGTGAGCGACACGAACGCCTCCTGGCCGGCCCGCGCCGGACTTTACCTGCTTAACTTCGGGGGCAGATCGCGAGGTGATCATGTCTTCCGATATCCCTGTTGGGGATGGCCAACAAGCAGGCATCGGAAAGCCTGTGCGTTATCTGTGGGTTACCGGTGGAAGCGCCAGGTGCGCGACACAGATCAAGCCACCTCAATGCACGCGCCTGAGCCGCGCTGCATAGAACCCGTCCATGCCCGGCATGGCTTCGCTCTCCAGGGGCAGATGGAACGGGAAGGTTCGCAGGTCTCCCTCGGGCGTGATCCATTCCGGTGCGATGCCAGCCTCACCGGGGCTGATCGGGACGCGCTCGAAGGCATCTCCCACTTCCGCAAGAAAGCTCCCGATCAGCTGCGGCCCCTCTTCCGCCTCGAGCGAGCAGGTGCAGTAGACGAGCAGTCCCCCTGGCCTGACGAGCTTTGCAGCATTCCCGATGAGCCGCGATTGAACGTCGCGAAGGCGCTCGATATCGCTCTCCCGCTTCAGGTGCAGGATGTCCGGGTGACGCCGGATGGTGCCAGTCGAGAGGCACGGCGCATCCAGCAGAATGGCATCAAAACTGATGCCCGGCTTCCATTCTGCGGCGTCCGCTTGGACGACCTCGGCTTCGAGCCGCAGGCGCGCCAGATTGGCCCTCAGCCGCTCGATCCGCCTGGCGTCCACCTCGACTGCGGTGACGTGCGCGCCTGCTGCCGTCAGCTCGGCCGTCTTGCCACCCGGGGCAGCGCAAAGGTCCGCGATCCGCTGGCCCTCGACGTTCCCGAGAAGCTTCGCCGGCAGCGCGGCAGCGGCATCCTGCACCCACCATGCGCCATCCTCGAAACCCGGCAGGTTCTCGATGCGGCCCTCAGCCGTCAGGCGAACCGAGCCGGTCGGCAGCAGCATTCCTCCGAGGCGGTCCGCCCAGCCTGCCGGACCAGATTTCACCGTGATGTCCAGTGGCGCTTCCCGCAAAGACGCCTCGGC
>JAWLCO010000037.1:0-33999 GCA_041687075.1 Hyphomicrobiaceae bacterium | reverse complement strand
CCGAAGCGCTTTCGCCCGACTACAGGACATCAGATCATGAGCACGTCTTCACAATCAGCGGCGCTGAACGCGCACGCACCAACAGACCTCCGGCAGGACACGGCAACCTTCGGGCACGGCCTGCTGAGCACACTTGCTGCCATGTACGCCCGCGTGCGCGCCTCACTGGAGGATCGCAGGGTACGCCAGCATTTGGCCACGCTGCCGGACTCGCTCCTGCGCGACATTGGTATCGCTGAAGATGAGATTCACCGCATCCGGGCTTACGAGCGCTTTACGCCGCGCGCGTGGGCGGAGCGGATGGGCACCGTGCGGCGGCCCTGGGACCTCTGAGCAGCACCAGCGTCGACCAGCCGGCCAGGCGCCGATGGCTGACGAGTGAGAACCCGTGAGACCGGTAGGCAGCGATCACATGAGCTGCCTGCCGGTCGAGCAGTCCCGACAGGACTGCCACACCGCCTGGAAGGAGCGCGCGCCCCACATCCGGCGCCAATGAGACCAGCGGATCGGCCAGGATGTTCGCCAGTATCAGATCATAGCTGCTGGCGCGGGTCCGCCCGGGAGGAAGCCCTTCGGCCACCCGCATCCGGATTCGCCCGGCTTCGCCATTGAGGCGCGCGTTCAGGCGCGCGACGGCGATTGCCTGCGGATCGTTGTCGCTGGCCTCGACCTGAGCGTTGGGCAGAACTCGCGCCGCCGCGATCGCAAGCACCCCCGAGCCGCAGCCGAGATCGAGCACCCGCTCAAAGCTGCGCCGGCGCGTCAGCTCGTCGAGCGCCATCAGGCACCCTTGAGTCGTGGCATGATGGGCTGTGCCGAACGCTTCACCGGCATCGATCAGCAGTGTATTGGGGCCACGCGGCACTTTCCCCAGGTCATGACTGCCGTGGATCGTGAACCGCCCCGCGGTGACCGGAGGCAGCGCCGCCTGCGAGATCGCCACCCAATTCTCATCCGGCACCATCTCGACCCCGATGTGTGGGACCGGAAAGGGCAGCACGACGCCGAGCTGCCGCGTCACTCCCTCGATGTCCGGTTGCTCCGGATAGTAGCCCTCGATCAGCCAGCCCTGGCCTGCCTCGAACTGAGTGAGCGCGTCAGGCGCGGGCTCGACGAGGTTCGAGAGCGCACCAGAGAGGCTTCGCGCGGCCTCCTGCTCATCGACGGCTATAGTGATCTTGTATGACGGCATGACGTGACCCGGAGGCGCCCGGATGGGCGCAACGACTTCTGGCGCGGACCTATCCCGCAATCGGCACGTCTTGTCGATCGGGCAAACCGTCAGGCCGTTCCACCGAAACCCGCAGGCGTGCCAGCACCGTCGAGCAACTCGATGCCTTCGCCTGCGCCCGTACCGGGCAATTCGTCCAGGAAAGCATCCCATTTGAAGTCGATGAGCCCGGCGGCATCTGGCGGTGGAAGCGTGTGCAGCAAGCCATCGGGCCCCTCGGTGACGATGCCCTCGGCGATCAGCCGCTCGAGCGCATCGTCGATCTCGAAATCGACGTCGATGCCGAACGCCTCCTCCATATAGCGCTCGATCACCCGGTCGACCTCCGGCAGGTCGGCGCGTCTGACCGGCCCCTTGGCGAGGACGGCATAAAGCAGGATCTCCTCCTTCAGATCCTCCTCGGCCGCGCGGCTCGCCAGCTTGATGAGCACGCCGCGGTTGTCCGCCATGGCATGAAAGTAGAGATTCTGCGCCATGATGACCATGTAGCGCTGGCGCTCGTTCAGGAATTTCTTGCACTGCCGGAAGATGATGCCACCGAGCCCGAAGGCAGCCCCCGCGGCCGCCAGCGGATTGGTGCTCAACAGCGCCAGCTTGCCCGCCGCGCTGAACGCACCCATGCCGACGCCGGCGCTGCTTGTGATGCCCAGCTTCAGCTTGTCGAATGGCCGGAAGTTCACCCGCGTGTTGGGGAAGATCATCTCGATGTCCGACCGCGGGATGTTCTTGAAAAGCTTCATGTAGATCAGGTCATCCCTGACCTCTGGCGCCAGCAGGCTGCGCATCCGGCGCACGGCCCTGGTTGCGGCACGGCGGGACACCTGCCTGTCGCGGATGAGCTCGTCGATGCGCTGGGCGTCCGACTTGAGCTTGAACAGCACGAACAGCCGCCGGAAGATCGGCACCTCGATCTCCTGCTTACGCAGGAAAGTGCGCAACGAGCGGCGATGATCCGCCCGGGTCGTGGCGCCGCGGTAGTAGATCAGCAGCTCTTCGAACGCGTCGAGATCGACATGCAGGTCGAGCCCGTAATGGGTTTCCCGTGTAAGAATCAGTTCGACCTGCTGCGGGTTGATTCGCGTGTAATTGGCTTGTGTCAGCAGACTGTCGATGCCACGCACCACGCGCTGCTGCAGAAGCTTGCGCTCTTCATCGGTATAGCTGCGGGTCATCAGCAGATCGCTGTCGGGGCTGAAGGGCTCGTAGTCCTGCTCGAGGGCAAGGAGGCGGGCGCCGTACTGCTGCTGCCGCCAGTAGTCGAGATACCGGAAGAAGCGGCGGGCGTGTGCCGCCTGGCCGTTCGGCCAGATGTGTGGTTCGGTCAGCCGGTCGATGAGAGCGAACCGCGTCACGGGAATGAACCGTTCCCTCTCATCCACGGTTGCGCCCGGCTCCAACTGGTCGCCCAGCTCGCCTGCAGATTCCAGCTTGTCGTCCGGCGCGGAGGACGGCGGTACCTCACCAGCCGGGAGCATGATGCGGCTTGCGTTCGAAGACGCGGCTGACATGAGATGCCCTCCCCCTACTTGAATCGGTGCTCACCGCCGCGGCCACACTCGTGTGCATTGTGCCGGCAGGAGCCTTCTTCCCAATTTGCTTGACGAGCCAACCAGGGCCTCGAGCAGCAGAATAGTCCGGGTTCGATCATTCGCGCGAGTGTTTGCGCGATTAACGTTTTCTCAGCCCTGAGCAAAAGAATTCCATGCGGCCGTTAGGCAACATTCGTAAAATCCGTTGCAATGTCACAGTCATGCCTCTCTTGCCGATCAGATAGGCTTGATGCTGTCCTGCGGGGCATGGGGGCTGCTCGGTGCATTCACAAGTCATGCCGCGCCTGTTGAGTATTGCGTTGCTGCTCGTGCTGAGCGCGGGCGAGGCGATTGCGCGCGAAGCCGTGATCCTGCCTGCGAGCTGCGAGCTCCGCGCAGGCCGTCTGGTCGTGCGCGCATCGCGGCCGACTCCACACGAGATCGTCACTGAGCGCGAGCGCCAGTTCTTCACCGCCTGTCGCGCGGGCGGCGGCAATCGCTGCCGGCCTGTCATGCTCTACAAGTTCGACGTCGCCTGCGGCGGCGATCATGTGCCGTGGAGCGCGCTCGCCGCCGCCCTCATGGCGTCCAGCGGCACGCGTGCCTGGGTCAGTAACGACCAGGTGCACATTGTGCCTCCGCGCGCGACGCGGCTAGGCGAGTGCGACTCGGCCGCTCCCGACAAATCGTTCATGCGCGAGTGCGAGCCCTGGGAGGTGAACGAGTCGAACAGGACCGTTTGGGTGCTGCCGCCCCGCTTCGCGCCGGTGCACGAGGTCGGCGCGCGTTTCGTTGAACTCCCCCCGGCCACAGCTTCGACCGCGCTGGAACCCTCCGGCGGATCATCAGCCGGCGCACAGCACGATGACTTGCATATCGCAGCCGGGAGAGCGGAAAGCGCGGCGACTGCGGAGATCGTTTCGAACGCCCAGGCAGAGCAGTTCGAGCGTGCGTATCAGGCGACGGCCCCGGTACCGCCTGCTCCGGTACAGGCCGCGAGCTCCCGCAGCTTCGAATCTAGAGAGCTCGCCACCGGAGCGTCCCGTCAGGCAGACAGTTCCGAGCAGACTGGTGTCGGTACATTCGCGCGCAATGTTTCGGAAGCCATTGCCGCTGCGCCGGCCGAAGGAGCGCACGAAGGTGAGGTCGCGCCGGGAGAGCCTGCTGCGGCGCCGCTTTCCAGTTGGCCGTTCACGGTGAGTCTGGCGGACGAGCAGGTCACATCCTGGCTTTGGGAGCAGGCCCAGGGCACGCTGGAGCCGATTGCCGGGCAGCTCAAGGACCTGCGCGCAAACCAGGAGTTCACCGTTGCCTTGATGGGCATTGCCCTGCTCTCCGGTCTGCTCTCCGGCATCGGCTGGTATTCGGCGCGATCGCGGCGGGCCAGAGCGCCGGCATTCCGGGCCGCGCATGAGCAGCCGATGCCTGAGTTCAGGCCACCGCCCGGCAGCGGACCGCCGCCCGGCGCGGGGCCGTCATCCGTCAGCAGACCGGCGATGGGCAGCGCTCTGCTCGTTCCGACGGACGAGAAGATGTGCGGCGAGCTTTGCCGCACCGCACACACGATGCTGCAGCAGATCGATGCCCGCGTGGATGAGCTGCAGGGGGTTGCACCGCTGCGTCGTGTACTGCAGCGAGAGATGCGCAACCTCGAGCAGTTCCTGACCGCAGTGATGACTGCTACGCCGCAGGAGCCGGAGGAGTGGCGGCGCATGCGCAACCGCCTGCAGCGGATCGTGCGCGAGTTGCACCGGCTGCGCGACATCGTCGAGGGCGCGTATCGCAGCCTCTCCGGCGGCGGGTTCACCAGCCGCGAGCCGCCGCGCGACAAGTACGAGGCTTATGAGGTTCTGGGCGTCAATCCGGACGTCAGCATGCGCACCTTGAAGAAGCTCGTCGACGCCCTGCGCGCCTGCTGGCATCCCGATCTCGCCAAGGACGAAACCGACCGCCTTGCGCGCGAAGAGCGCATGAAGCGCATCAACATCGCCTGGGACATCATCACCTCGAAGCGCCAGGAGGCGTGAGCCAATCGGGAGAGGATACGCGATGGCGGGTAGGACGTCCAAAAAGCCGGCGAAAGCCGCAAAGAAGCCCGCAGCCAAACCGGCCTCCGAGAAGCCGGTCCTCCTCTCAGGCGGCAACCCTCAGATCCCCAAGGGCTACGGCGACGCTCCCGTGCAGGCCTACATCGCGGCCATGCCGGGCTGGAAAAGCGACCTGGGACGCCGCCTCGACGAGATCATCGTGCGCACCATCCCCGGCGTGCGCAAGGCCGTCAAATGGAACTCGCCTTTCTATGGCGTCGAGGACAACGTCTGGTTCCTCAGTTTTCATTGCTTCACAAAATACGTGAAGGTGGCGTTCTTCCGCGGCGCGTCGCTCAATCCGGTGCCGCCCGGCACGTCCAAGCAGAAGGACGTGCGGTATCTGGATGTTTACGAGGGTGACGAGCTGGATGAAGAACAGTTCGCGGATTGGGTGAAGCAGGCTGCGGCGTTGCCGGGTGAAAAAATGTGAGTCGGAACTCGCAGGGTGTTCGAATCGACCGATCGCAATATTGCCCAGCGTTCCGACGCTATCAGTTAGTACCAACAGGTCATCCCGGTGCTTGTCACCGGGATCCAGCCAACCGCGAGTGCAGCGTACCGAGGCTCCGTGGATCCCGGCAATGAATGCCGGGATGACAAAAGTGGAAATCATCCGGTTGAGCCTGATCTCCAGCGATACTCAAGCGAGGAACAACAAGAATGAAGAAGGGTGGCTCAAAGGAAGCAGAAGAAGCCTCCCCCTCCCAACTCATCGACGCCCGCATCAAAGAACTCTCCGACTGGCGCGGCAAGACGCTCACCCGCATCCGGCAGCTCATCAAGGAGGCCGACCCCGAGGTGGTCGAGGAGGTGAAATGGCGGAAGCCGTCGAACCCGTCCGGCGTCCCGGTGTGGTCGCATGACGGAATCATCTGCACCGGCGAGACGTATAAGGACAAAGTGAAATTGACCTTCGCCAAGGGCGCTTCGCTGGAGGACCCTGCGGGCCTCTTCAACGCCAGCCTCGACGGCAACGTGAGGCGCGCCATCGATCTCCATGAGGGCGACGAAATCGATGAGGCGGCGTTCAAGGCGCTCATTCGCGCCGCCGTAGCGCTGAACACGCCGCAACGCGCTACTCGCCCCCGCTCGCAGAAGAGGGCAAAAAGCGTTTGAGGATAGTGCCCCTCAAAACGCAACAGGCCGAGCTTCGCCCGGCCTGCAGTTTCTCAACCTGAAATATGCCGCAGCAGCGGATCGCGCGGCCTAGCTCGCAGACCTGTTCGGAGAGGTCAGCTGGGGAGCGATCTCCGAGGGGTCCTTTACCTTGCGGGAGCGGCCGTCGAAGCTGGCGCCCTGGTCGATCGCCAGAGCCTGGCTGTGAATATCGCCCTCGACCACTGCGCTCTCGTGCAGAACGACGCGCGAGCCCAGGATTGCGCCCTGCACTTTCCCGAAAACGTCCACCGTCTCGGCAGCGATGGTGCCGTTGATGACAGCTTCCTCACCCACCGTCAGCTTCATGCTGTGCAGGTCGGCCTGGATGTTGCCGTTGACGCGCAGCGAGCCCTGGCAGCGAATGGTAATCGCCTGCCCCTCGATGGTGAGATCGTTACCGATCACGGATTCGTCGGCATCCTGGCCCGACGTGCCGGAGAAACCGTTGCTACGCATCGGAGTTGGGGTCGGGGTGCCTGTTGCCTGATGGTCCATGGTTTTGATCTGCAGCGGGTCGACGTTGCCGGACCTCGGTTCGGGCTTGCGCGTGAACACCATTACTCTGAACTCCCCTCGGACGAACGATTCCGGGGTCGAACATCTATCGCTGTGATGGTCGAATTGTGTCATTCGACCACGGATTTTTCATGGTCTGGCGGAATGGCGGCGAGTGGCGAAAGAAGTTGTAGGTCGGGCCGTACCCCACTCCGCTACTCGCTATTCGCTATCCGCTATTCCGCTACCCCGTTCAGGCGCGGTCTACGAAGCTGTCGACCACCCGCTTGCGCCCGGCCTTGTCGAAGTCGACCGTCAGCTTGTTGCCATCTATCTCCGCCACGTCGCCATAGCCGAACTTCTGATGAAACACCCGCTCGCCCACCTTATAGGACGAGGGCTGACCGGTTGACGAGGCAACGAGCTCGCCCTCGATCATGACCGGACCGCGTTTCGGCTGCTGCCCCTGCTGCCAGCGCTGCTGCGCCCGTTGCCAGCCGGGCGTCTGGTAATTCGCCTGGAAGCTCGGCCCGGCATTATCGAAGCGGCTGCGTCCGTAGGGGTTTGCGGTCCGGTCGAAGGTCGAATAAGCCCCGCCGAACCGGCTCGGCGCCTCGATGACTTCCACGTGCTCCGGCGGCAGCTCGTCGACGAACCGGGAGGGAACGGCAGACTGATAGAGCCCGCGCGTGCGGCGGTTCTGCGCAAATGAAACCTGCGCCTGCCGCTTGGCGCGCGTGAGCCCCACGTAGGCGAGCCGCCGCTCCTCCTCGAGCCCGGCCTGGCCGTTCTCGTCGAGAGAGCGTTGATGGGGGAACAGCCCTTCCTCCCAACCGGGCAGGAAGACGACGTCGAACTCGAGCCCCTTGGCCGCATGCAGCGTCATCAGCGACACGCGGTCCCCGGCGTCGGCCTGGTCCGTATCCATGACGAGCGAAACATGCTCGAGGAAGCCGGCGAGCGATTCGAACTCGTGCATGAAGCGGATCAGCTCTTTCAGGTTCTCGAGCCGCGATTGCGCCTGGGGTGACTTGTCCTGCTGCCACATGGCCGTGTAGCCGGACTCATCGAGGATCAGCTCGGCCAGCTCGGTGTGCTTCATAGAAGACACGAGCCCGCGCCAGCGCTCGAACGAACTGATCAGCCCCGCGAGCGACTTACGGGCCTTGCCGGTGATCTCCTCCGTCTCGGTGATCGCGCGCGCCGCGTGGTAGAGCGGCATATCGGTGGCGCGCGCCAGCGCATGGATGCGCTTCAGCGACGTGTCACCCAGCCCGCGCTTCGGCACGTTTACGATGCGCTCGAATTTGAGGTCGTTGACCGGATTGAGCGTCACCTCCAGGTAGGCGATCGCATCCTTGATCTCCTGCCGCTCATAGAACCGTGGACCACCGATCACCCGGTATGGCAGCCCGAGCGTCATGAAGCGGTCCTCGAACGCGCGCATCTGGAACGAGGCGCGCATCAAAATTGCGATCTCATTGAGCGGCTGCCCGGCGCGCTGCAGCTCCTCGATCTTCTCGCCGATGATGCGGGCTTCCTCCTCGTCATCCCAGACGCCCGTCACGATCACCTTTTCGCCGAGGCCATCGTCCGTCTGCAGCGTTTTCCCGAGGCGGCCACGGTTGTACGCGATCAGTTCGGAGGCTGCGCCGAGAATGTGCCCCGTCGAGCGATAGTTGCGCTCCAGCCGGATCACCTTCGCGCCGGGGAAGTCTTTCTCGAACCGCAGGATGTTCTCCACCTCGGCCCCGCGCCAGCCGTAGATCGACTGGTCGTCGTCACCGACGCAACACAGGTTGGGCGAGGTCGAGCCCTGAGCGAGGAGCCGCAGCCAGAGATACTGCGCGACATTGGTGTCCTGGTACTCGTCCACCAGCATGAACCGGAAGCGGCGGTGGTAGTCGGCAAGCACGTCCGGGTTGTCGCGCAACAGCCGCAGGCCTTCGAGCAGCAGGTCGCCGAAATCGACCGCGTTGAGCTCCTTCAGCCGCTTTTGGTAGTCGGCGTAGAGCGCCGCGCCCTTGCCGTTGGCGAAGGCAAAGCTCTCGCCTGCCGGCACTTGGGCGGGCGTCAGGGCGCGGTTCTTCCAGCCGTCAATGAGACCGGCGAGCTGCCGGGCAGGCCAGCGGTCCTTATCGACGCCGCCCGCCTCGATCACCTGCTTCATCAGGCGGATCTGGTCGTCGGTATCGAGAATCGTGAAGCTGCTCTTCAGCCCGACCAGCTCGGCGTGGTGACGCAGGATCCTGGCGCTGATCGAGTGGAAGGTGCCGAGCCAGGGCATCCCCTCGACGGCGCCGCCGATGAGCTGCCCGATCCGCTCCTTCATCTCCCGCGCCGCCTTGTTCGTAAAGGTGACGGCGAGGATCTGTCCCGGCCGTGCGCGGCCAGACGCCAGGATGTGGGCGATGCGGGTGGTCAGCACCCGCGTCTTGCCAGTGCCGGCGCCGGCCAGCACCAGCACGGGGCCATCGAGCGTCTCGACGGCCGATCGCTGCGCCTCGTTCAGGCCCTGAAGATAAGGCGGCTCCGCCGCCCGCAGCGCGCGCTGAGAAATCGGCAGATCCTCCGCTGGGGACCGCCCGCCTGTCTCCGGTGCCGCGGGGGCAAGCGCATGCTCGCCCCGCATCTGGTGCTTACGATTCGTCTGCATGACTTGAATATAGCACGCCGAAAGCGGCAATTCCGGTGCCTGCGGCAGCCGCGCACAGCAAGTTGTACCACCTTGGTTGTGCGGCGCCGGAAAGATGTCCCATGTTTTCGCGAGCTGTGCGATAAACCATGGCGGAACGCCGGGGCTGCGGCTGTGTTCACGGCGGAACATGAGCCCGAGTGGCTAATTCCGAAAGTGGACCTTTCGTGCCCGGCGCCTAGTTGAGGCCAGATGCGGACTGCACGACCACGCGGGGTTGATGGAGCATGAACGGCGCCCTCCTCTGGATCGCCGGTCTGATCGTGACGCTGCTAGCGGCACTGTTCGCAGTGCCATATGCGGTCGATTGGAACACGTACCGCGGCGTGTTCGAGCAGGAAGCCTCGCGCATGCTGGGCCGCGAGGTCCGCGTGGGTGGCGATGTCACCCTGCGGCTCCTGCCGGCGCCGTATGTCAGGTTCGAAAAGCCGCGCATCGCCGATGCCGAGATCGGGGAAGCCTTCTTCCGCGCTGACAGCTTCACCATGTGGCTGGACCTGCCGCCGCTGGTGCAGGGGATCTTCGAGGCCAAGCAGGTCGAGCTGAAACGGCCGGTTTTGAGGCTGCAGGTCCATGAGGACGGTGGCGGTAATTGGCGGACGTTCCGAATCCAGCAGTCGGCGCTGCCGTTCGTCCCCCGCGGCGTGACCCTGCAGTCGCTCAAGATCAGCGACGGCATCCTGGCGGTGCATGGCATCCAGGGCGAGCCGCTGACCAGGATCGAGATCGCCGATGGCGAGCTGTCGGCGCCGGCGCTCGAAGGTCCGTACCGGCTGCGCGCCAATGTCCGTTGGAATGGCGACATCCGCGAGGTACGCGCCTCTACCGCGCCGCCCGATGCCGACGGCAGCACGCGGCTGAAGCTCGCGGTGCGCGCACCGAGATCTGGCAATTCCTATACCTTCGACGGCCGCATGATCGACTGGGCCGGCCGCCCGCAATTCGATGGCCATCTCACCGCTGTCATCCCGGTGAGCAGCCCCGGTCAGCTGCGTTCCACGACAGTAGAGACCGTAGAAAATGAAGTCGGTCCTGCAGCCGTGCTCCCCAGCGGCGTCTTCGAGGTCCGTGCCGCGGTGAGTGCGAATGCCGTCAGCGCGAAGCTCAGTGACGTGTCTTTCTCGTTCGAGCAGAACGGCCAGCCCCAACTGCTGACAGGAACCGCAGAAGCCAATTGGCACAGCCGCCCGGTGGTCAGGGCCAATCTGACCTCCCGCTGGCTCGACCTCGACAGGATCGCCGATGTCTCGCCGGAGGCCAACGCACTCGAGGCGGTGCGCAGCCTGACCTCCAGCGTCACGGGCTTTCTGCCGACGGAAGCGGATGTGACCGCTCGGCTTGCCATCGACCAGGCCAATCTCGCGGGCGACGTGGTGAGCAACCTCGAGGTGGCGATAGAGAACGCCGGCGCGGGGCTCACCATCAAGGAGTTCCACGCCGCATTGCCCGGCGGCTCCCGTGTGGACGTCACGGGCGCGCTCACCGGATCCGGCACCGCGGAGGCGTTCGATGGCGAGATCCTGGTGCGCGGCGCCAATCTGAACCGGTTTCTGGCATGGGCCGCCCGCGGCTCCCAGTTCGCCGATGCGCGCAGTGATTCCGGTTTTGCGCTCAGCGGGCAACTGAGCCTGGGGACCGGCCGGGTCGAGCTCAGCAACGCCAGCATCGATTCCGGCCCCAATCGGCTGACGGGTGAGGTCACCTATCGATGGGATGAGCGGCGCCGTCTGGTGCTCTCGCTGGAAACCAGCCATGCCGATATCTCGGGTGTACTGCCGGATGCACTCGGCCCGACTCTGCTGAAGACGAGGCTCGGCGCATTGGCGGGCGCCGACGCAGACAATCTCGGTGCCGTACTGGAAGGACTTGCCGAAGTCGATATCCGCATGCACATCCGCGCCGACGCCCTCACCGATGGCACGCGCATGCTGCACAACGTCGATGCCGACGTGACGATCGAGGACGGACGACTGATGATTCCCGCCTTCCGGGCCGCCACGCCGGAAGGTTTCAGGCTGGAGCTCGACGGCGACATACAGGACCTGGCTGGCGAGGCCAGGGGCGCGTTGGCCGGCGTCATAGAAGCAGCCACTCCGCGCGCCCTGTCAGAGGCGCTGGACATTGTTGCCACAGATCTTTCGGCCGACCAGCGCCGGTGGCTGGCGGCTCTGGCGCCGCTGCGGCTGGCATTCGTCAGCCGCTTCGGCCAGCAGCCGAAGAAAACCGCCGAGATCACGATCGACGGCACCGCTCATGGCGAGCCTCTGGTGGCGACGCTGATACTGGACGGCGGCCTTGGAGACTGGCGCAGCAACTTCGCCGATCTGATGCTGACCTCCGAAAGCTACGAGGTGGCACGCATAGCGCGTGGCCTTCTGCTCGGCGGCACAGCGGATCGCGAGAAAACCTCGACCCTGCCGAAAGGCCAGATCGTCTTGAAGGCCGCCGGCATCCCCGAGCGGGACGCCGCGCTCCTGCTCCAGGTCGCCGGCGACGATATTCATCTCACGCTGCAAGGGCGCGGATCATGGCCCGCAAGCTCAGAGCCGAATTTCCAGGGCGACATGGAGATCTCGGCTGCCAATGTCAATCGGGCCCTGCGGTTTGCAGGAATTCCGCTGCCTGCCCATGCCATCGAAGGCGGTCTCGAGGGCGATGCGAAGGTCACTGCCGCCGATGACGCGCTGACATTTACTCTCGAGCGATTCGAAATCGCGGGCACGCAGCTGAGCGGCGAGGTGAAGCTGGGCGGGACAGAGGACCCTCGCCGTGTCGATCTCGACCTCAAGGCCGATAGCGCCTCGCTTCCGCGCCTGCTGGCACTGGCGCTTGACCGGGGGCTCGAGGGTGCAGACATCCCCGGCGACATCGCCGCGCTGTCCCAGTGGCAGGAGGAGCCGTTCAATTTCAGCAACCTCGACCATGTCAACGGGACCATCAAACTCCAGGCTGAGACACTTGCACTCGGGCGAGGATTCGGTCTCGCTGACGCCGTCCTCGAGGCCAAGATCGAGCCGGGGCGCATAACCATCACGAAGCTCGAGGGCAGGGCGCTCGGCGGAGCGATCTCGGGCGCCTTCAAGCTGGAGAAAACGGCAGCAGGCGGTCAGGTATCGGGGGCGTTCGGGCTGTGGGATATCCGGCTGGATCAGATCAAGGGCGCCAGCAACGCCGCGGTCGGCGCGGGACGACTGCAGTTGACGCTGCAGGTCAATGGGCAGGCCGTCACTCCGCGCGCACTCCTCCCGGTGCTGACGGGCAAGGGGGAGCTCGAGCTGAAGAATGCCCGCTGGGATCGCCTCTCGGCCAAAGCGATCGAGACGGCGGCAGACGCCGTACTCTCCGGCAACTCGGCGCCCACGGGCGAGCCGCTGCGTCAGGCCCTGCGCACTGCGCTCGCAAGCGAGTCGCTGACGTTGGGCGATCGCAAGGTTCCGGTCGAGGTTGGGGCCGGCGCGCTACGGGTAGAGGCCTTCACGGTCGAGACGCCCGAGGCACAGATCGTCAACCAGACCACCGTCGACCTCACCGAATTCAAGATCGACAGCGAATGGAAGCTGCAGCCGAAGGCAACACGGGGCAGCGCCACCCCACTTCCCGGCATCTCGGTCATCTACGTCGGCCCGCTGCAATCCGTTGCGAGCCTCGAGCCGCAGCTCGTCGTCGACATGCTCGAGCGGGAGCTCGCCGTCCGGGGCATGGAGCGGGATGTCGAGCATCTCGAGCAGCTGCGCCGGGAGGATGAAGCCCGCGCCAAGGCCGAGGCGGAGCGGCTCAAGAGGCTGGAGGAGGAGCGGCAGCGGAAGCTCGATGAGCTGCTGGGAGCTGCTGGAGCGCCGGGGCTGACGATCGACGTTCCCTTCCCCTTCCCGGCCACACCGCCCGGGACCACGCCACTGCCACAACACCTGACGATCGAGCCTGAGACATCGTCGCAGCCGGGCACAACGACCCCGCAGCCCGCCGCGCCGAGGCAATGGGAACGTCAGTGGCCGCCGCTGGAGCGGTCCGGCACCTGATGAGCCGCCTCGCGCAGCGCTGATCGGCAGGTCCGGTAGTAATCGAGAATCCAGACCCGTACGGCGCTCGACAGCCCAGCGCTCCCGCGACTGGCGTCGATCTCCTCGACCAGCGCCGCGACAGACTGCCCGCGCTCCGTGGCCGCGTCCTTCAGCGCGTCCCAGAACGGCGCTTCCAGCGAAATCGACGTGCTGTGCCCCGCGATTGTGAAGGAGCGCTTGAGCGGCCTCACAACATCATCCGTCCTGTGGACACGACGTGCCCAGTTTCGATCCGGTCATCCCAGCGCACCGGGATGACTGATGTCCATATGCGAGCGCCGTCAATCCTCCGCTTCCGGCACCTCGCGTTTCGTGGAATCGAGCCGACGCTCCTGCAACCGCCGCTCGGCCTCAGCATGTTGGCGCTCATGCTTCGGCCGGCCGAAGGTGGCGCGGTTGGCGGCTGCCTGCTGCTCCTTTGCCGCCCGCGCCTTCTGCTTCCGGAAGCGGCGAAGATTGACGATCTCGGCGCCCATGCACGCCTGCCCCTGACCTCAGTCCGATGGCCCGATCATTCTCTCCGGTCGGACGATCGCGTCGAACTCCTCTTCGGTGACGTAGCCCCCGCCAACAGCCTCCTCGCGCAGCGTCGTGCCGTTCTTGTGCGCGGTCTTGGCGATTCTGGCGGCGTTGTCGTAGCCGATCTTCGGGGCCAGCGCCGTCACAAGCATCAGCGAGCGATCCAGCGCCGCCTTGATGTTGTCCTCGCGCGGCTCGATGCCCACCACGCAATTATCCGTGAAGCTCCGCGCCGAGTCGGCCAGCAGGCGCACCGACTGCAGGAAGTTGTAGGCCATCACCGGATTGAACACGTTGAGCTGGAAGTGCCCCTGGCTGCCAGAGAAGGTCATCGTCGAATGATTGCCGAAGACCTGGGCGCAGACCATCGTCAGCGCTTCCGACTGAGTGGGGTTCACCTTGCCCGGCATGATCGAGGAGCCGGGCTCGTTCTCGGGCAGCGCCAGCTCACCGAGGCCTGAACGCGGCCCCGACCCGAGGAAGCGGATATCGTTGCCGATTTTGAACAGCGAGACTGCGACGGTGTTGATGGCGCCATGGGTCATCACCATCGCATCATGGGCCGCCAGGGCCTCGAACTTGTTCGGAGCCGACGTGAACGGCAGACCGGTGATGGCAGCGATGCGCTCCGCGACTTTCTCCGCAAAGCCCTTCGGCGCGTTGAGACCGGTGCCGACTGCCGTGCCGCCTTGCGCGAGCTCCATCAGCATCGGCATCGTCATCTCGATACGCTTGATGCCGTTCTCCACCTGCTTGGCATAGCTCGAGAACTCCTGGCCGAGCGTCAGCGGGGTGGCATCCTGCGTATGCGTGCGGCCGATCTTGATGATATGCCCCCAGGCCTTTGCCTTGTCGTCGAGCGCCTTGTGCAGGTGGTGCAGCGCGGGAAGCAGCTGATGATGCACCTGCTCCGCCGCTGCGATGTGCATCGCCGTCGGGTAGGTGTCGTTCGACGACTGGCTCATGTTGACATGGTCATTGGGGTGCACGGGCTTCTTCGAGCCCATTTCCCCGCCCAGCATCTCGATGGCACGATTCGAGATGACCTCGTTGGCGTTCATGTTCGACTGGGTGCCAGATCCCGTCTGCCAGACGACCAGGGGGAAGTGATCGTCGAGCTTGCCATCGATCACCTCCTGCGCAGCGTTGACGATGGCCTCCCCGATCTTCGGATCGAGCCGGCCCAGCGCCATGTTCGTCTCGGCGGCCGCCCGCTTCACGATGCCGAGCGCACGGATGACAGGCTTCGGCTGCTTCTCCCAGCCGATCCTGAAGTTGCCAAGGCTGCGCTGAGATTGGGCGCCCCAGTACTTGTCGGCCGGCACCTCGATGGGGCCGAAGGTATCCGTCTCGATGCGCACGTCAGCGGAAGTCATGTCAAAGGCTCATCTTTTTGTCGCAACTGGAAGCTAAGGCTCACTAGCACAGGGCAGGGTCCGGCTTCCAGCTTCACGCCGCCCGAACCGAAGTGCTACCTCCGGGCCCAGGACCGGCCGCCTCTGGCCGAAGGGTGAGCAGGTCAGCTGCCAGCCAAGCCAGCGTCCGCCATCACACATCAGCAGCGAAAGGGGGAAGGTTCGGTGCTGCAGCAATGGATTGATTTTCACATCTATCGTTTTCTTGCAGCGACGAACTGGTCGGAGCTGTCCGTCTTCTTCATCTTCGCCCTGGCGATCCTGCTCGGCCTCGTCGTGCACGCTGCGATCATGTGGCTGGTTCGCAGGTTCGTTCCGGTCAAACCTGACGAGGTGAGCGGCCGTATCCTCATGCGGGTTTCGCGGCTGGCGCGGCTGGCCCTCATTCTGCTGGCGATCAAGATTGCGCTTCCCGCGGCACGGTTCGAGCCGGGGTTCCAGGAGGCTGCGAGGCGCATCCTCGACCTTGGCCTCGTGGCCCTCATCGGGCTCGCACTGATCTCCGTCCTCAACATCGTGTGGGATGTCGTCGAGCACAATCAGCGGCTCGACGTGGAGGACAACCTGCGCGCACGCAAGCTGCGGACACAGATCGGCGTCCTGCGCCGTACGGCGATCGTCACCATCGTGATCCTCACCTCGGGCGGCATGCTGATGACCTTCCCGTCGCTGCGCGAGTACGGACTGAGCCTGCTCGCCTCGGCCGGTGCCGCCGGTATCGTGGTCGGCTTTGCAGCGCGACCGGTTCTCTCGAACCTGCTTGCGGGCGTGCAGATTGCGCTCACCCAGCCGATACGAATCGACGACACCGTTATCGTGGAGGGCGAATTCGGGCGCGTCGAGGAGATTACCACAACTTACGTCGTCATCCGGACGTGGGACTGGCGCCGGCTGGTGATGCCGTTGTCCAGCTTTCTCGAAAAGCCGTTCCAGAACTGGACCCTGGAAGACTCCTCTCTCATCGGCTCCGTCTTCTGGCATGTCGACTATTCGGCACCGATCGACCAGATGCGCGTCAAGCTGAATGATTTCCTGAAGGAAAGTGCCTATTGGGATCGCCGTGTCGCCGCACTGCAAGTCGTGGAAGCAGAGGAGCGGACGCTCAAGATTCGCGCACTGATGAGCGCCCGCAACGCAGCTGCCGCATGGGACCTGCGCTGCCAGATCCGGGAGCAGATGATCATCTGGTTGCAGCAGGAGTATCCTGGGGCGCTCCCCCGTGTCAGATTGGAGGAGCCTTCGCGCGGGAAGGGGAACGGCGCTTATGTCGAGGGGGCTCCGGCTACATAAGGGGCCCCTCGACCAGTCTGCCCACAAATCACGATCATGAGCCTAAGATGCTCACGTTCCTGCCATTTTTCTGAAGCCTGCTCGGTTGTGACTGCCAAGTCGAGTCGCGCCGCGCGGGTGTTGGGGCATCCTCGGGCGTTCGCGAAGCCGGATTGCACCTGCTGATCGTGGCACGGCTTCGCGGGGCAACAGTCGAGTGACGTGCGTGAACCTGGCGGCGCCTTTTGCTGCCCGTCAACCATCCACGGCCGAGGACACGCCCCGTGACCCCCAAGATCGTCGTCATGATCATCATGCTCGCGCTGCCGAATGGCGACAGCGGCGTGCATGTGAAGCCGTTTGCCACCGCGGAGACCTGCATCGAGGCCGCAAATGTCGAGGCAACGGATCCGTTCGTGCGTTCGGTGGAGTGCGCCGAGCTCGAAGACGGTCTGCTGACACTCCGATTTGATCGGCCCGACACGCCTCAACCACCACCGGTAACGACGGGGGCGCTCGGCCCGGCGAGTTAACCGCTCACCCGCGGCAAGCCTGTTACTCGGGTGCCCGTGGCGTGATCGGAGTCGCGGGCGGGGTTTCCGGCACCTCGATGCCCTCGCCCGGAGTTGCCGTCGTCGTGGGTGACGTCCGCCCGCCGAAAGCGTACCAGAGCAGGCCGAGGACGATCACCACCGCGAGTAGTATGCCAAGCAGGCTAACGCCACTGTTCGAGTCGCCGTTCATGGCAGGCCTCCGCCGGTGCCGCATTTCTCCGGTCGAACGTCAGCCAGCACGCGGGGTTCCGCCGGGATCAGGCTCGGCGGCGGTCACTTGACCGCTGAGAAGGCCGTCGGCTGCCAGAACTGATTGGAGACCCTGGCCAGAATCGGCCCATCCTTTTCCGATTCGGCACGCGCCGCCTGCCACTCGGGATCGGCCATGAACGCATCCCACTTCTGCTCGCGCTCGGCCATCGACTCCCAGCGCAGCAGATAGTTGAGCTGCTGGTTCGATTCGCCCACCAGCGTTGTCCAGAAACCAGCCTGGCGGATGCCGTGGCGCTCCCAGATCCGGAGCGTCGCGGTTTCGAAGCGATTGAGAAGGGCCGGGAGCCGGCCGGGCAGACAGTCGTAGACGCGCAGCTCGTAGATCATGGATGTTCCCCTCGTGTGATACTTGAAGCGGCTGGCGGGCAACCTGCCGGCAGCTGTCGCCGTGCGGCTCGGTCACTCCTGCCCCGGCATGGGAATCCAGTTGTAGAGCGCCAGTCCGCCGTCGACAGGCACAGTGGCGCCGGTCACGTAGCCTGAGAAGCGATCCGAGAGCAGTGCCATGGCCATGCCGGCCATGTCCGCCGCCGTACCGAACCGTTGCAGCGGAATCTTTCGCTTCGGCTGGAAGGTGTCGTCCATGTTGGAGGCGCCGCCGCCCGGCACGGCCCCGGGCGCCAGCGCGTTGACCCGGATTCCTGAAGGACCCAGCGCGCGTGCCAGCTCCTTCACGACCATCGTCATGCCAGCCTTGGCCGCGGAGTAGTGGGCAAGATTGCGGGGAGCGTAAGCGTGGAGCGAGGCGATGTAGAGCATGCGCCCGCGCACACTCGCCTCCTGCATTCTTTTGCCGAGCTCCCGCCCGAGGAAAAAGCCGGACCGCACGTTGGTGGTGAGCATGGCGTCCCACGTCTCCTCCGACACGACAGCGGCCAAATCCGTCTCGAGCCGGCGCGGGCAGGCCGAATGCACGAACATGTCAGGAGCACGCCCATCGATGGCCTCGAGGATCGCTTTCCAGCCGTCGGGCTGCGAAAGGTCAACCGAGATCGTCTCGGCGGAGCCGCCGTCGCTGCCGATCTCCCGGGCCACGGCCGCATTGCGCTCCATGTCGATGTCTGCGAGCACCACATGCGCCCCTTCGCGCGCCAGGGCCGTCGCGATGCCGCGGCCGACATTCGAGGCGGAGCCAGTGACAACGGCGCGCTCGCCTGCGAACAGTCCCTGTGTGGTCATGGATGCGGCTCCCTCCGATCACGGAACCAGCATCGGATCACAGAATTGGCTGGATTTGAAGCGGTTTGGGCCCATCGGGACTGATGAGCAACTCCCGCAAACCTGGGCAGCTTCGTTCGGAGCGCTCTCAGCTCACTTCTTGCGGAAGGCGTCCAGCCTGACGATCTGGGCACCGCCTGAGGTTTGCTCTTTCGACTCGGCTGGTTCGTCGGCGGTGTCCTGAGCCTCCGGCTGGGTCTTGGAGGGCGCTGCGGCCGATGGCTTCGCCGCGGGCGGACGAGCGCCAGATGTCTCGGAAGAGCTTGGCTGCTCCGAGGTACGGTCGGCCCGCGGCTTGCGCGTGCTACGCGCCGCCTTGCGCTCGGCGGCCGGACGGGGCGCGCTGCGGAGGGGGGTCGGCTGCGGCCGCGGCGCGGGCATCACTTCCTCTTCGCTGCCCACCTGCTCATCGCTGCCTGCCTCGGCTTGCTCGAGCAAATCGGGACCGAACTCCGGCGCCTCGAACTGCAGTCCATAGCGAACGCTCGGATCGAAGAAGATCTTCAGCGCCGCGAAGGGCACCACCAGCCGCTCGGGAATGCCGTCGAACGTCAGCTTCACCTCGAACCGGTCCTCGGTGACGTTGAGGTCCCAGAACCGGTGCTGGAGCACGATGGTCATCTCTTCGGGATACTTTTCCCGAAGGCGCTTGGAGAGGATGACGCCCGGATGCTGGGTGTCGAAGGAGATGTAGAAGTGGTGATCGCCTGGCAGTCCGCTCTTCGCCGTACGAGACAGCACTGCGCGCACGACGCCACGCATCGCGTCCTGCGCCAAAGCTTCATAGTCGATCATGCGCCCGCTGCTCATGAGGGACCAGGGCCATTTACCTGCTGCGCGGACCCTGAGATTACGGGGCCGCAAGGAAGTGGAGGGCTTCTGTTGCCCGGTGCCCTCCGTACCGCGCCTGATCAGGCTAATGACCAGGACTTGGGTTCAGGCATTTCGCACTGCATTACGCAGCGAGAGCAGCCTCAGCATAGTTGTCGTTGGCAACTATTCTGGATGGCCCGATAACGGCGGAACCATGCCGAGCGAAAGCTAAGTCCTTTACACCCTCGTCGATCCTATTTCGCCCCCATCAGAGGCCGCCGCCTTGGCTGCAGCCTGTGGTGGAGGCGCCGGGTACCGCCCCCGGGTCCGAACGGCTTATTACGACCGCGTTTATCGCCATAGCCGGACGAATCCGGCATGCCTAATATAGGCCGTCCGTGGCTCGAAAAAAAGAACTCTTGAAAGGGTATGAACGCGCTTGCTCATCTCCGCCGTACGCGAGCTGCTGACAGGTCCGCCAGCCTATCACGCGCGCTCCCCCTGGCGCCCGGTTCTTGCCGTGGTGGCAGCCTTCGTCATCATCGCCCTTGCTGCGCTGGTGGCCACGTACCTCGTCGGCACGCTGCAGTTCGCGCCCCCGATCTCTGTTCCAGCGGAGTTGCTGCCGACAGACGAGGCCCGCATCTGGCGAATGGCCGTCTGGCTGCTCGGCATGCAGGTATCGATTGTCGCACTCGTAGTCGTGGCCGCGGGGATGTTCGGCGGCCGGCGGGCCGAGGTCCTGGCCTTCAACCGCGACACTCCGGCACGCATCTTCATCGCGGCCGTGGTGGTGATGCTCGTAGCACAGGTCCTCTACAACGCCGTCGTGTTTCCGTTCGCACGCGACACGATGATCGAGGATGTGCGTCCCCTCATGGAGCCGTTGCAATCGGATGCCTTCTGGCTCTTCGCGCTCGCCATCGTCGTCGGCGCGCCGCTTTCGGAAGAGCTCCTTTTCCGCGGCTTCCTGCTGAGCGCCCTCGCACGCTCGCGCCTCGGCTTTTTCGGAGCGGCGCTGCTGACCACGCTCGGCTGGACGGTACTGCATGCGGGCTACTCGGGCCTCGGCCTCGTCGAGGTGTTTCTCGCCGGCCTCCTGTTCTCCTGGCTCCTGTGGAGAACCGGCAACCTGTGGGTGCCGCTTATCTGCCACGGCTTCTACAACGGTATGGTGCTGCTCGCGATCATCATTCTCCCGTTGACCTGAAGCTGCTGGCGCAGCCAGCCCTGCCTCAGGCGCGGCGGAATCAGGTTAATGTGACGCCATGGACCAGTACCTCGACCTGATGCGCCGGGTGCGCACCGAAGGTGTCCGGAAGACGGACCGTACGGGCACGGGCACGCTCAGCGTGTTCGGCCATCAGATGCGCTTCGACCTCGCCCGCGGCTTCCCGCTGGTGACCACCAAGAAGCTGCACCTGAAGTCGATCATTCACGAGCTGATCTGGTTCCTGCAGGGCGACACAAACATCGCCTACCTCAAGGCCAATGGCGTCTCCATCTGGGACGAGTGGGCGGATGAGAACGGTGATCTCGGCCCCGTCTACGGCAAGCAATGGCGCTCCTGGGCGGCCCCGGACGGACGGACCATCGACCAGATCGCCGAGGCGGTGGAAACGCTGAAGACCAATCCGGACAGCCGCCGCATCATCGTCTCAGCCTGGAACCCTGCCGATCTCCCCGATATGGCGCTGGCGCCCTGCCACTGCCTCTTCCAGTTCTACGTGGCCGAAGGGCGGCTCTCCTGTCAGCTCTACCAGCGCTCGGCCGACGTCTTCCTCGGCGTGCCCTTCAACATCGCCAGCTATGCCCTGCTGACCATGATGATGGCGCAGGTGACGGGGCTGCGCCCGGGCGAGTTCATCCATACCTTCGGGGACGCGCACCTTTACCTCAACCACCTCGAGCAGGCGGACCTGCAGCTCACGCGCACGCCGAGGCCGCCGCCGGCCCTGCGGCTCAATCCAGCGGTGAAGAACATTTTCAGCTTCCGGTATGAGGACTTTGAGCTGACGGATTACGATCCGCACCCGCACATCAAGGCGCCGGTGGCGGTATGACAAGTCGCCCCAATGCCCAGGAAGAGCCGGATATCGCCCTCGTGGTCGCCGCCGCCGAGAACGATGTGATCGGCCGCGGCGGGCAGTTGCCCTGGCGCATCCCGTCGGACCTGCGCCTGTTCCGGCGGCTCACCATGGGCAAGCCGATCATCATGGGGCGCAGGACCTATGAATCGATCGGCAAGCCGCTCGACGGGCGCGAGAACATCGTGGTGAGCCGCGATCCGGGCTTCAGTCCCGCTGGTGTCATCGTCAGGCTGACACTGGCGGAGGCAGTGGATACAGCCCGCGCGGCGGCCGAAGCCCGGGGGCAGACTGAAATCATGGTTATCGGCGGCGCGGAGGTGTTCCGCGAGGCGTTACCCCACGCCCGGCGCATCTTTCTCACGCGCGTCCACGGCACGCCTGAGGGCGATACCTTCCTGCCTGAAATTGCAGCGGAGGACTGGGTCGAGACCTCTCGCGAGGCACTCCCGCGCGGCGAAGCCGACGAGTTCGCCTGCACGCTCGTGATGCTCGAGCGCAGGCGCGAGGGCGAGCTTAATGCGGCTGGGGCAGCTTGAAGCCTTAAGCCGCCGCACCACATTCCGCAGAGTACGGTTTGCGCGGGCGAGGGGTGTCCCTTATAACCTACGTATACAAAGGCGAATGATCTGGCGCCCCGCGGTTCGCGGTGGGCGCGCTTTGGCACTCCCGGAACACAAGCAGGAAACGGAAAAGCTGTTCGATGCCTTGGAACAATCAAAGTAGCGGTGGTGGCGGCTGGAAAAGCGGCGGAGGCGGCGGCCCCTGGGGCAGCGGCGGCGGTGGTGGCGGACCGTGGGGCCAAGGCTCTGGCGGCGGCGGCAATCAGCCGGATCTGGAAGAAATCCTGAAGCGCAGCCAGGACAAGGTGAAGCAGGTGATGCATGGCTCGGGCGTGCCGGGCCCGCTCATTCTGCTGCTGGCTGCCGTAGCTCTCGCCGTGGTCGGCTTCTATGCCTTCACGTTCACCGTCCGCCCCGATGAGCTCGGCGTCGTCATGCGCTTCGGCAAGTTCGACCGCCAGGAGCCGCCGGGCCTGCATTTCCGGCTGCCCTATCCGATAGAGGAGGTCCGGCTGCCGAAGGTGACGGTCGCCAACCGCACGGAAATCGGTTTCCGCGGCCCTACTGACAACCGGGCCAGGGCGGTCCAGTCTCAGGAAGTGCTCGACGAAAGCCTGATGCTGACGGGCGATGAGAACATCGTCGATATCGGCTTCGTCGTGCTGTGGAACATCAAGGACGCCGCAGCTTACCTCTTCAACATCGAAAACCCGGAAAAGACGGTCAAAGAGGTCGCCGAGAGCGCCATGCGCGAGGTGGTCGGCAAGAGCCGGGTGCAGGATGTGCTGACGGAGAAGCGCTCGCAGATCGAGCAGGACGTGCGCGATCTCGTGCAGCGCACGCTGGACAACTACAAGTCAGGCATAAACATCACGCAGCTTCAGATGCAGCGGGCAGAGGGGCCGTCGCAGGTCGTCGATGCGTTCCGTGACGTGGCCGCGGCAGCAATCGACCAACGGCGCATCGAGAACCAGGCCTATGCTTATGCCAACAAGGTCATCCCTGAAGCCCGCGGTGAGGTGCAGCGGATCCTGCAGGAGGCACAGGCCTACAAGGAGCGCGTCATTGCCGAAGCTCAGGGTGAAGCGAGCCGGTTCCTGAACGTGCTCGAGGAGTACCGCAAGGCGCCGGACCTGATGCGGCAGCGGCTCTATCTCGAGACCATGGAACGCGTCCTCGCCTCGACCGACAAGGTGATCATCGACAGCAATAGCGGTCAGGGCGTGGTGCCGTATCTCCCGCTCGACCAATTGCAGCCCAGAAGACAAACACAACAACAGCAGCAGTGAGGGGCTCGATCATGCGCGCAACACTAATGGCAGTTCTCGTCGCGCTCGGCCTTGCGGCGGTTGCTGGCTACCTTTCGATGTTCATCGTGAAGCAGCACCAGCAGGCGCTCGTGCTGGAGTTCGGCAAGCCGAAGCGTATCGTGGACGCGGCGGGGCTGCATTGGAAGCTGCCCGTCGTGGAAACGGTCGAGTTCTTCGACAAGCGGATTCTCGATCTCGACACGTCCCCGCAGGAGCTCTTCTCCTCGGACCAGAACAAGCTGATCGTCGACAGCTTCGCGCGGTATCGCATCGTCGACCCGCTGCGCTACTACCAGACCGTGCGCACCGAACTCGGCGTGCGCTCGCGCGTGGGTCCGATCCTGGACAGCTCGCTGCGGCGTGTCCTGGGCTCTGCTTCGTTCGCAGATGCGGTGCGTGACCGGCGTGCCGAGCTGATGAACCTCATTCAGAAGCAGGTAAATGCTGAGGCCCGCGACTTCGGCATAGACGTCGTCGACGTCCGTACCAAGCGGGTCGACCTGCCGCCGCAGAACTCCGCCTCGATCTACGAGCGCATGAAGACGGACCGGCAGCGCGAGGCGGCCGAGTTCCGCGCCCGCGGTGAAGAGGCGGCACGGCGGATTCGCGCCGAGGCCGACCGGCAGGTCGCCGTCATGAAGGCGGAAGCTGAACGCGACGCGCGGCGGCTCAAGGGCGAGGGCGACGCCGAGCGGGCGCGGATCTCCAACGAGGCCTTTGGCCAGGATCCGGAGTTCTACCAGTTCCTGCGCTCGATGGAGGCCTATGAGACAGCCTTGCGCCGGGGCGATACGCGGCTCGTGATTTCGCCGGAATCGGCGACGTTCCGCGACTTCTTCCGGTTCTTCTCCGAGTCTGTCACGCCGGAAACCAAAGCTCCGACTGTCACAGGCGCTACCGTAGGAACGCCGACGCCGAACATTGCGTTGCCACAACAATGAGCGATCTCGCTGTCGCCCTCGGCCTCGTGCTGGTGATCGAGGGACTGCTCTGGGCCGCCGCACCCGATTTTGCGGTACGCCTTCTCAATACGGCGGCGGAGTCGTCGCCACAGGCGCTGAGGACGGCCGGTCTCACTGCCGTTGCGGCCGGTGTGTTCATTGTCTGGCTCGTGCGCGGTTGAAACCGTTCGCGTTGACAGGCCTGCGCCAGGGACTGAACGATGATCGAAGCGCCGTCTCGCAGCGTGATGAAGGCGAGGCGGCGGGTTGTGTGCGCATGATGCTCGAAAGGACACGTGTGATGACGGCCCTGGCGCAAGGGAGGCACGCGAGCCTGGCTCACACTCTCGCTGCGTTGATCTTCTCGCTCGCCCTGGTGGCTTTTGCGAGCACATCAGAAGCCCGCGGACCGCAATCGGTTGCCGATACGGCCCAGGAGCTCATCGACGCCGTCGTCAACATCTCCACGTCCCAGACCTTGAAGACGCCGGAAGGCACGCCGCTGCCGCGGGTGCCGGAGGGCTCGCCATTCGAGGACCTGTTCGAGGACTTCTTCAATAAGAAGGGCACCAGCCCGCATCGCGACCGGCGGGTGTCCTCACTCGGATCAGGCTTCGTCATCGACGCCGAAGAAGGGCTGATCGTCACCAACACGCATGTGATCGAAGGCGCGGACGAGATCATCGTCAACTTCGCCGATGGCTCGCGGCTCAAGGTCGACAAGGTGATCGGCAAGGACGGCAAGACCGACCTGGCACTCCTGAAAGTCACGCCCAAAAAGCCGCTCAAGGCCGTGAAGTTCGGCTCCTCCGAGGCGATGAGGGTGGGCGACTGGGTGATGGCGATCGGCAATCCGTTCGGCCTCGGCGGGTCCGTGACGGTCGGCATCATTTCCGCCAAGGCCCGCGACATCAACTCAGGCCCTTACGACGACTATCTTCAGACCGACGCCGCCATCAACAAGGGCAACTCCGGCGGGCCGCTGTTCAACATGGCCGGCGAGGTGATCGGCATCAACACGGCCATCATTTCGCCCACCGGCGGCTCGATCGGCATCGGCTTTGCGGTCCCCACCGACATCGCCGCCCCGGTTATCGAGCAGCTACGGCTCTACGGCGAGACGCGGCGCGGCTGGCTCGGCGTGCGCATTCAGTCCGTCAGCGAGGACATTGCAGAGTCGCTGGGCGTACCCCCGAACACGGGCGCACTGGTGGCAGGCGTCACGCCTGAGAGCCCGGCGGCCCAGGCAGGCATCGAGTCTGGCGACGTCATCACCAGGTTCGACGGAAAGGAAATCTCCGGCATGCGGGGACTGCCCCGTATCGTGGCGCAAACCCCCATCGGCAAGACGGTGGAGGTCGAGGCCATGCGCAGGGGAGAGAAAAAGAACTTTAAGATCGTCGTCGGCCGCCTCAGCGAGGATGAGGATGCCGATGAAGAGACGGCGCCTTCAACCACGCGCGGCGATGCCCCGCCCACGCCGGGCCAGGGTCTGATCGGGCTGCACGTCACGCCACTTACCGATGAGCTCAGGCGCAAGCACGGCATCGACAAGAAAATCAATGGCCTGCTCGTCACCGAGGTCGACCCGGACAGCCCTGCCGCCGAGAAGGGCGTGAGGACCGGCGATATTATCGTCGAGGCCGCCCAGGAGCAGGTCGCGAGTGCCGATGACCTGTCGAAGAGCGTCGACAAGGTCCGGAAGTCGGGTCGCAAGGCCGTGTTGCTGCGCCTCGAGGACGGCAAAGGCGACATGCGCTTCGTCGCTGTTCCGATCGACTGATCCGTCTCAATTCTGCACACCTGTCCCGTTAGTCTGTTTCGCAGGCTGGCCGCAATCGCGTGCCCTGGCCTCTCCGGGGCGACTTGCCACTGGCGGCGACTTTCTGCGGGCGCTAAGACAAGCGGCCCCTTTCCAAACCGGTGGAGACGACAGCTTTGTCCGAGCATCGCAGCCTGTTGAGCACGATTGCGGATTCCATCCCGCCCATTCATCGCGACGGCCACAAATTCGTGGCGATCGGGCTGGGCGTGACGCTGGTCTTCTTTCTGATCTGGCCGCCGCTGGGATGGATATTCGCCGTCATCACCGCCTGGGTAGCTTACTTCTTCCGCGATCCCGACCGGGTCACGCCCCTGCGCGAAGGGCTCGTCATCGCACCGGCTGACGGCCGGATCAGCACCATCGAGCGGGTCCGCCCGCCGCAGGAGCTGGGACTCGGGGAGGAGCTCCGCACCCGGATCTCGATCTTCCTCTCGGTCTTCGACGTGCACGTGAACCGGTCACCTGTCGCCGGGCGCATCACCCGTTCCGTCTACACGCCCGGCGCCTTCTTCAACGCCGAACTCGACAAGGCGAGTGAGGAGAACGAGCGCCGCGGCCTCGTCATCATGATGCCTTCGGGCAGCGAGATCGGCGTTGTGCAAATTGCCGGGCTCGTGGCGCGGCGGATCGTGACGTTCGCCAGTGAAGGCGATACTGTCGGTGTCGGCCAACGGTTCGGCCTCATTCGCTTCGGCTCGCGCGTCGACGTTTACCTGCCGCCCGAGGGTCGCCCTATTGTTGCTGTGGGTCAGCGTGCCGTTGCGGGCGAAACCGTGCTTGCCGACCTCAGGTCGAATGAGCCGGAACGCGAGGCGCGCCGGAGCTAGGCCTTACGGCTGAAGGGGCTCGCCGGAACCGGGGCGCAATCGGCTTGACGCGGCGAGGGGGAGGGCCGTGGCGGACGAAACGACCTCGTCAGAGCAAAAGGAAGGGTTCGGCTGGTATCTCAGCTTTGCGCTGATCGCGGTCGTGGCATTTGTGGCCATTGGCGCGGTGACAGGGCAGGAGGCGCTGGCGGCTGCTGTCCGCGTGCTCTGGAACGGCTTTGCCCTCGTCATCAACAGCCTCATCCGCGTATTCGGCAGCCTGCTCGGGCTGATCGCCAGGGGCGTGGGCTGGCGCCGCGTTACCCGTGTTGCCAATGTCATCGGCGGGGTCGGCCTCGGCTATGCCGCCAGCGTGGTGTTCAGCGAAGAGAAGGTTCAAAAGGCGCGCGGCTGGCGCGGCAAGTTGAAGGCGGCCATCACCTCCGTCAGAAACCGCTGGCAGAACCTGCCGCTCGTCTGGAAGCTTCTGGTCGTCGCAGCGCTGATCGCCAGCCAAGTCTACCTGCACTCGATGCTGATCGTCTTCCCGATCGCGTTCCTCGTGCCGGTCGTCCGGCGGCTATGGGTGCGCGCCGCGGACATGCTTTTCGGGGCCTGGTACTGGAGGATGTTCGGCTCCCGGCATCGGAAGCTGGTCACATGGCTCAGAACGCTGCCGGGCGTGCGCGGCGTGATCGGATGGGTACGCCTGACGCGAATCCGCTACCTCACCGCCTGGCGGCTGTGGAAATACCACCCTCGCTATTTCGATTGCGAAACAGGCCGCCGTCAGGTGAGCTTCATCGAGCCGCTGCACCTATGGCGGCGCGGCGAGCTCGATATCTATATCGGACGTCCACTTCTTGCCGGGGACATGCTCCGCCCTGACCCTTCACAATCACTCAAAGCGCCGAGCCTGAGCCTCGACCAGGCGCAGGACCCTCGGGCAGGCTAGCGGCGAACGTCGAGCGAAGTTTCGTTTCGCGAGGGTGAGCAGCATACGATCCGCACTCGCCTCATCAGCGCAGAGCATTTTCGCGCCTTAGTTGCAATTAACCAGCCTTCTGAAATTTTCCTCAACACGATCGTGCTGGTCTGATAAGCGGGCTCGCGTCAGAAATCAGATGCGTTCGCCAGATGTTGGATGGCTGTTGGCCCATGCAGACGCATTAATCTCGGTCCGGCATCATCCGATGGAGGCTCGGTGCATGAGTAGGCAGTTCTCCGTGTTCGCAACGCTTCTGCGCGGGCTGCTGTTCGCTGGCGGGCTGATGTTTCTCGCCGGCCCTGTTCTGCTCCCGGACCAGTTCGGCTCAGCCTACCTGAGCTATGCCGGTGCAACGATGCTGATCGGCCTCATCCTGGACACCGCTCTGCGTCCCGGTACATATCAGACCGAACGACCGCATCGCCGCGAGCCCGCTGCAGAGAAATCTGCGCCCAAAGCGCTTGTTCGTGACGAGGGCTACAGCCCCGATATTCCTGCGACTCGCGCAGTTTGCAGCATGCCCGGACCGACCACTGGCGACACCTTCGCGAAGGACACACAGCCCATTCGATCCGCTGATCGCCAGTCAGACCGGCAGTCTGCTGCTGTTGCGCCACTCCACACCCCGAAAAGACAGCCGATGGACATCCCTGCCGGCGGGCGCGTGCTTGTTGCGGAAGACAACCCCATCAACGCAAAGCTCGCTCAGTGCATGCTGCAGCGTGCCGGCTGTGCCGCACTGCTGGTGGAGACCGGGCGCGCAGCCGTCGAGGCGGTCCAAGACAGTCTAGAGGGCACCGGCCCGGCTATCGATCTCGTGCTGATGGACGTGCACATGCCGGATCTCGATGGTCTTGCTGCTGCTCGAAAGATCCGGGCCTTCGACGAGGTCTGCGGCCGCAAAACGCCGCCGCTCATCGCCGTCACCGCCAATGCATTCGCGGAAGACCGCGCGTTGTGCCTCGAGGCAGGCATGGACGACTATCTGGCCAAGCCCTTCTCCTGGCCCGAGCTCCACGAGATGCTGGCCCAATGGCTGCCGCGGCCAGCCAACGACGGCATTGCCTCCGGCCACGCGGACGACGCGGCCTGAAACCGATTCAAAGTCCCCGACTCGCCTATTGCTGAATTGTCATCATTCTATACTAATGCTTAATTCCCGGGCTGGGAGCACCATTCGCACGCTGCGTGAACCGCAGCAAATGGGGGCTGCGAAACTGCATGAAGCTGAGTTCGCATCGCACGACGAACCGCTGGTCGCGTGGGCCTAAGGCCGCTGTGCTGCCGCAGGGATTGCTGGCGCTCGGCTCCGCGGCGCGGCAGCGCATGCCTCGGTTCGCCATCTCCCCCCGGAAACCTCCGGAAAAGGTCTATGGCCGCATCGGCGGCCTGGAAGTGCGGCTCGCGCGGACCTGGGCAGACGTCAAGCGTGCGCAGAGGCTGCGTTACGACGTGTTCTACAACGAGATGTCGGCGCGGGCGAGCTTCGCGACCCATATGCGCGGGCGCGACGAGGACCCTTATGACGCCGTTTGCGACCATCTGCTGGTCGTCGACACATCCGTCGCGAGTACGGGCGGGCGTGACTGGGTCCGGCAGCAAAAGCCGCACGTCGTCGGCACCTACCGCGTGCTGCGCCAGGAGATCGCCGATCGCAAGCTCGGCTTCTACACGCAGGGCGAGTACGACATCGCGCCGCTGGTCGCCGCCAGGCCGAACTACCGCTTCATGGAGCTCGGGCGGAGCTGCGTGCTGAAGCCTTACCGCACCAAGCGCACCGTCGAGTTGCTGTGGCATGGTCTTTGGACCTACGTGCGCGAGCACAAGGTCGACGTGATGGTCGGTTGCGCCAGCTTCGAGGGTACCGATCCGGACGCGCACGCGATGGCGCTGTCATTCCTGCATCACTACGCGCGAGCGCCGGAGGACTGGCGGGTGCGCGCGCACGAGCACCTGTTCGTGCCGATGGACCGGCTGCCCAAGGATCAGGTCGATCCCCGGGCGGCCCTGAAGGCCATGCCGCCGCTCATCAAGGGATATCTGCGGCTTGGTGCGGTCGTCGGCGATGGCGCCGTCATCGACCATCAGTTCGGCACGACGGACGTGCTCATCATCCTTCCCGTTGAGCGCATCGATCCCCGCTATTTCGAGCACTTCGGCTCGCCCAACGAGCAGGGTTGCCGCGTGGGCCAGGATCGCAAACCCGCGGCGTGACCTGACGGGCCTGCCAGGATCGTGGTCCCGCGGGCCCCTGGGCCGCGGCGTTCAAGAAGCATGCCGGCGCAGGCCGGTACCCGCGCGAAGCTGTCAGCGAACACGCTGGAGTTCATCCGGAAACAGGGCTTGTCTTTCGTGCCGTCTCGATCGCTGGAATGATCTTGGACTCGAGCGCTTGCACCGTAATCGGCCCGACGTGCTTGTAGACGATCCGGCCGCTCCCATCGACGACGAAGGTCTCCGGCATACCGTAAACGCCCCACTCGATAGCCGTGCGGCCATTGCCGTCGACGCCGACCGCCCGATAGGGGTTACCATAGTGGCCGAGGAAGCGGCGGGCCGCCGTGGTCTGGTCCTTGTAGTTGACGCCGTAGAGCGCGACCCCGGTTCGGCGAACCATCTCCACGAGAACGGGGTGTTCCTGCACGCAGGGGACGCACCATGACGCCCAGAAGTTCACGACGGTGGCTTCGCCGCGGGCAAGATCGGCGTTGCCGAAGCCGGGCACGGGCTGGCCGCTGTCGACGAGGCCGGGCAGCGGCTCCAGCGAAAACTGCGGCACCGGCTTTCCGATCAGGGCGGACGGCAGTCGGGACGGATCGCCGGTCTGCAACGCATAAAAGAACATCAGCGCCAGCGCGACGAAGATGAGGAGGGGCGCCGCGACCCAGCGGAAGCGGCGCCTCTTGGGTCGATTTACTTGCTTTGATAATTTCTGCTGCACGGTTGCGTCCGGCATTGTTCAGGCCGCGTCGCCGCCGGGGCCCGGAGCGCGGGCCGACCGCCGGCGAATCCCCCGCGCTTCCAGCTCTTCGAGCCGGTGCTCCTGTTGCTTTCCGTCCGCAACCAGCCACGCGATCAGCAGCGCGAGAACGAACGCGACCACGGCATAGGATGCCCAGATAAAGGCGGCGTGAGGTCCGAGGTCCATCGTCTTACTCCACAGTGCGGGCTTCGAGGCGGGCTGCCCGCTCCACCTCCGCCATTGTGAGCGACCTCACCCGCCGACGCAAAATCTCGTTGCGCATGGCCTTGAGATGCATGGCGAAGAACAAGAACGTGAAGCCTGCAGCCATCACCAGCAGCGGGATAAGAATGGACGAATGGATCGCCGGCCCGCCTACTTTCAGCACGCTCGCCGGCTGATGCAGCGTGTTCCACCAGTCCACCGAGAAGCGGATCACCGGAAGCACGACGACGCCCACCAGCCCCAGCACCGCCGTGAGCTTTCCCGCCAGCGCCGGATCCTCGTCGAGCGCCGACCGCAGCGCGATCAGCCCGAGGTAGAGGAAGAACAGGATCAGCACCGAGGTCAGCCGGGCATCCCAGACCCAGTAGGCTCCCCACATGGGCTTGCCCCACAGCGACCCGGTGATGAGCGCCAGCAGCGTGAACGCCGCCCCGAGCGGGGCTGCCGCCTTGGCCGAGACATCGGCGAGCGGATGCCGAAAGACGAGCAGGCCGAAGCTCGATATGGCGACGATCATATATCCCATCATGGCCAGCCACGCCGCGGGGACGTGGATGAACATGATCCTGACCGTCTCACCCTGCTGATAATCAGGTGGTGCGACGAAGAAGGTAAGGTAAAGCCCGTAGGCGAGCGTCAGGGCCGCAAGCCCCGAAATCCAGGGCAGAATCCGCCGCGACAGCTCCATGAACCGCGTCGGATTGGCCAGCCTTTGGGTGAGCGTCTGCATGGCACTGATCTAGGCTGTCCGCGGCCCTCACGCAAACCGCTTCGAGGTCGCGGGCACTTCCTCTCCCCGCCATGCGGGGGAGAGGGGCCGATGCAAGCGATACGCAAGTTCCTGCCCCTCACCCTAACCCTCTCCCCATCTCGATGGGGAGAGGGATCTAACCGAGCTGCGCCCTCAGCGCTGCAGCGGCGGCGATGGGCCCGATGACCAGTGATGCGATCGTGATGGCCGAGAGCAGGAGCAGCGATGCCTCCAGACTGCCGGGCGGGGTCACGACGGCGCTGATGGCGGAAATGCCGAAGATCAGGGTCGGAATATACAGCGGCAGCACCAGCAGCGCGATCAGCAGGCCGCCGCGCCGGCTCCTGAGCGTCAGGGCCGCGCCGATGCTGCCCAGGAAGCTGATGGCAGGCGAGCCAGCCAGCACGGTGCCGACCAGGATCGGGTAGGCGGTGAGCTCGAGGTTGAGCAGAAGCCCCAGCACCGGCGCCAGAATCGCAAGTGGAACACAGGTCGAGATCCAGTGCGCGAGCGCCTTGGCTGCGGCCACCAGCTCCAGCGGCAGCGGTCCCGTCGCCAGGATCTCGAGCACGCCATCGTCCTGGTCCGTGTCGAACATGCGGCCGAGTGACAGCAGCGCGGCCAGCAGCAGCCCTATCCACAGGACGCCCGGCGCGATCCGCGAGAGAAGTTGCATGTCGGGCCCAAGGCCCAGCGGCATCAGGGCGATGACGATCAGGTAGAAGCCGAGGGCCGTTCCGGTTGCCCCCCCTTCTCGCGCCGCGAGCAGAAGATCGCGCATCACGAGCGTCCAGAAGCCGCTCATGCCTGCCCCGCGGCAAAGCCGAGCCGCAGCTCCCGTGAGCGCGCAAGCCCGAGCGCCAGATGCGTCGCGGCAAGGACAATGCCGCCTCCTGCGATATGCTCGTCGAGCACTCCGGCAAGTACAGCCGTCGAGCGCGCATCGAGAGACGATGACGGCTCGTCGAGCAGCCAGAGAGGGCGCGGCACCAGCAGCAGACGCGCCAACGCCAGCCGCCGCTTTTGCCCCGCTGAGAGGTAGCCCGCCGGAATACCGGTGAGAGAGGCGAGCCCGAACCGCTCCAGCGCCGGCGGGATGCGCTCTTCCCTCCCGCCGAGGTATTGCGCCCAGAACCGCGCGTTCTCTGCAACGGTGAGCGTGGCGCGCACGCCGTTCAGGTGGCCGATGTAATGAGCCTGCTCCGCCAGTGGCTGGTCGTCTGCAGCGCGCCCAAGGCTGATGCGTCCCGATACCGGCGACAGGAAGCCCGCAATCGTCTTCAGCAAGGTCGTCTTGCCCGCGCCATTCGGGCCCGTGAGCAAGAGTGCCTCGCCTGCAGCCACGGTGAACGACAGGTCTGCAATCACACGCCGGCCGCCACGCTCCACGGCAAGCTGCTCCACCGCGAGGCCGGGACGCAAGGCCGGATCAGGCACAATTCTGTCTTCGTCCGCCACCGCAAACCTGTCCTTCGACTGACCGTCCCTCGCGCGACACCCGAGACAACGCGCGGACTGGCCCTCGCGCGAACGCGGCTATATAAGAAGCACGCTTCTATCGACGCTAGCGCAAAAACGGGATCGCTCCCTCCGCCGGCGCTCCGGCGGCGCGGCTGTAATTGCTCGGATGGAGGACAGAACGTGACCGCGCAAGAACCCGTGTCGTTGGACAGCTTCAAAAGTTGCAAGACACTGACAGTCGAAAACAAGACCTACACCTACTTCTCGCTCCCGGACGCGGAGAAGAACGGCCTCAATGGCATCTCCCGCCTGCCCTACTCCATGAAGGTGCTGCTGGAGAACCTGCTGCGCCACGAGAACGGCCGTTCGGTAACGAAACAGGACATTACCGCCATCTCCGCCTGGCTCGACAACCGCGGCAAGGTGGAGAAGGAGATCGGCTTCCGCCCCGCCCGCGTGCTGATGCAGGACTTCACGGGCGTGCCGGCGGTGGTGGACCTCGCGGCCATGCGCGACGGCATGAACACGCTGGGCGGCGATCCGCGCAAGATCAATCCGCTGGTGCCAGTGGACCTCGTCATCGACCATTCGGTCATCGTCGACGAGTTCGGGTCCCCGCGTGCCTTTGCCCGCAACGTCGAGCTCGAGTACGAGCGCAACCTGGAGCGTTACGAGTTCCTGAAGTGGGGCCAGGGCGCGTTCGCCAACTTCCGCGTCGTGCCGCCGGGCACCGGCATCTGCCATCAGGTCAACCTCGAGT